>JANMZP010000153.1:0-4286 GCA_031383435.1 Betaproteobacteria bacterium | reverse complement strand
CGGCATCCCTACGCCAGGCTGGATCACGCCGGGCGGCAACGCTGATGCGCTGCGCACGGAGCACGACGCCCTGCGCAAGGCCGAGCATGGCCAGTGGCGCTGGGCCCACTTCGTGAACATCGGACTCGGCAGCTGGCTGCTGACGCAGCCGCTGATCGTGGGTGTGCAGGAAACGGGTCTGCGCGTCAGCGAAATGGCCTTGGGCCTGCTGCTGATGGTGGCCGCCGGCCTGGCGCTGTCATGGCGCGCGGTCTGGGCCCGCTGGCTGTGCGCGGCCATCGGCACTGTCGTGATGGCGATCCCGTTCCTGTGGTCCACCAGCAATGGTGCGGCTTACCTGTCGGACACGCTGGTCGGCGCCCTCATCTTCGGCCTGGCCGTGTGCAGCAAGCCCGAGCCGGGCTCGTCGGCGATCGCGGCCATGATGGGGCCGACTGTGCCCCCCGGCTGGAGCTACAACCCATCGGACTGGGCCCAGCGCCTTCCGATCATCCTGCTGGCGCTGCTGGGCCTGTATGTCTCGCGCCACCTGGCCGGCTACCAGCTGGGCCACATCCCGGCACTCTGGGACCCATTCTTCGCCGGCTCGCCCACCGACCCGCGCAATGGCACCGAGGAGATCGTCACCTCGTGGATATCGACGGCGTTGCCCGTCTCGGACGCGGCGCTGGGCGGCTTCACCTACCTGCTGGAAATCCTGACCGGCTTGGTCGGCTCACGCCGACGCTGGCGCACCGCTCCTTGGCTGGTGCTGCTGTTCGGCCTGATGATCGTGCCGCTGGGCATCACGACCATTCTGTTCATCGTTATCCAGCCTGTCGTGCTGGGCACCTGGAGCCTGCTTGCGCTGGTGGGCGGCGCGGCTGTGCTGATCCAGATCCCGTACTCGCTCGACGAACTGCTGGCCACGGCCCAGTTCCTGCGTCGTCGTGTGCGTGCCGGCCAGCCTTGGTTGCGCGCGCTGTTCCTGGGCGACACCGACGAGTTGCCCGCCGCTGCCGACAAGTGCGATGTCATTGACGAGTTCGACCAGCCGCTCCGCGTGGTGATGATGAGCATCGTCGGCGGTGGGGTCAGCCTGCCCTGGAACCTGGCCCTGGCGGGCTTGATCGGGCTGTCGCTGCTGTTTACCCGTGGGACGCTGGGCGCCGAAGGAAGCTTGGCCGACGCGCACCACATCATCGGCTGTGCAGTGCTGACCGTGGTGGCCATTGCGACCCCCGACGTGGCCCGGCCGGCGCATGCGCTGAATGCGTTGCTCGGTGTCGGACTGATGTTCGTGCCCTTGCTCTTCGATGCCGACAAGCTGCAGTACGCGGTGACCTTGGGTCTGGGGATCGCGTTGGTGTTGCTCAGTGTGCGCAGAGGGCCGATCCTGGAGCGCTATGGCGCCTGGAACCGCCTGCTGGTCTAGCCGGTCACAACCGCGAAATGCACTTGCCAACAAGACCGATCAAGACAGCGCGAGATCGGCCGGCCGGAAGGCCTCACGCCGGCCCAGTTCAGCCACCGATCCACCCACCGCAAGGAGACAGACCATGAGCTACATCGACGGATTTCTGATTCCCGTGAAAGCAGGCAACAAGCAGGCTTATCGCGAGATGGCGGTCAAGTCCGCTGCTCTGTTGAAGGAGTTTGGCGCCACGCGCGTCGTGGAATGCTGGGGCGATGACTTGCCCGACGGCAAGGTCACCGACTTCAAACGCGCCGTGCTGGCGGAGGGCGAAGAGACCGTCGTCTTCTCCTGGATCGAATGGCCGTCCAAAGCGGCGCGCGATGCCGGCAATGAGAAGTTCATGAACGACCCGCGCATGAAGGCGATGGGTGACATGCCGTTCGACGGCAAGCGAATGACCTACGGCGGATTCGAGCCGCTGCTCGATGCCTGATCGGGCGTCGGCCGATCCATTCACATTCACACCCATCAACAAAGGAATCCATCATGAAAGTTGAATCACTCATTTCGTTCGGCGGCCGCTGCGAAGAGGCGCTGGACTTCTACACGAAAGCAGTGGGTGCTGAAGTGACTGCGCTGATGCGCTGGAAGGAAAGCCCTGACGCGGCCATGAAGCCACCCCCCGGCTACGGGGAGAAGATCCTGCACGCCAACTTTCGCATTGGCGAAACGCAGTTGATGGCGGATGACGGCATGGGCGAAAAAGCAGCGGAGTTCAAGGGGATGACGCTGGCGATCGAGGTGGCCGACGATGCTGAAGCGAAGCGCGTCTTCGCCGCACTGGGTGAAGGCGGGAGCGTCAGCATGCCGTTGACAAGAACCTTTTGGACATCTTCGTTCGGCATGCTGACCGACAAGTTCGGCGTGCCGTGGGCGGTGAACGTGACGGCGCCATCGCCTTGAGTTCGCCATGAGCACGTTCCAGCTCAAGTCCGCCATCGAGCTCGCCCGCCAGAACGACGTGCGCTTTCCGAATGAAAGCGCCGACTACCGGCATGCACGCGACGCGCTTCTCGCCGAGGAGATCGAACTGCGGCGCCACATCGAGCGCGTGGCCGAGCAACGACGCGCCTTGCCGCCTGGCGGCACCGTGCCCGAGGACTACGTCTTTGTTGGCGAGAACGGCCCTGTCAAGTTCTCCGCTCTGTTTGGCGACAAACAGACGCTGGCGGTCTACAGCTTCATGTGCGGCCCCAAGCGGGCTCAGCCGTGCCCGATGTGCAGCTCGCTGATGGCCGCATGGGACGGTGAATCACTTGATGTCGAACAGCGCATCGCGCTGGTGATGGTGGCGCGCTCGCCCATCGAGCGCCTTCTGGCGGTTAAGAAGGAGCGCGGCTGGCATCACCTCAGGCTGTATTCGGACCTTGACGGCGAATTCACGCGCGCCTACGTCAGCGCCGACGATGCAGATGTGCCAGGCTTCAATGTCTTCACCCGGCGCGACGGCAGCATTCGCCATTTCTGGAGCGGCGAGATGGGCGGCAGCACGGCCGATCCCGGACAGGACCCCCGTGGCGCGCCCGATCTCATGCCGCTGTGGACCATTCTCGACAACACACCCGAAGGGCGTGGCAGTGATTGGTACCCGAGCTTGAACTACGGCACACCTTGAGCCCCTGAACCTGGCATGAATCCACCAAACGTCAGGAGTCGAAAGACATGAGCAATGCAAAAGCAACCACCACCACCGAAGGGCGCGACCTGATCTTGAAGCGCACGTTCAACACGTCGCGAGAGAGAGTCTTTGCCGCGTGGACTGATCCAGCGATCTTGAAGCGGTGGTTTGCGCCACTGCCTTGGACGACAACGAACGCCGAGCTTGACGTGCGCGTGGGTGGCGCGAGCCTGATCGTGATGCGCAGCCCCGAGGGCAAGGAAACTCCAGGCTACGGGGTCTATCTGGAGGTCGTCAAGAACGAGCGATTGGTGTTTACCGACGCGTTCACCCAGGCGTGGACGTTGTCTGAGAAGCCGTTCATGGTGGTCGAACTGAGCTTCGAGGCGCATGCACAAGTGACCCGGTACACCGCGCGCGTTCGCCATTGGTCGGTGGCTGACCGTGAAGCACACGAGAAGATGGGCTTTCACGAAGGTTGGGTCACTTGCGCCGAGCAACTTGCGGCGCTCGTCGAATGACGCGCGGCAGCGACTTCCGTCCACAGCCCCGGACGGAAGTTTGCTTGATCTGCTCGATCTTGTAGGCCCGCGACCGGCGCCCAGGGTGCAGCACGCGTCATTTGTACTCGCCGACTCGCTGGCGTCGTGCTGACTCCCATTCAAAGCCGGTGACGGCGATGAAGGTGATTGACCTTGCCCCGAAAAACGCACTCCATAGCTGAAGCTGAAAACGCATTCATGGAGCACGAAAGTTGACCAAGAGAGATCAAGACCAGCACCGGGCGCGGTACACGCTGGAGTTCAAGCTGGAGGCTGTTCGGCTGGTCAAGGCGGGGCAGGAGGCGTCGGTGACGGCGCGGGTTTTGGGCATGCCCAAGCAGACGCTGAGCAACTGGGTTCGGCTGGCTGAGAAGGGTGAGCTGCAGGGTGCCGGGGAACGGCCGGTGAGCGCCGAGCAGATGGAACTGGCACGACTGCGTGCCGAGCTGGCGCGAGTGAAGATGGAGCGCGACATCTTAAAAATGGCGACGGCGTACTTCGCGAAGGAATCGCTGTGAATTACGCCTGGATCTGCAAGAACAAGGCTACGTGGCCGGTCACGGTGACGTGAGAGGTGCTCGGTGTCAGCACCAGCGGCTACTTCGAGCATCAGCGCCGGCGGCGGACCGGCCAACCCAGCCGGCACGGTGGTGGTCGGCTCGGCAACGCG
>JANMZP010000106.1:0-23888 GCA_031383435.1 Betaproteobacteria bacterium | reverse complement strand
GCCGACGGCATCCAGCAGGGCTGGATCGGCGGCGGCTGCGCGCAGCCGGCCGTGATGCGCACCGTGCGCCTGGCGCTGCAGGACGGCCGCGCGCGGGTCATCCGCATCGCGCCAGCGGCAGACGGCAGCGTGCGTGAACTCGACGACGTGCTGGAATTCGGCATGGCCTGCCATTCCGGCGGCACGCTGGAACTGTTTGTCGACCCGATGCTGCCGGCTGCGCGTTTGACGGTCATCGGCGACACGCCGCTGGCCGCAGCCCTGGCCGCGCTGGCACCGCGTGTCGGCCTGCCGGTGACGGTGGTCGCGCACGGTGCCGATGCCGCGCGCTTCCCCGATGCCGTGCGCGTGATTTCCAGCGATGACGCCCGTGACAGCGCCGTGGCAGATGTCGGCACCGGCAGCTTCGTCGTCGTCGCCACGCAAGGCCGGCGCGATGTGCAAGGCTTGCGCGCCGCGCTGGCCGTCAACGCGCGCCAGATCTTTTTCGTGGCCAGCGCGCGCAAGGCCGCGGTGCTGAAGGCCGCGCTGCTGGAATCGGGTGCCGACGCCGCCGCGGTGGCGGCCATCGTCGCGCCGGCCGGCCAGGCCATCGGCGCGCAAACGCCGGAAGAGATCGCGCTGTCGGTGCTGGCCGCGGTGGTGGCCGCGCGGCGCGCTGCGCCGGAGCAAGCACCTGTCGTCCTGGCCGCGGTGGTGCCAGCGTCCGCCGTGGGTGCTGCAGCAAGCGCCGCTGCCGGGCCTGCTGCACCCGTCGCCCGGCCCAAGCCCCTGCCGCTGCCGCTGCCGCTGCCCGACCTGCCGGTCATTGCCGGCGGTTCGTGCTGCGGTGGCGGCAAAGCCTGATCGGGCGGCACCATGGGATGCATCCTGAAAGGCGGCGGCGGCCTGTACAGCCGGGTGGTGGTGGGCGCGGTGCTGCTGGCCGCCGGCAGCGGTTCGCGCATGGGCCACAAGCCGAAAAGTCTGCTGGAACTG
This sequence comes from Betaproteobacteria bacterium, assembly GCA_031383435.1. Lineage (GTDB taxonomy): Bacteria > Pseudomonadota > Gammaproteobacteria > Burkholderiales > Burkholderiaceae_C > Rubrivivax. Next base: position 22,910 of record JANMZP010000106.1, on the reverse strand, counting down.
GGCGGCGTGCCACTGATCCGCCGGCAGTTGATTGCGCTGTCGGGCGCGGGTGTTGACGAGGTCGTCGTGGTGCTGGGCCACCACGCCGATCTGATCGAACCGGTGGTGCAGACCTTCCCGGTCACGCTGGTGCGCAACCTGCAGCCCGACGACGGCCAGGTGTCGTCGCTGCGCCTGGGCCTGGCCGCGCTGGGCGGCAAGCTCGACGCGGTGATCGTCGCACTGGCCGACCAGCCGCTGATCAACGCCCAGGACATCACGGCGCTGATCGGGGCCTACAAGAAGCGGCCCGAGGGCGCCTCGGTGGTCTTCCCCGAAGTCGGCGGCCAGCGCGGCAACCCGGTGGTCTTCAGCAACGCGGTGCGCGAACAAATCCTGGTCGGCGGCGCGCATGTGGGCTGCCGCCAATGGCAGGCCGCCAACCCGCAGGCGGTGGCACCTTTCATCACCGACAACCGGCGCTACCGCGTCGATGTCGACACGCCCGAAGACCTGGAAGCTTTTGCCCGCGACACCGGCCACGTGCTGCGTTGGCCGGCGGCGCTGGCGACGGCGTGAATTCGAAAGCCTGCGGCCGCAGAGCCGGCTTGACATCGACATGCAGCCGGGTCTGAACAGCCTGTGGCCCACGCCGGTGGGCCTGCACCACTGCGCGCAGGCCGAGGCACTGAACCCCCTGCTGGTGCGCGTGTTCGGTGTCTTGCGCGCCAGCCAGCTGCAAGCCCGCGGCCAGGCCCCAGGCGGCGCCTTTTTCGCCAGCGACGACGACCTGCTGCAGCGCGTGCAACTGCCCGAGTGGCAAGTCTTCGTGCGCTTCATCGTGGCCAGCCTGCGCGACACGGTGAGCGCGGCCAACGCCCAAGCCTGGCCGGCGGGCGGGCTGGATCTGCAGGTGGCCATCGAAGGCCTGTGGTTCCAGACCAGCCGCAGCGGGGCCTTCCACGACGTGCACACCCACGGCAACTGTTCGTGGTCGGGCGTGTACTGCGTGCAGGTGGATGGCGATGCGCAACGCTGCGCGCACCCGGTCTACGGCAGCGCCAACGGCGTGACGCGCCTGTACGGGCCGCCTTTCGCCACGCTGGGCGGCGCGCATGTCGACCTGGGCAATGCCTACCTGCAGCCGCCGCATGTGGATGTGCCGCCGCTGCCCGGCCAGTTGCTGATCTTCCCGTCGTGGCTGGCCCACCAGGCGCTGCCCTACGACGGTGAGCGCGAACGGGTCATCGTGTCCTTCAACGCCAGCGTGCATGCGGCGTCGGGCGGCGACCGCTTGCACGGCTTCAGCGCGCGCTGAAGCTGCCGCCCTGGAAAGGCTGCCGCAGCGGGCGCTGTGGGTCAGGGCACCTGAACAGGATTTCGTGGCCCAGCCCTGCATGGGCGAGATGCTCGCCGCCGTTCACTCGCGGGTGATGCCCGATTCCTTGACGATGCGCGCCATCAATTCGCGGTCGGCCAGGAACAGCTTGTTGAAGCCGTCCACGTTCAGGTAGCCGGTTTCGATGCCCAGCTTGTGCAGCCGTTCGGCCACGTCTTTTTGCGCGATGACCTTGTTCACGGCGGCGTTCAGCGCTTCAACAGTGGTCGCCGGCGTGCCCTTGGGTGCCAGCAGGCCGAACCACGATTCGAAGACGTAGCCGGGCAGGCCGGCTTCGGCCAGCGTGGGCAGTTGCGGCAGCAGCGTGGAGCGCTTGGCCGAGGTGATGCCCAGCACACGCAGCCGCGTGTCCTGCAGGTAGGGGCCGACGCCGGCGGTGGGCATGATGACGGCGTGGCCGCGGCCGCCCGACACGTCATTGGCCGCTTCGGCCGTGCCCTTGAAGGGGATGTGCACCATGTCGATGTCGGCACTGCGCGCCAGGTAGGCCATCGCCAGGTGGGTGGAACTGGCAATGCCGGCAGTGTTGTAGTTCAAGCTGCCGGGGTTGGCCTTGGCGTGGCGGATGAAGTCGGCCAGGGTCTTCACCGGCAGCGCCGCATTGACCAGCAGCACATAGCTTTGCTTGCCGATGTTGGCCACCGGCACGAAGTCTTTCACCGGTTCATAAAAGGGTTTGGCACCCATCGCCGCGGTGACGAAATGGCTGGACGCAGCCATCAGCAGTGTCTTGCCGTCGGGCGCGGCCTGGGCCACGAAAGCCGTGCCGATAGAGCCACCGGCACCGGGCTTGTTGTCGATGATCCAGTTCTGCCCGAGTTCCTTGTTCAGCTCGTTCTGGATCGCCCGTGCCGGCATTTCGCGGGCTCCGCCCGGGGCGAAGGGCACGATGATGCGGGCCACCGCATGGCCCGATTGCGCCCGGCTGCTGGTGGCGAAAGTGGCCGTGAAAGTGGTCGCAGCAGCGGCCAGCGCCACGGTGCCCAGCAGGCGCCTGCGCGCCGGGTTGATAGAAAGGTTCATGGGCGTTGTTCCGGAAAGAGGCGGTAGAAGTCGCCGAAGAGTTCGTCGGTCGAGTAGGCCTGGGGGATCAGGCCTTGCTCGTGCGCGTAGCGGGCCAGCAGGTCCAGCGCGCGGCGGTTGGGTGCCACGCCGTACGGGGTGAGATCGGGTGCGAGATCGGACGTGGGGGCTGTCGCGGCGGACGCGCCCGCGCGCTGTTTGCTGGCCAGCAGCAGGGTGTACAGCTCGCGCACCTGCTCAGGCCGGTCGCGGCACAGCGAGGTGTTGACGGCCACCATGTGGTTGATGGGCAGCATGCCGTGGCGCGCGCTCCAGGCTTGCGCGGCGGCATGCGGGTCGGGCAGCACCGGCTGCAGCCGCGGATCGTCGGGCAGTTCGGTGCCGATGATGGCGGCGTCGATGTCGCCGGCCAGCAGCATGTCGACCATGCCCAGGCCAGCGGGCGCGCGCACGAAGCCCGGCGGGTCGGGGAATTCGGCCAGGTGGCCGTCTTCGAAAGTCACCCACTGCACGCGGTCCAGCGGCACGCCGTAGTCGTCAGACAGCACCCCGCGCACCCAGGTCACGGTGGTCTGTGCGTGGGCGCGGATGCCGATGCGCTTGCCGGCCAGGTCAGACACCGTCACGCGCGGCCGTTCGGCGTTGTAGACCAGGCAGTGGTGCTGGAAGCGGCCGGCACCCACCACGGCCGGCAGCAGGGCCAGCGGCTTGCCGTAGGCCTTGGCCTGGAAGTAGGTCACCAGGGCCAGTTCGGCGATGTCGAATTCCAGGTCGCGCACCGCGCGCTTGAAGCCGCGGTTGGCCACCTTCAGGTCGGCGAAGGCGAAGTGGAAGGTGCTGGGTGCCAGTGCACCGCTGCGCAAAGCGCGCGTGTTGGGGTAGTCGCTGAGCAGTGTCTTCAAGGTCGGCAGGTCGTTCATGGTGCCGTTCTTGTTGTCGTTCATGTTGGCGTTCATGCTCCGTCACCGTGCAGCGCGCGCAAGCCCGGGTACAGCGTGTGCGCGGTGCGCGAAAAGATCCAGTCGCGTTCTGTCGTGGTCAAGGAAGCGGTGGCTTCCAGCGCTTCCTGTAGCAGCGCTTGCAGGCCGCCCGCCGAGGCCGGGAAGTTGGAACCCCAGGCGATGCGCTCGGCGCCGAAGGCATCGACCACCGCCCGGCAGAAGCTGGCCTGCGTGGCCAGCCCGAGGCGGGCTTCGCGCACGTTGTGCGTGGTCAGCTTGCAGTGCAGGCCGCGGTGGCGGGCCAGCGCGAACAGGCTGGCGGCCTGCGCATAAGGCGGGCCTTCGGCCAGTTCGGGCCGCGCGAAGTGGTCCAGCAGCACGGTGGCTTGCGGATGGCGCTGCAGCATCGCGTCGAGCTGTGGCAGGCCGTCGGCGCGCAGTTGCACGCACACGGGTATGCGCTGTTCGCTGGCCCAGGCCCAGGCCGCGTCGGCACGCGGGTCGTCCAGGCGCGCACTGCGGTCGGCGGCGGTGTGGCCGGCAATGAAGATGCGCAGCCCGCTCAGGCCGGCGGCCTGCCAGTGCTGGATGCGCTGCACCGCATCGCTGGCCACCATGTCCACCGAGTACACGCCCATAAAGTGCTGCGGGTGGGCGGCCACGGCGTCCACCAGGTAGCGGTTGTCGTGGCCGTAGCTGGTGGAAGCCTGCACCACCACCGAAAGCGCCACGCCGGCGTCGCGCATCGCGCGGCGCAGGCCGTCGGCGTCCACCGGGCGTTCTTCCGACCAGGCCGACGGGTGGCCGCCCATGGGCGCGCGCGGGTAGCGGGCGGTGTCGGCGGCGATGACGTGGTTGTGCAGATCGACGATGGGCAGGGCGGGGCGCAAGGGCATGGTGGGTGCAAGTCGAAAGGTGGGCGGGGGCGGCGTGAACCGGCGCAGATCATGCCCGGATGGTCATAAAGATGGAACTCAGAAATTTCGCAACAGCCATAAGCTGAAACTTATGATGGTGGGTTGAACCTTTGTGCAAGAAGGCCCCGCCCATGTCGCAGCTGGATTGGTATTTGCGCGCCCAACTGAAGCCGCGCCAGTTGCACCTGCTGGTGGCGCTGGACGATTTGCGCAACCTGGGCCGCGTGGCCAGCCGGCTGCATGTGTCGCAGCCGGCGGTGTCGCTGGCCCTGGCCGAACTGGAGAAGGGCCTGGGCTTCAGGCTCTTCGAACGCAGCGCGAAAGGCGTGGTGCCGAACAGCTATGGCGAGTGTCTGATCCGCCAGGCGCGCGCCGTGCTGGCCTGTTTGGCGCAGGCCCATGACGAACTGCAGGCCCTGCACAGCGGCCTGGCCGGCAAGGTGACGGTGGGTGCGTTGCCGGCCATGACACCGGGCCTGCTGCCGCGCGCCCTGGCCGCGCTGAAGCAGGGCGCGCCGGGGAGCCGCGTGGTGGTGCTGGAAGGCGCGATGGAGGCGCTGCTGCCCGAATTGCGCAGTGGTGCCGTTGACCTCATCGTGGGCCGCCTGGGCCAGGCCGAACGGTCAAGCGACCTCAGCCAGGAAGCGCTGTACGCCGGGCCCAACGTGGTGGTGGTGGGTCGCCAGCACCCGCTGGCCCGCCGCCGCAAACTGGCCTGGGCCGAGTTGCAGCCTTACCCGTGGGTGCTGCCACCGCTGGGTTCGCTGTCGCGTGAACCGCTGGACAACGCGCTGCGCCACCACGGCATCGTGCTGTCTGACGACGCCATCGAAACGCTGTCGGTGCACGTCATTGCGGGTTATCTGCAGTTGTCGCCGTCGTTGGGCCTGCTGGCCCAGCCGGTGGCCCGCCATTACGTGGAACACGGTTGGCTGGCGCAACTGCCGCTGAGCCTGCCCGACCCGTTGCGCCCCATCGGCATGACCTGGAACCGCCACAAGGCCCGCGCACCGGCCTTGCAGACCTTCATGGACTGCCTGCGCGTGGCGGCCGGCGAACACGCGGCACCGGCGGCCGCACGGGTCAGGCCTGCAGCCGCACCGCGTCGACCAGGCCCAGCAAGCGCTCGGGGTCGAAAGGCTTGACCAGGTAGTCGTCGAAACCGGCAGCGCGGGCGCGCGCCACGGCGTCGGGTTGACCGTTGGCCGAAACCGCCACGCACAGCAACTTCGCGGTGGCCGGGTCGGCACGCAACGCCTGCAGCACCTGCAGGCCGCTGAGCCGGGGCAACTGCAGGTCCAGCAGCACCAGATCGGGCTGCATGCGGCGGGCGGCATCCAGGCCGGCCTGGCCGTCTTCGGCCTGCAGCAACTGGGCCTGCGGCCGGGCCTCCATCAGGGCACACATCAGTTCCATGTTGACCGGGTTGTCTTCAACGTACAGCACGCGCACCGGCCGTTGGCTGGACGGCTCGCCCGGCCATTCGTCGGGCCGTTCGCCCGGCTCGCTGCGCTGCAGTGCGGGCAGCGCACCGGCCACTGAGGCCGGCAGCGTCGCCGAGAACACCGAACCGCAGCCCGGCACGCTGCTGACCGCCAGTTCGCCGCCCATGGCCACCACCAGTTGGCGCGCGATGACCAGGCCCAGGCCGTTGCCTTCGACCTGGCCCCGTTCGGCACCCAGGCGGTTGAAGGGCTGGTACATGCCGGCGATCTGTTCGGCCGTCATGCCCAGGCCGGTGTCGGTCACGCGCAGCGTCAGGCCGCTTTCGCCACTGCCAACGCCCTTGCTGTCGGCAGCTGCGGGCAAGGTGCCCGGCAGCAGGCTCAAGTCCACCGAACCACCCGGCCGGTTGTACTTGATGGCATTGGTCAGCAGGTTCAGCACGGCCTGCTGCAGGCGCCGGCGGTCGGCGCGCACCCACCGGTCCTGCCAGTCACCGACGGTGGCCACCTGCACCTGGTTCTGTTCGGCCAGGGCTTCGGTCAGCACCAGGCAATCGGCCGCCAGAAGTTGCAGGTTCACCGGTTCGATGTGCAACTGCAGGCCGCCGGTTTCGATGCGCGCCACGTCCAGCAGGTCGTCGATGAGGGCCAGCAGGTGGCGCCCGGCGCGGTGGATGTGGGTGGCACCGCGCGCCCCGCCTGGCGTGGCCATCACCGCGCTGTCTTCGGTCAGCAGGTGGGCGAAACCCAGCATGGCGTTCAGCGGGGTGCGCAGGTCGTGGCTCATGCGGGCCAGGAAGTCGGACTTGGCCCGGCTGGCCGATTCGGCAGCGGACTGCGCCGCTTCTCGCGCGGCTTCCAGTTCCAGCCGGCTGGTGATGTCGGTCAGTGCAATCAGCACGCTTTCATCGCCGGCCGGGTCGGCTTGCAGATCGGCGTGCAGCACACGGGCGCGGCCACCGTCCGGGGTCGGCAACGTGACGTCCAGCGCCATCCGTTCGCCCTGCGGCGGCGGGTGGCGGATGGCCTGCCACAGCGCGTCGCGGCTGCCGCCGGCCACGCAGTCCAGCAGCGCGCAGCCGACCAGACCGACGGCACCGTCGGCCAGCAGCGCGCGGGCCTGCGCATTGATGTCGCGGACCACGCCTTGGTGGTCCACCGTGACCAGGCCCACCGGCGCACTTTCGTACAGCGCCACGTAGCGGCGCAAGCTGAAAGCGACTTCGTTGCGGGCCAGGGTCAGGTCTTCGTTCTGCTGGGCCAGCTCGATCTGGTGCACCTGCAATTCGTGCACCAGGCGGCGTGCGTCCAGCTCAATCAGCGGCGCGGCTGCAGGCGGTGGTGTGGGCTGCGGCATGGGCAGAAGTCCGGTCGCTGACAACCCGTTCAGCATACGCCCGCCAACCCGCTGCGGATTGACGCCAGGCAAGCGGAACCCCCGACTTGCCAGGGACTGGCTCAGGTGGCGGGCGAGATTGGCTCAGCCGGGCCGGCCGGTGCGGCACGCAGGCGGGCTTCCAGTTGCTTGGCCACGGTCACGTCGACAAAGGTGATGACCGAACCGTCGATCACGTTGTCCAGCGTGCGGTAGGGCATCACGCGCACGCTGTACCAGCGGCCGTCGGTGGTGCGCACCACCTTTTCGCTGAATTCCAGGGTGTGCAGCACCTGGTCGATGTCGGCCTGCAGGTCGGGGTAGTCCAGCGTGGTGGTCAGGTCGGTCAGCGGCCGGCCGATGTCGCCTTCGCGCAGCTTGATGACCTTGCTGGCCCTTTCGGTGAAGCGCCGCACGTTCTTGCGGCCGTCGAGAAACAGCGTGGCGATCTGCGTGCTGTTGAGCAAGTTCTTCAGGTCGCTCTGGGCCAGCGCCAGGTCGTCCAGCTTGCACATCAGTTCGGCATTCACGGTCTGCAGCTCTTCGTTCATGGCCTGCATTTCCTCTTTCGAGGTGGTCAGCTCTTCATTCGCCGATTGCAGTTCCTCGTTGGTGGATTGCAACTCTTCGTTCGTCGACTGCAACTCTTCCTGCGACGAGGTCATCTCTTCGCGCAGGGCCTGGGTGTCTTCCACCAGGCGCTGCAATTCGTCACCCTTGGCACCGGGGCGCGGCCGCCGCCGGCGCGCCGTGGCCGGTTCGCGGAAAACCACCAGCACCAGCGGGCCGTGGCGGGCCAGCGTCACCGGCCGCACCGACACGTCCACCGTCACCGGGCCCGCGCCAGTGTCCACCACCAGGCCCGGCATGTCGGCCGCCTGGCCGGTTTGCTGCATCTGGACCAGCGCCGCTTCCAGCCCGGCCCGCAGGCCGCTGCGCGTCATGACGTGCAGATTCCAGTTGGCCTTGCCAGCCGCCGGTTCCAGGTACTTGCCGGTGCGGCCGTTGATGTACAGGATGTCGCCGTCGGCGTTCACCAGCACCGCCGGTGGCGAGAACTCGTCCAGCATCAGGCGGTCGGCCAGCAGTTGCAGCGGCGCGCCAGCGGGGCCGGTGCCGGGTGGGGCCAGGGCGGGCGGCGGCGGGGTGGCATCGTTCGTGGCGTGGTTGATGCCGTCGTTCATGGCGTCGTTCAGGGGGTCGTTCATGGGGTCGGTCATGGCGGTGTGCGGGTGGGGTGGGCGGGTCGGGAAGACCAGCGTCTTCTCGGCATGCGTCCTGGTCGTTTGCAACCGCTTGGCGCGCCGGTACAGGCGCTGTTTCGGGTCCATCGGTTCCAGCAGCGCTTCAAAGCGGCCCACCGTTTCGGCGCTGCCCAGCATCAGCACGCCGTCAGGCTGCAGCACATAGTGGAACAGCGGCAGCAGCCGCTGCTGCAGCGTGCTGTTGAAGTAGATCAGCAGGTTGCGACAGCACACCAGGTCGAGTCGCGAAAAGGGCGCGTCGGTCAGCATGTCGTGGCGCGCGAACAGCACGCTTTCGCGCAGGCGCTTGCAGACCCGCAGGTTCTCGCCTTCGGGCACGAAGCAGCGGTCCAGCCGCTCGGCCGTGAGGTCGGCCGCCACACTGGCCGGGTAGAGGCCGCGGCGCGCAACCTGGATGGCGTCTTCGCTCAGGTCGGTGGCGAAGATTTGCGGCGTCAGGCCATGCAGCGCGGGCGTGCTGTCGATCTGCTCGTGCAGCAGCATGGCCAGCGTGTAGGCCTCTTCGCCAGTGGAGCAGGCCGTCACCCAAGCCCTGAACTGGCGCGCCGGGCGGGCGGCAGCCGCTGCCAGCAGCCCGGGCAGCGCGTGGTCGCGCAGCGCCTGCCAGGCTGCCGGATCGCGGAAGAAACTGGTCACCCCGATCAGCAATTCCTTGAACAGCAGCATGGCCTCTTGCGGGTTGTCGGTCAGCAGGCGCAGGTAGTCGGCCATCGACGCTGCGGCGTGCAGTGACATGCGGCGCTCGATGCGCCGGCGCAGCGTGCTGAGCTTGTAGCCGGTGAAGTCGTGGCCGCTGCTCAGCCGCACGCGGTGCAGCACGGCGGCCAGTGTGCGGGCCTGGTCAGCGGACAGTGCGGGCAGCAGCGCCGGTTCGCGCGGCGGCGGCATCAGCCGGCCGGCAATGCGCCCTGGCAACGAACCCGGCGAGGCCGCCTGCACACCACGGCCGATGGCCAGCGCATGGCGCGGCATGGAGTCGAATTGCGCGGCGTCGGGCCACTGCACCCAGCCTTGTCCGCCGCGGCCGACGATGGCGCGCAGGCCCTCGGTGCCGTCGCTGCCCATGCCGGAAAACACCACGCCGACGGCCAGCGCGCCGAAGGCATCGGCCAGTGATTTGAAGAGGTCGTCGATGACCCGCGCACCGGCCAGCGCGCCGCTGCCGATGGGGCTGAGCAGCAGCCGGCCGTCGGCCACGGTGAGCCGGCTGCCGGGTGGGATGACGTGCACCACATCGGGCGCGAGCACGGCACCCAGCCGGGCCTGCAGCACCGGAATGTCGCAGTGCTGCTGCAGCAGGGCCGGCAGGGCCGAGGTGTGGCCCTGCGCCAGGTGCTGCACCACCACATGGGCCAGGCCCTGGCCACGCGCACAGGCGCGCAGGTATTCGCTCAGCGGCTCCAGCCCGCCGGCCGAGGCCCCCAGCCCCACCACGCGGCGGCATTCATCCGCCATCGCGCACCACGCGGCAAGACGCGATGTCGAAGGACACCGTGCCCACCGTCAGCGACGTCCGGTCACGAAAACCGGCCGCAAAAGCCAGGAAGTGCTCGACGTCGGCCAAGTTGCTAGCCAGGCCCAGCGACACGCGGATGGCCCCGGCGCTCTTGCCGCCGCGCTGTTGCAGAAAGTGCAGGAAGCGCTGCAGGTTGATCTGCGCACCGGCTTCGGCCACGCCGGCGCGCAAGTCGGCTTCGGTGATGTCTTCGGCGCTTTCGCCGGCACCGGGGTTGCAGAAGCAGCCGGTGCGCAGCGAAATGCCGTCTTGCGCGGCCAGTTCCTCGACCCGCCGGTAGTCCACCAGGTGGCCTTCGGGGTCGTAGAAATTCAGCGTCACGGTGCCGCCGCGTTGCACCATGTTGGCCGGGCCGTACAGGCGCACCAGGGGCCGGCCGTTGGCGTGGTACAGGTCCAGCAAGCCCGTCAACAGCCAGTCCGTCAGGCTGTTCACGCGGGTCTGGATGGCGGCCATGCCGACGCGCTGCAGGTGCTGCAGCCCGATCTCCACCGCCGGGATGCTGAGGTAGTTCAACGTACCGTCCTCGAAACCCGCTTCGCCGGCCGACAGCACGTGCAGCCGCCCCTGCACGGTGGCGAAGTCGACGGTGCCGCCGCCGAACCACGGCCGGCGCAACAGCGGCAGCGCCTCGTTGCGCACCAGCAGGCAGCCCACGCCGGTGGGGTAGCCGAACATTTTGTAGAACGACAGCGCCACGAAGTCAGGCGTGTGCAGTTGCAGGTCCAGCGGGTTGGTGGGCACGAAGGCGGCGGCGTCCAGCAGCACCTGCCAACCCTGTTCGCGGGCTTGGGCGATCCAGCCCAACGGGTGCTTCACGCCCGAGAAGTTCGACTGCGCCGGGAAGGCCAGCAGCCGGGGCGCATCGGCTGGGTCTGCGGCTGCGGGCTGCAACAGCGCGCTCAGCGCGGGCGCGGCGATGCGCAGTTCCGGGCGGGTCAGCGGGGCATAGTCGACCCGCGCGCCTTTGGCCTGCGCAAATTCGCGCAGGCCGTTGACCGAGTTGTGGTTGTCGGCCGTCAACAGCAGCCGCCCGCCGGCCGTGAAGGGGAAGGACTCGCCAACCAGCTTCAGCGCGGCCGAGGCGTTGGCCGTGAAAATGGCGGTGTAGCGGCCGGTGCCGTTGAAGTGGGCCAGCACGGCGGCGCGCGCGTGCTCGACCTGGGCCGTCATCGCCATCGACGTCGGGTTCACCGAATGCGGGTTGCCCAGCACCTGCTCGGTCAGCAGGACCAGGTGCTGCTGCACCTGGCTGGCCGCGTGCAGGGCACCGCCGGTGTAGTCCAGGTAGACCTGCCGGCCGGCGTCGATGCGGCCGTAGTCGGTGGCCCGCAAGGTGTCGATGGCGTGGGTGGCCGCGTAGGCCGGGTGGCGTTGCAGGAAGGCTGGGTCGGCGGCGGTCATGTCGGCAAGGCGGGTTGGGCGGGAAGACTGGCCGGGAAGGCTGGCCGGGATTGTCCCGCGCCGCCGCGGGTTGCGGGTGATGGCCCACCGCTCGCGACAATGGTGGCATGTCGACCGACCCCGTACACCGCATCGTGACTGCCGACGCCCACCAGGTGCCCAGCCCTTTTCGCGCCTTCGCGGTGCGCAGCGACGAAGCCGAACACGCTTACGCCGCGCGCGCGCCCTACGGCCGGGTGCACGCGGTGCGCACGGCGTTTCTCGATGCCGCCGCGCGGGCGGGCCTGGCCGCCCAGGGCTGGGCGCGCTGCCAGGTGCCGACCTTCTCGGACATCGACTACACCACCACCACGCCGCAAGAGTTGGCCGAAGCTGCGCCCGGCGTGGCCGATCTGCCTGGCCACATCGCCAGCGCCTTGCAGTTGACCGGCGTGCTGGGCAGCGACCTGGCGGTCTATCGGGCCAGCGTGGCCACCCGCATCGACTACCTGGCCGCCCGCGGCGCGGGCTTCCACAACGACGTCAGCCGGCACTGGTCGCGCTGCCTGTTCTGGGTCTTGGCGCTGGAACTGGCCGATGTCGAATTTGTCATGCCGCATGCCGGCGTGCGCCTGCCGCTGGGCCCGGGCGACCTGCTGGTTTTCGACCAGACCATGGCCCACGGCCTGTGCCGCCCGGCGGACGGCGGGCAGGCGTTGGCGGCTTCATTCATCGGCGGCCGCCACGACAGGCAAATCTTCCTGACCGGCGAGATCGTGCTGAGCGACGCGCAGTGGGCCGCGCTGGGCGCACCGTGGTTGCCGGTGGACGCGCCCGAGCGCTGCGGCGCGCTGGACCTGGTGGTGGCCGCCTTCGATGAGCGCAGCGGTGCCGTGCAGCGCCTGCACGCGCTCAAGGGCTGCATGCGGCGCAGCACCTGCCATGTCGACGGGATGGCGGGGCCGGGCGGGCGGGCTGAACCAGGCTGAGCGCGCGGCTTGCAGTCAAGGCGCGCCCCAGCCCCTGGGGCCGTCAGCCGGCGGCGCGGTCGCCCAGCGCGATGTCCAGCATCATGTCGCTGGCCAGGCCTTCCAGGTCGGCGCTCAGGGTTTCGTTGCTCATGGCCTGCGGCACCAGCAGGTGCGCGCTGACCTTGAAGCGCAGGCTGGCGTCGGCGGCAGCCAGCTTTTCGGTCTGCAACTGCTCGATGCTGATGCCGCGCTCGGCCAGCCGCTGGGTCAGCTGGCTGACGATGCCGGTGCGGTCGGCACCGACCAGGTCCAGCGTGACGCCGCGCCAACCCGCTGCCGGGCTGCTGCCGGCGCTTTGCGCGATGGTGATCTGCAAGCCAGCGATCTGCAGTTCGCGCAGCGCGGCGGCCAGTGCTTCGGCGCGGTCGGGTGGCACTTCCAGGTGCACGGTGCCGGCGAATTCACCGGCCATGCGCGACAGCCGGCTGGCCGCCCAGTTGGCCCCGTTGCGGTGGGCCACTTCGGCCAGGCGGGCGACGATGCCGGCGCGGTCGGGGCCCATCACGGTGACGACCACATCGGCATGGGCCGCTGCGGGTTCGTCGGCAATCTTCACCGTGCGGCGCAGCATCGGCGCACGCGTCGCGAAGCGCGGGTCCTGGGTGTGCGCCGGCAGGGCACTGTGGTCGCGGGCGTGGCGCACCACCTGAGCCAGCAGCTTCAGGCCCAGCGGTGCCAGCGCGCGTTCCCACAGTTCACGGGCATTTTCACCGCGACCGACGAAGCACCAGTCCTGCGCGGCGATGGCACCGGCGTCCCAGCCGTCGGCCAGGTGGTAGACCGAACCGCCGGCGATGGCGTCGCCCTGCAGCACCGTCCATTCCACCGCCGCAATGCCGCGGTGGCGCGGCAACAGCGACGGGTGGTAGCCCACGCCGCCCAGTCGCGCGTGGGCCAGGGCTTCGTTGCTGACCCGGGCGTGGGTGTGCGCGGCGACGATCAGGTCGATGCCCTCGGGCACGGCGCTGGCCGGCACCAGCTTGGGGTTTTCAAGCACGTGCACCGCTGCGACGCCAGCGGCACGGGCGGCCACGGCCAGGCGGTCGTCGGCAGCCGGTGCGACCACGGCAGCGATGGTGACGCCGCTTTCCTGGCGCAGCGCTTCGAAGACCGACGCGGCGAAATAGCGCGAGCCGATCAAGGCAATTTTCAAGGTCAACGGCTTCTCCTGAGGGGGCGCCGACAGCGGGCGCGGCGCAATGATGCCTCAGGCCGCCACGGGCTCTGGCGCTGCCGTGGTCCTGGCTTCAGGTGATGACGCTTGGCGCTGCCCGCCCGGTGCGCTGACGGATGCCGGCCACGCGGTCGGCCAACGCAATCAGGTCGGCCAGCGCCGTCTGCGTGTCCAGGCCGTGGCGCGTGACGTCGGCCTCGAAGCGTTCGATGTAGACGCGCAGCGTGGCCCCCGACGTGCCGGTGCCTGACAGGCGGTAGACGATGCGCGAACCGTCATCAAAAACGATGCGCAGGCCCTGGTGTGCCGACAGGCTGCCGTCGATGGGGTCGAGGTAGCTGAAGTCGTCGGCGATGGCCACGGCATGACCTTCCAGCGTGCCGCCGGCCAGTGCCGGCAGTTGCGCTGCCACGGCCAGCATCAGGCCGGCCGCCGCCGCGCTGTCGACTTCTTCATAGTCGTGCCGCGTGTAGTAGTTGCGGCCGTAGCGCGCCCAGTGTTCGTGGGCGATTTGCTGCACGCTTTGCTGGCGCACGGCCAGGATGTTCAGCCACAGCAGCACCGCCCAGATGCCATCTTTTTCGCGCACGTGGTCGCTGCCGGTGCCGGCGCTTTCTTCGCCGCAGATCGTCACCTTGCCCGCGTCGAGCAGGTTGCCGAAGAACTTCCAGCCGGTGGGTGTCTCGAAGCAGGGCACGCCCAGGGCCTGCGCCACGCGGTCGGCCGCGCCGCTGGTGGGCATGGAACGCGCAATGCCCTTGATGCCCTGCGCATAAGCCGGCGCCAGGTGGGCGTTGGCGGCCAGCATGGCCAGTGAATCGGACGGTGCCACGAACAGGCCGCGCCCGATGATCAGGTTGCGGTCGCCGTCGCCGTCGGAAGCTGCGCCCAAGTCAGGGGCCTGCGGCGACATCATCAAGTCGTACAGGTCTTGGGCATGGACCAGGTTCGGGTCGGGGTGGTGGCCGCCGAAATCGGGCAGCGGCGTGCCGTGGCGCACCGTGCCGGGGGCGGCACCCAGCTCGCGCTCGAAGATGGCGTGGGCGTAGGGGCCGGTCACCGCGTGCATGGCGTCGAAGGCCAGCCTGAAGCCCGAGGCGAACAGGCGGCGCAAGGCGTCGAAGTCGAAGAGCTTGCGCATCAGCGCCAGGTAGTCGGCCACCGGGTCGATGACTTCGACCGCCATCTCGCCCACCGACTGCGTGCCCACACGGTCGAGATCGATGTCAGGCGTATCCGTACTTCTGTATTCGCTGATTTTCAGCGTGCAGGCGTAAATCGCGTCGGTGACTTTTTCGGGTGCGGGGCCGCCGTTGGCCCCGTTGAACTTGATGCCGAAGTCGCCCTCAGGCCCGCCGGGGTTGTGGCTGGCCGACAGAATCAAGCCGCCGAAAGCCTGGTGTTCGCGGATCACGCAACTGGCCGCCGGCGTGGACAGGATGCCGCCCTGACCGACCAACACGCGGGCAAAGCCGTTGGCGGCCGCCAGGCGGATGACGGTCTGGATGGCCGGCCGGTTGAAGTAGCGGCCGTCACCGCCCACCACCAGCGTCAGACCGACGAAGCCGCCCGTTTCAGGCCGCACCGCGTCAAACACCGCCTGCACGAAGTTCGGCAGGAAGGCCCCGGCAGCGAATTCGGCCACCTTCTTGCGCAGGCCGCTGGTGCCGGGCTTCATGCCGGCGATGGGGGTGGTGGCGACGGTCAGGACCACGGGCGTTTCGGGGTGTCGAACGGCGCGTAAATCGGCGCGCAATTTGGCGCGACGGTCAGCGCACCAACTGGTCCAGCTTGTCGGTCTTGTCTTTCCAGGCGTCGGCGTCGGGCAGCGGGGCCTTGCGCTTGGTGATGCTGGGCCAGTTGCGCGACAAGTCGGCGTTGATCTTGATGAACTTCAGCTGCTCGGTGGGCACGTCTTCCTCGGGCAGGATGGCATTCACCGGGCATTCGGGGATGCACACCGCGCAGTCGATGCATTCATCCGGGTCGATGACCAGCATGTTCGCGCCCTCGCGAAAACAATCGACGGGGCAGACATCGACGCAGTCGGTGTACTTGCAGCGGATGCACGATTCGAGGACAACGTGGGTCATGGGCAGGCTCAGTAAGGGACAACGCGGCCGGGGCTTGCGCCGACCACACCAACCCGGAATTTTACGATGCGGACGGGGCCCGCTCGGCGGGTGCGGGCACGGCGGTCGGGTCGGGGCAGGGTGCAGCGGCCGGATGGTGCACGGCGCGGGCGCCAGCACCCACCGTCACCACCGTCGGTCGGCCGGCGTGCAGCACGGCCGCGGTGCCCAGTTCAGCCACCGTGTGGTCGCTGGACAAACGGTCGGGCCAGCCGGCGCGCGAGACCACGCACACGGGCGTGTCCAGCGGCCAGCCGGCCGCGCGCAGGCTGCGGCCCAGCGCGGCCAGTTGGCGGCCGGCCATGTAGAAGACCTCGGTGTCGGCGCGCTGGCCGGCCTGCAGCTGGGTTTGCAGCTTGCCGCTGCGAGTCATGGCGGTGCTCAGGCACACGCTGCGGCCGGTGCCGCGGCGGGTCAGCGGGCGCTGTGTGTCGGCCGCCGCCGCGATGGCCGCAGTCACGCCGGGCACCACTTCGCAGCGCACACCCGCCGCCACCAGCGCCAGCAGTTCTTCTTCCAGCCGGCCGAAGACACTGGGGTCGCCGCCTTTCAAACGGACGACGGTGGCGACCCGCTGCGCCCAGTGCACCAGCATCGCGTCAATGGTGGTCTGGCCAGTGGAATCGCAGAAGCCGCGCTTGCCGACGTCGATCCAGTTGGCGCGCGGGGCCAGGTCGCGCAGTGCCGGGTCGGTCAGCGCGTCGAACAGCACCACGTCGGCCTGCGCCAGGCGGCGCGCGCCGCGCACGGTGATCAGGTCGGCCGCACCCGGGCCGGCACCGATGAAGATGACCTGGCCCGGCGTGGCCATCAGCCCGCCGCTGCCGCGCGGACCAGCAGCGCGCCGCTGGTGCGGTGGCTGGCCGCGTCCACCACGATCAGCGCGCCGCCGACGCGGTTGCTGGCATAAGGTGCCAGTGGCAGCGGCTGCTGCAATTCGAATTCCACATCGCCGATTTCGTTGACCGCCAGCCTGTCGGCCGGCTGCGGCTGCAGGGTGTGGATGTCCAGCCGGTCGACGATGCGCAGCAGGCGCGCCTGCACCCAGCGGTTGCCGTGGCGCACCAGGTATTTGCGACCGGGCGTGGCGGCTTCGGTGTCCAGCCAGGCCAGCGTGGCGGTGAATTTGCGCACGGCCTGCAGGGTGTCGGGCGTCGCCAGCCAGTCGCCGCGCGACACGTCCAATTGGCGGTCCAGAACGATGCCGGCAGACTGCCCGGCGCTGGCTTCGGCAACCGTTTCACCCGCGCGGCGCAGTGCGGCCACCACGGCGCGTTCGCCACTCGGGAAGACCTGCAAGCGGTCGCCCACGCGCAGCGCGCCCTGGTTGATGCGGCCCCACAGCACGCGCGGCTGCTCACCCGTGCCGCTGCCCTGGCGGGCCACGTACTGCACCGGCAGGCTGAAGTCGCCGGTGTTCAACTCGGCTGTGGTCGGCAGTTGTTCCAGCAGTTGCAGCAGCGATGGGCCGTTGTACCAGTCCACGTTCAGCGGCTGCGTGACGTTGTCGCCGCGCAGCGCCGAAACGGGCACGATGCCCGCGACGGTCAGCCCGGCTTCGGCGGCGAAGCCGGCCAGCGCTTGCGACACTGCCGCGAAGGCCGGGCCGGGGTCGGCGACAGCGTCCAGCTTGTTCACGGCGAACACGATGCTGGGCACGCGCAGCAGTTGCGCCAGCAGGGTGTGGCGGCGGGTTTGTGGAAGCAGCTCGACAAGTCGGGCTGCGGGCGGCAACAGCAAATTGGTCGCCCGCGCCAGATCCAGCTTGGTGATGTCGACCAGCACCACGGCGGCGTCGCTGCCGGCCGCTGCGGTGACCATGTTGCGCGTGTACTGCTCGTGGCCCGGTGCGTCGGCGATGATGAATTTGCGCGCCGGCGTGGCGAAGTAGCGGTAGGCCACGTCGATGGTGATGCCCTGTTCGCGTTCGGCTTCCAGGCCGTCGGTGTCAGGCTCAAATCGAAGTCCGGCCCGCCTTCGGCGCGGGGTGCGGCAGCGCCCTTCGCGGCACGCGCTTGCAGGTTGTCCAGCTGGTCGGCCAGGATGGCGCGGCTGTCGTACAGCAGGCGGCCGATCAGTGTGCTCTTGCCGTCGTCGACGCTGCCGGCGGTCAGGAAGCGCAGGGCGGGGCGGTGGGCCAACATCAGAAATACCCTTCCTTCTTGCGCCGTTCCATCGAGGCTTCGGAGCTGCGGTCGTCCATGCGCGTGGCACCGCGTTCACTGACGGTCACGGTCAGCGTCTCGGCCACGATGTCCACCGCAGTCAGCGCGTCGCTTTCCACCGGGCAGGTGCAGGTCATGTCGCCCACGGTGCGAAAGCGCACCGGCACGGTCTCGACGGTTTCACCGGCTTGCGGCGGCGTCACGGGCGTCACCGGCACCAGCAGCCCCTTGCGGCGCACCACGTCGCGGTCGTGGCTGTAATACAGGCCGGGCAAGGGGATGCCTTCGCGGGCCAGGTAGAGCCACACGTCCAGCTCGGTCCAGTTGCTGATCGGGAAAGCGCGGAAGTGCTCGCCGGGGTGGATGCGGGTGTTGAACAGCGTCCACAGTTCGGGGCGTTGTTCCTTGGGCTGCCATTGGCCGAAGCTGTCGCGGTGGCTGAAGATGCGCTCTTTCGCGCGCGCCTTTTCCTCGTCGCGCCGCGCGCCGCCGATCAGGCAGTCGTAGCGGTTTTCTTCGATGGCTTCGAGCAGCGCCACGGTCTGGTGGCCGTTGCGGCTTTCCAGTTCGTGCGACAGGCGCACCGTGCCGCGCCGGATGCTGTCTTCGACGCTGCCGACGACCAGGCGTTCACCCATCTCAGTGACGCGGCGGTCGCGGAATTCGATGACCTCGGGGAAGTTGTGGCCGGTGTCCACGTGCAACAGCGGGAAAGGCAACTGGCCGCCGAAGGTCTGGCCGCTGACGTGGTTCTTGAAGGCCTTCTCGGCCAGCCGCAGCACGACGCAAGAGTCTTTGCCGCCGCTGAACAGCAGGGCCGGGCGCTCGAAGGTCGCAGCGACTTCGCGCAGGATGAAGATGGCCTCTTCTTCCAGCCCGTCGAGGTGGGCGTGGTCCAGGCCTGGCAGCAGGCGGGCGACGGTGGTCGGGGCGTTCATGCGGTCCTTGCTTTCTGGGTTTCGCTCGGGCTGGCGTGCAGCCCGCATTCCTTCGCATCCTCGTTTTCCCACCACCAGCGGCCGGCGCGGAAGTCTTCACCCATGGCCACGGCGCGGGTACAGGGTTCGCAGCCGATGCTGGGGAAGAAGGCGTCGTGCAGCGGGTTGTAAGGCACTTCGTTGACGGCAACATGGTGCCAGACGTCGGCCAGGCCCCAGTCGGCCAGCGGGCTGTATTTGGTGCGGCCGTTGTCGTCCAGCGATTCGAAGGAAACCTCGGCGCGGGCACCCGACTGTTCGCGGCGCAGGCCCGTCACCCAGGCCGTGCGGCCGGCCAGCAAGCGCGCCAAGGGCTCCATCTTGCGCAGCGCGCAGCAGACCTTGCGCAAGTCGATGCTTTGCCGCATGGCCAGCGCGCCGTGGTCGCGCACGAACTGCACGGTCTGCTCGGCCTGCGGCAGCCAGCGCTCGACGACCAGGCCGTAACGCTGTTCCAGGCGCGGAATCAGCGCCAGCGTTTCAGCGTGCAGGCGGCCGGTCTCCAGCGTGGCCAGGGCGATCGGCAGCTGGTGGCGGGCGATCAGGTCGGCCAGCACCATGTCTTCCACGCCCAGGCTGGTGGTCAGCACGACGCGACCGGGGTGCGCCGCAGCGGCCGTCTTCAGCACCGCCACGGCCGAGGCGACACGCGCTTCATGGCCCGGCTTGGCGCGGGCGTACAACGCGATGGCGCTGCTCATGGTGCGGCTTGGTCGCGCTGGCTGGCGTGGCCCGTGTTCGACAGCGCCGGCGTGCGTTCGGGCGGCACGGTCTGGTAGTGGTTGTCGAAATAGCCCAGGGCGCGCTGAGCGGTTTCCAGTTGCTGGTCGGCGCGCATCTGCACGGCGGTGAAACCGCAACGGCGCAGCAGCGGCAGCATGTCGGCCAGCACCTCGCCGGTGGCGCGGATTTCGCCGCTGTAGCGCAGCCGGGCGCGCAGCAGCACGGCTTGCGAATAGGCGCGGCCGTCGGTCCATTTCGGGAACTGCAGCACCACCACGGTGTGGCGCGCGATCTCGTCGACGCGGGCCAGCACGTCGCTGTGGTTGTCGAGCAGCAGCGCGCCTTCGGGCAGTGCGGCCTGGCTATCGATGAATTGCATGCAGGGCTCCAGGTTCAGGCCACGGTGGCGGTGCTGCGGCGCACGGCGTCGGCCGCCTGGCGGAAGGGCAGGGGGCCCAGGCGGCGTGAGGTGTCGATGAAGCGCTCGCCGGCCTGGCGTTCGCGCAGGTAGGTGGCTATCACCGCTTCGATGGCATCGGGCACTTCGTCGGCCGCGAACGACGGGCCGATCACCTTGCCGGCCAGCGGCGCGCCGCTGAGCGTGCTGCCGTCGGAACCGGCCACTGAAATCTGGTACCACTCGCGGCCGTCCTTGTCGACGCCCAGTACGCCGATGTGGCCGCTGTGGTGGTGGCCGCAAC
The DNA here is from genome assembly GCA_031383435.1 of Betaproteobacteria bacterium. Taxonomy (GTDB): domain Bacteria; phylum Pseudomonadota; class Gammaproteobacteria; order Burkholderiales; family Burkholderiaceae_C; genus Rubrivivax. Next base: position 2,764 of record JANMZP010000106.1, on the reverse strand, counting down.
TGTTGATGCAGCCGCTGATGTGCAGGTCGATGTCGCCGATGTCGTGCAACTCGTCCAGGTCGTCGAAGCGCTCGGTGATGGCTGCGGCGATGGGGATGGAGCGGGCGTTCGCCAGCGCGCACAGGTCGCCGCCGGGGCAGGCAATCATGTCGGTCAGCAGACCGATGTTGGGCGTGGCGAAACCGTCTTCGCGGGCGTCCAGCCACAAAGCGCGCAAGTCGCATTCCCGCACCCAGGGCAGCAGCAGGTTCTGGTCGTGCGTCACGCGCATCTCGCCCTGGCTGTAGCGCTCGGCCAGCGCGGCGGCAGCGTCCATCTGGTCGGCGGTCACATCGCCCGGCGGCAGGCCGGCGCGCTTCAGCGACAGCGTCACCGCGCGCAGGCCTGCCACGCGGTGCGCTTGCACATTGCGCGCCAGCCAGCGGGTGTAGGCGGGCAGGGTTTCGCCGGCCGGCTTGGCGGCGTGATCGGGGGCGATCACCGGGTCGGCAAAGCTGGCCGACACGCGGTCGAGTTCGGCTTGCGTGATCAGTGAGGTGCCGCCGTCGGCACGCAGGTTGTCGTACTCGGCATTCACCGCATCGACGAACTTCTGACCCTCGGCTTTCACCAGGATCTTGATGCGCGCCTTGTACAGGTTGTCGCGCCGGCCGTAGAGGTTGTAGACGCGGACCACGGCTTCGATGTAGATCAGGATTTCCTGCCAGGGCACGAAGCTGCGGAACAGCGTGGCGATGACCGGCGTGCGGCCCATGCCACCGCCCACGGCCACGCGAAAGCCGACTTCACCGGCCGCATTGCGGTGCAGCTTCAGGCCGATGTCGTGCCAGTCGGTGGCGGCGCGGTCTTCGCGCGCGCCGGTCACGGCCAGTTTGAATTTGCGCGGCAGGAAGGCGAATTCCGGGTGCAGCGTGCTCCATTGGCGCAGGATTTCGCAGTAGGGCCGCGGGTCGACCTCTTCGTCGGGCGCGATGCCGGCCAGCGCGTCGCTGGTGATGTTGCGGATGCAGTTGCCGCTGGTCTGGATGCCGTGCATGTCCACCTCGGCCAGCAGGTCCATCACGTCGGCAGCCTGGCCCAGCGGGATCCAGTTGAACTGCAGGTTCTGGCGCGTGGTGAAGTGGCCAAAGCCACCGCGTTCGGTGGGCTGCCCGGCGTCTTGCAAATCGTGTTCGCGGGCAATGTGCGCCAGTTGGCGCAGCTGCCGGCTGTTCAGTTCACCATAGGGCACGGCCACGCGCAGCATGGGCGCGTGGCGCTGCACGTACCAGCCGTTCTGCAGGCGCAGCGGTTTGAATTCGTCGCCGCCCAGTTCACCGGCCAGGTGGCGCTGCAACTGGTCGCGGAACTGCGCCGCGCGGGCGTGGACGAAATGGCGGTCGAAATCGGTGTAGGCGTACATCGTGGCTTCGCGGTAGGTGCAGGGGTGAGCGGGCGATCAAACGATTCAGTGAATGACCTTGAGGCCGGCGCCCAGCAGCGACAGGCACAGCAACGCGCGGATCAGGCGTTCGGGCAGGCTGCGGGTCAGTTGGGCACCCAGCCAGATGCCGGGCAGCGAGCCGATCAGCAGCGAGCCCAGCAGCAGCCATTCCACATGGCCCAGGCTGGCGTGACCGATGCCGGCCACCAGCGTCAGCGGCACGGCGTGGGCGATGTCGGTGCCGACCAGGCGGTTGGTGGCCATGCGCGGATAGAGCAGCAAGATCATGGTCGCGCCCAGGGCACCCGCACCGATGGAGCTGAGCGAGACCAGCACGCCCAGGATGAAACCGGCCAGTACCGTCAGCTTGGCCTGGCGGCTGGGCGGCAGCCAGCGTTCCAACTTCAGGCCGACGGCGTGCCACTTCTGCCGGAAGGCCACGGTAACCGCGGTCAGCAGCAGCGCAATGCCCAGCGAAAAGGTCAACGCATGGGCCCAGCCCTTGGTGATGCCGGTGAAGTGCATCAGCGCAATCGTGGCCACGGCGGCCGGGATGCTGCCGGCCAGCAGCAGGCCCGTGACCGGGTAGTCCACCTGCCCGTGGCGGTGGTGGGCCCAGGCCCCGCCGGTCTTGGTGACCGCCGCGAACCACAGGTCGGTACCGATGGCCACGGCCGGGTTCAGCTTGAAGACACTGATCAGCAGCGGCGTCATCAGCGAACCGCCGCCGACGCCCGTCATGCCCACGATCGCACCGACGCCAAAGCCACTTGCGATCGCGATCCAGTCCATGCGTGAGGGTGATGTCCGTTGGGGGGGTGGGGTGTATCCGGGTAAGTACCCGGCGAGGGCCCGACTCTACAAAGCCTTCTTATATTTTCAAAGTACAGACTCGTTGATTGCTTAGTTGTTGATTGATATATGGATGTAGCGGTCGATCCCTACAATCGCGCCATGAAACGCCGTCTGCTGTGCCAAGGGCTTTTGCTCTCTTCCTTGACTGTGGCGCTCAGCGCCTGCCAGAGCCCGCCGCTGGTCGTGCAGCCCCCGCCAACGGTCTTGCCGCCACCGGTTGAGCCCAAGGTGCTGCGGCTGCCGCGCATCGGCCTCGCGCTGGGCGGCGGCGCGGCACGCGGCTTCGCCCACATCGGCGTGATCCAGGTGCTGGAAGAAGCCGGCATCAAACCCGACCTGGTGGTTGGCACCTCGGCCGGCAGCCTGGTGGCGGCGATGTACGCCGCCGGCAAGACCGGTGCCGAGATGGCCGCCACGGCGCAGACGATGGACGAAGGCGGCATCACCGACTGGTCTTTTCCGGCGCGCGGCCTGATCCGCGGCGAG
>JANMZP010000070.1:0-10672 GCA_031383435.1 Betaproteobacteria bacterium | reverse complement strand
CGGAAGGCGATGCCTTGCGGGTTGCGGTGGCCGTAGGTGTAGATGCGCGCATCGAAGCCGGCCGGGGCCTTGTTGTCGGGCGCGGCCTTGCCGTCCCGGTCGATGCGCAGCACCTTGCCGCCGATGTAGGTCGGGCTCTGCGGGCCGATGCCCAGGTGGTTGTCGCCCGTCGTCACGTAAAGGAAGCCATCGGCGGGGCTGAAGCGGATGCGGCCGCCGTTGTGGGCACCGGGGCCGCCGAACGGATGCTTGGTCGCCTTGGGCTTGTAGCCAATGTCACCGACGATGTCCTTGCGGTCGGAAACCGCCGTCATCGCATCGTTCAGCTTGAACCGCATCACGCGGTTGCCCAGCTTGTCGTTGAGCTTGGAACTGGAGTAGGCGTAGATGTAGCGGTTGCTGGCGAACTGCGGGTCGACCGCAACGCCCATCATGCCGGCTTGGCCGTCGCAGAACAGGTCGGCGCTGGCCGAGGCATAGCCGGCGGTGGTGCCCACGCCATGCAGCTTGTTGATCGCCCCCGACGGCATCCGCACCGACAGCCCCTTGCACTTCTCGGTGAAGAACATCGTGCCGTCGGCCATGAACGCCATGTCCCAGGGCAGCTCCAGCTTGTCGACGAAGTCTTGCGTCGTCACGGTGGGTGCCGCTGCAAGCGCGGCGCCCGAAAGCGCCAGGCCGGCGGCGGCTGTCAGCAGACTGTTCATCACTTTTGCCATCTCTCACTCCTTGTTTTTACGGTGTGCCCTGAGATCGCTTCCATCCTTCGACTGCTCGCGCATGCAAGCCAACTCGCGGACGGGCAACGAATCTCAGCTTGTATGACACTGCAGCCGCAGCGCACACACCACCCGTGCAAACCCGGTCGATGCTTTCGGCCAGCTCCGACGTCCTTCACCGCGCGCTACTCAGCTGGCCGACCCCCATCGGCGGCTTTCGATGAGGCCGCGGTGGACGTCAACCAACCGCCGCTGTTCGGGCATGGCCCCAGGTTGACATCAGCCACGCTGTGGAGCGTGTCGCCTTCAGGCTCATCAACCAGCGTGCTCCACACCAGCTGTTCGCCAGGACCCGCTCCAGGCCGGCAGCGTGAATTGAAAGTCGTGAGGTCCCGTCGGTCGATCCGGCCCCCGCCGGTGGCCGCCGGTGCCCGCGCTATGGCGCCGAGAAGGCCAGCAGCACATTGCCCGGCGTCACCGCGCCGTGGTGCGCGTAGCCCGACTGCACGTAGACCATGCCGCCGGCGATGGTGGGGCCGGCGTTGCTCATCGAGCCGCCCTTGGCGCTGACGCCGTTGAGCGTGGTGTAGCTGCGAACGCTGTCGTAGGACCAGATGATCTGGCCGTTGGCGGCGTCGTAGGCGTGCAGCTGACCATCCATGGTGCCGCTGAACACCACGCCGGGCATGGCACTGACCGCCGCAGCGTGGGACGGCTTGCAGGGCTTGCGCGCGCCGCAAGGCGGGTTGGGCGTGGACCAGAGCACCTTGCCGGTGTGCAGGTCAAGCGCTGTCATGGCGCCCGAGGCATCGGGCTTCTTCGCGTCGAAAAAGCCGTTCGGCACGTAGACCCGTTCCTCGCCCACGGCCAGGCCCCACAGCACGCCGCCGCCGGTGCCGCCCTGGCCCACCTGCTGGTCCCAGACGGTCTTGCCGCCCGCCGCCGGGTCGAGCGCCCAGACGCGGCCCGATTTGTTGCCGGCCACCAGCAAAGGCTGGCCGGCCTTGGTGGTCACCAGCACCGGCGAAGAACCGAAGTCCGCATCGGGCGCCTCGGCCACCGGGCACACCGCCGGCTCGCGGTCGGGGCGGCGGCAGCTGGCGCTCCAGATGTCGTCCTCGACATGCTGACGCAGCACGGTCATGGCGCCAGTCTTCAGGTTGAAAGCCACGATGGCGTCGGACGCGGCGGTGGCCGGCGGCGAATAGTTGTTGCCCGTGCCGACGTACAGCACACCGCGCTGCGCGTCGATGGAGGGCGTGTTCCAGATGGGCACGCCGGAAGGCCCCACGATCACCGTGCCCACGCTGTTCTTGCCGCTGGGCGTGGCCTTCTGGGCGATGGTGTAGGTCTTCCAGGCCTGCTGGCCCGTGGCGGCGTCGAGCGCCACCATGCTGCCGCGGAAGGCGCAACACGGGTAGCGCGGGTCGCCGGTCTTGGACTCTTCGCGCGATGACACCGGCACGTAGACCAGGCCGTTGTGCCACTGCGGCGCAGCGGTGATGGCGCTCTGCGGGTAATCGTCGACCTTGACCTTCCACAGGACCTTGCCGTTGGCCGCGTCGATGGCGTAGGCGTTGGCGGCCTGGTCGCCGATGTAGGCGGTGACGCCCCCGCCGGCGCGCGGTGCCAGCACGGGCGCCGAGCGGATGCCGGCTTCGACCTCGGTGCGCCAGAAGATGCAGCCGGTCTTGGCGTCCAGAGCGAACAGGTCGCCTTCGGCCTTGCCGAAGTACAGCCGCCCGCCGGCCACCACCGGTTGCGTGCCGCCCGAACTGGCGCCGGGCAGGCCGAAGGCCCACTTCAGCTTCAGCGCCGGCACCTGCGCGGCGCTGAGCCCCGCCGCCGCAGCGGTCTGGAAGCGGGTGTTGGCGTGGTCCACGCCCCAGCCGTTCCAGGCCGGCGCGTGGAGCGACGCGTCCGACTTCACGCCGGTGTTGGCGCAGTAGGCCGCTTCGGGAAAGGGCTGGTGCGGCGCCGCGCCGAAGGTCTTGCCCGACAGGAATTCCGCCACGCTGCGGCGTTGGGCGCGGCTGCGTTCGGCGGCCTGCACCTGCATCGCGCCCTTCTCCAGCGCCTGCAGGATCTGCTCGGGCGACAGCTGGCCCATCACCTCGCGCGTCGGGGCGCGGTCGTTGCCCGGCCCCTCGTGGCAGGTGGCGCAGTACAGCTTGAACACCGTGGCGCCGTCCTGCGCCCAGGCCGGTCGTGCCGCCACCAGGGCCAGCAGCAACAGCACACATCCGATACCCCACCGACTCACGAACTGCATGTTTTCCCCTTGACGGACGGCAACCGGATGCTAGGGCCTGGCGTCGACCAGGCCTTGCGATCGCTCAGGGCCGCTGTGGACCGAATGGCCGCGCACCTCCAGTTCGGCCACCCCGAAGTGCGCGTCGTCCAGCTTCAGCGGTTCCATGAACACACCCAGCAACTCGCGCAGCGCGGTCTTGTTCAGGCGCTGCGAACTGGTGGCTATGTGCGAGCCGGTGGGCGCCACGGGCGCCTTGAAATCAACGGGCGCTTCGGGCGTGCGCGGCAGCAGGTCTTTCAGGATGCGCAGGGCGGTGGCCTCGGCCTCGGCCAGCACGCTGACGAAGCCTTCCTCGTGCATGCCACACCGCCCGGCGCGGCCGGCAATCTGGTGCACCCCGCCCACTTCCAGCCGGCGGTCGGCCTGGCCGTCGTACCGGGTCAGGGTGCTGAACAGCACGCGGCGTATCGGCAGGTTCAGGCCCGTGATCACTTCCTTGGCCGGCACCGTCACGATGGCCTGCGTCAAGGGCCAGCCCCCACGTTTCTCATTTTCTTGTATAAACGCGTCTATACATTGATGGGGCCGCCATGATTGAAGCCACGCTCGACATCAAGCTCTGGGGCAACAGCTTGGGCCTGCGCCTGCCGTCGTCCGTGGCCCGTGCTGCTGGGCTGACCGTCGATCAGCGAGTGCGCATCTCGGTGGAAGAGGGCCGCATCGTCATCACGCCGCAGGGACGCAAGCCGCTGACCCTGTCTGATCGCCTGGCCTTGTTCGACCCTGCCGCGCACGGCGGCGAGGCCATGGCGGTTGCGCCAGTTGGGCGTGAGGCGTGGTGACCGGCAGGGGCACCACCCATGCGCCTTCCAAACCAGCCTCTGCCAAGAAAGCAGCCTCCAGGCCCTGGGTGCCTGAACGTCAAGATGTGATCTGGATTGACTGCAATCCTCAGGCCGGCGGCGAGCTGCGCGACCTGCATCCCATGCTGGTGCTGTCGCCCGGCACGTTCAACGCGCGAACGGGCATCGTCATCGGTTTGGCCATGACGACGGCTGCCTACAACGCCACGAACCCATTCGCACTGGCCGTGGGCTCTGCGGGTGGCCGCAAGGCAGGCCAGACCAGTTACGTGTTGTGCCACCAGCCCAAGTCCTTCGACTGGCGGGCGCGTGGTGCGAAACCGCACCCGCAGGGCAAGCTGGCGCAGGCTGTTTTCGCGCAGGCCTGCGCGGTGTTGAACCAGATCATCGGCGTTGACTAGCCGAGGTTTTCGGGTGTTTGTCGCGGCCGGTTATGGGGCGGCTGATTCGGCGGCGTGGATGGCAGGTTTCGACCCTCAGCCGTCACTCAGGCCGTCGAGTTGGTGGCCGCAGAGCAGACGGTGACCTCCCCCGGCAAAAGCCGCGCCGCTCGCAACTGAAGGCGATCTGTTTGATTGGGCTGCAGCCACCATTGCGCAGCCTCAGACTGCATCAGCGCGGGGTCGGCAGGCAGTCGACAGCTCGACTTGAAAGTCGCTGGCATGCTGGCCCATCCAGCCTGGCAGATCCGCTGCCGGCATGGGTTTGCTGAGCAAGTAGCCCTGAATGTCGTCACAGCCATGTTCGCGCAGGAAAGCGGCTTGCTCGCGGGTTTCCACGCCCTCGGCGACTACGCGGAGATTCAGTCCGTGACCGAGTGCGATGACCGCGATCGCGATGGCGCTGTCCTCGGAGTCGCCAGGCGTGTCGCGCACAAAGGAGCGGTCGATCTTCAAGGTATCGATGTTGAAGCGTTTGAGGTAGCTCAGCGAGGAGTGCCCGGTCCCGAAGTCGTCGATCGCCACTCGAACACCCAACGCAGTAATGCCGCGCAAGATGCGCAGAACCGCCTCGCTGTCCTCGACCAGCATGCTCTCGGTGAGTTCTATCTCTAGCAGCTGCGGTTCAAGCCCGGCGGCCTGCAGCGCTGCCCCGATCTGGTCCGCCAAATCGGGCTGGTGCAACTGCCGCGAAGAGATGTTCACCGCGACGTTCAACACTCGCGTGCCTGCGCGATTCCACTGCGCCACCTGCCGGCAGGCTTCGCGCAGCACCCACAGGCCGACCGGCACGATCAACCCGATCTCCTCCAGCACGGGGACGAAGAGATCAGGCCCGATGGTCGGCTGACCGGGCCGGTTCCAGCGCAGCAGGGCCTCGACACCGGTCACACGGCCGCTCGACAGGTCGGCCTTGGGTTGATAGTGCAGACTGAACTGGCCGGCTTCCAGTGCCCCACGCAGGCCGAGTTCGATTTCCTGGCGCGCCTTGGCTTTGGTGCCCAACTCTGCGCTGAAGAATTGAATGGAGCCTCGGGCCACTTCCTTGGCCCGGTACATGGCCATATCGGCTTGCTTGACCAGGCTCTCGACATCCGTGGTGTCGCCCGGCTCGAAGATTGCGATGCCGATGCTGGTGGACACATAGAGCACATTGCCATCGATCACCAGAGGTCGCTCCAGCAGGGTGATCAAACGGGTCGCCACTGTCGCTGCACTTTCGCCCCTGTCCAGGTCTTCCAGCAGCACGGTGAACTCGTCGCCACCGAGTCGGTAGACCTCCTTTGAGCAGTCACGAAGCGCCAACGAGTCAGTTTGACGCACGGCCGTGGCCAGCAGGCTTGCCACGCGCTGCAGCAATTTGTCGCCAACGGCATGTCCCAGGCTGTCGTTGACGACCTTGAAGCGGTCCAGGTCGAGAAACATGAGCGCTATCGCCTGCCCGTGGCGCCTGACCCGGCCCATGGCCTGCCGCAGGTTGTGCATGAACTGGCTGCGATTGGGCAAGCCGGTCAGGCTGTCGAAGTTGGCCAGCCTGGTCAACCGCTCGTCCTGCCGCTTTCGCTCGGTCACGTCGCGGAGCATCGCAATGTGCTTGGTTTCAGTACCCGCGCCAGCCTCGTTGATCGTCACATCCACGTCCAGCGACGTTCCATCGGGTCGCACGGCGCGCGCCTCGAACTGGCCAACGGCCGACAGCGCATTCTGGCCGTCCTCGCCGACCGGCATCAGGCACATCGCCAGCGGACGGCCCAAGAGCTGCGCCGTCGTCGCGCCAAGCAGTTTCTCTGCCGCCGGGTTGGCGGACACAACATCACCCTGGTCCGTGAGCATCACGATGCCGTCGATCGCATGGCTGAAGACCACCTGAAGGCTCTGTTCGATCTGCTCGCGCGCCAGGGCCTCTTCGCGGCGGACCGCCTGTGTCGCGCGCTCCAGTGCGCGGCGGCGCAAGACACGCAAGGACAGAAAGATGATCAGACCCAGCATCATCCCGACGCCACCCACTGCTGCGGTGCGCAGCAGCACCGGTTGCAGCGATCGGTGCACGGCCATTTCACCGACCTGACCTCCGCGGCCGATCAGTTCTGCACGGCTGGTCAGCACCGGCCAGGCCACCGGCACACCACTGGCAGACAACTGAATGCCAGCCATGTCATTCAGCGTGCGCTGTTCGGGCAGCTCTCTGGGCACCAGATCGGTGTCGATCAATCCTGCAATTTCGGTGCGCCAGTCGCCCTGCGACTGCGCGATGACTTGCGTGACAAACGCGGCATGCAAACGCGCAGCAATGCGGCCCCCGCGCTGCTCGGCGCTGTAGGACAACCAGAAGTAGCCCGCCGGGGCAGCCAGCGCAACGAACACCGAGCAGCAGAAGGCCACGATCCCCACCAGGCGCGCAAAGTTGACTTGCGCCTGCCAAGACGACAGCCCGGGTGTTGTGGGCAAGGGTTTGCTTGACACCGCGCGCACACTGCCCAAGCGCCCTAGCGCTTGATCACCCGGACGCTGGCGTCAACCTCCGACGCACGGATGTAGCCGATGGCATTGCGGTTGCCGGCCACGATGCGCCTCATCTGTTCGTCGGCAGCCACCTTGGGTGGAAAGCCACGACCCGTGAAGATGTTCTGCGCCCAGATGGCGCGCACGTTGGCAGGGCTGCGTTGCAGCACGCTGAAGGAGAAAAGTTCGCGCCCGGGCGATCCATCAGGCTGATCCAGCACGAACGCCTGTGTGCCGTCGGGCCACCCCCGAACTGCACCCACGTAGAGCTGCTGTACGTAATTGAGGTTGATCGCTTGGACGTTGTCCTTGTGCACGATGACGACGATGTCGTCGGCCCGGACTTGCGACGCCAGTCCCATGGCCACCAGCCACACGGCAATGCGAACCAGGCGACTCAGCAGGGGCATGTCAACACCCGCGCTGCTAGAAGACGCGGACATAGGCCACGCTGATCACCTTGCGGTCGCCATGCGGGGACTCGAAGCCCGGTGTCGCCCGGTCTTTCCAGTGATCGAGTTGCAGCTTCAGCGCCGATCCGGCGTCCAATTCGCGGCGCAGCAACACCGACATCAGGTCGTGGCCCTCGCGCGGCGTGTCCGGCGACAACGTGAGCAGCCGATAGCGTGACCAGGACAACATCGGCGTCCAAGGTCCGAAGCGGCGGCCCAAGGCCAGCAAGCTCGCGCGGTCGCCGCCATAGTCCCCGTGCCTATCGATGTACAGCCATTCCGCCCGGCCCACCCACTCGGACTCGTCGTACGACGCCGAAAGGCCCCAGATGCGCTGTCGCGCCGGCGCGCTGTAGTCGGTGTCTCCTTCGCTGACAAAGCGGTTCTGCGTCTTGGAGGTGACGTACACGCCACGCAATTCGGCCCCGGCCAACGCCAGCCGCACCTCGGCGCCGGCCAGTCCGGTCCAGCGTGAGTCGGTGCGCGTCGCGCGACCGGTGTACAGCTTCCAGTAGGGCGAGTCTTCCTTGGTCTCGTTGCCTGCAAATGCATTGACCAGCACCGAGGCGTCGCCCCAGCTCCCGCGGTAGAGCGCATTGGCGCCGTTGTAGTTGACGACCTCCCAGCCATAGACCTGAGGCGGTAGATGGACCCAGGGCAGGGCATAGCCGACGTCCTGTACCTCGGATTGCGCCAGCAGCGGCAGGCGCTTGCGGCCGACCTGCAGCGTCAGGCTGCTGTTCACCTCCCAGCCGAGGTACAGCCATTCGAGATTGACTCGCCCATCGCGAGCGCCGCGCGCCACCACCTGGCCAGTCACCGAGAGGCCGCTGTCGCCCAATGTGGTCGTGCCTTGCAGGCCGAGTGCACTGTCCGGGCCCAGGCTCCACGCACCCTTCTCGTAGATGGCGCCCTGAGCGTAGTCGGTGATCATGCACGGGCAGCGATAGCCGTTGTCGGTGGCAGGATCGTTGCTGCCGCCGAGAACCTTACCGGTCGCCAGCGTGAGAAACCCGGAGCCTGACCATTGCAGCGCTGAGGTGCTGTTGTCGGCTGCGGCCGCGCGCGGCGACATCGCCCAGAGCAGGACGGCGGCGACGATGACGGGCATGGCAACGGTAAATCTCACAAACAACCTTCCTGGTCGATGGGCGGAATTGGCCACGCTGCGCGAACAGCGACAACCGTGTTTTCGGCGCGACGTCCACGATCTTTAAGTTAAGTCAAGGGCCGAGGATCGACTCAAGCCGTTGTTTCGCCCATGTCCTATGTCGTCGCGGCGGTAACGGCCGCTCATGAAGCCCCCAGGCTATCGGCCGAGCGCGCCCCGCCCCTGCGGTGTGGCAATGCACTTCGGCCAGCCACAGGCGCAGTTGTGGGCCGACATGGAAGCCGGGCTGGCAGACCGGGCGCACGCCTTTGTCAAACAATAGGGTGGCCACGAGCATGTCCTGTTCGTGGTTGAGCCAGCGGCAGACGTGCGGCGTATGTGATGGGTAGCAAGTTACCGGCCGAACCCAACGAGATTGGCGCCACGGTAGCCGTCTGCGGCGCAACGGACCACCGCCAAGCCGCCGGTCGCAAGCAACTGCTTGTGGCCGAAAGCCGCTACCGGCGCCAGCCCACGGCATGCTCGGTTGGCCGCCAAGGTTGACGACGGGGCTTCATCCCTGGTCTGCCAACTCGGCATGCCTCAGCGCCGCGGCCTTCTCTGCTGCGCCAACGGCCGTTTGCCCTTCAACTGCCGCTCGATGCCGTCGTTCAGGCTGCTGCGCAGCGCCAACACCGCGTCCAGGTGCCCGTAGACATTCGGAAATCGCAGGTCCAGCCAGAGCCACAGCGTGCAGGCGCGCAGGGCTTGCTCCATGCGGTCCAGGCGGCTGTGCCCGTCCACCGCGTCAAGAAACCACGGCTTGCCGGCATGGCCGGCCACGGCGTGGTTGTGGCTCCAGCTCAGGAACTCTTCGACCTGGCCTTCGGTGCGCGTGTCCACCGGCGCTTGCGCGTAGGTGAAGCGTTCCTTCAGCGTCAGCCGGCCAGCGCTCTTGTCCAGCTCTTCGGCCAGCTCCAGCATCTGCTCCAGTTCGGCCACCGCGAAGTGCGCGTCGTCCAGCTTGAGCTGTTCCATGAACACGCCCAGCACCTCGCGCAGCGCGGTCTTGTTCAGGCGCTGCGAGATGGTGTCGATGTGCCAGCCGTTGGGCGCCACCGGCGCTTTGAAATCAACGGGCGCTTCGGGGGTGCGCGGCAGCAGGTCTTTCAGGATGCGCAGCGCCGTCGGCTCGGCCTCGGCCAGCACGCTGACGAAGCCTTCCTCGTGCATGCCGTAGCGCCCGGCGCGGCCGGCAATCTGGTGCACCTCGCCCACTTCGAGGCGGCGGTCGGCCTGGCCGTCGTACTTGGTCAGGGTGCTGAACAGCACGCGGCGGATGGGCAGGTTCAGGCCCATGCCGATGGCGTCGGTGGCCACCAGGATGTGACTTTCACCGCTGGCGAAACGTTCGGCCTCGCGGCGCCGCACTTCGGGTGGCAGCGCGCCGTAGATCACGCTGACCGGGTGGCCGCCGGCGGCGATCTGGTCGCGCAGCATCAGCACATCGCGGCGGCTGAAGGCCACCACGGCGTCACCCAGTTTCAGCGCGGTGATGGGCACCGGCTGGCTCAGCAACTGCACATGCTGCTTGCGTTCGAAGTGGCGCACCTCGCAGCGTTCGCCGCACAGGCCCAGCAGGTTCTCGATGGCCGGCACCGCGTAGGCGCTGCAGATGATGATGACCTCCCGGGCCGGCACCGCCACGATGGCCTGCGTCCAGGCCCAGCCGCGGGCCTTGTCGAAGATCATCTGCGCTTCGTCGATCACCGCCACGTCGATGGGCGTGTTGGTGCCGACCATCTCGATGGTGCTGCTGACCACCCGCGCGCCGTCGGCCGGCACGTTTTCTTCGCCCGTCAGCAGGCTGCAGGGCACGCCGTTCGCGACCAGGCGGTCGCGCCCTTCCAGCGCCAGCAAACGCAGCGGGGCCAGGTAGGCACCGTCCATCGCCTGGGCCAGACGCTGGAAGGCGGCGTAGGTCTTGCCGCTGTTCGGCGGGCCCACGTACAGCGTGACTTGCCGGTCCAGGCGGCGGGCTTTCTGGAAGGTGTCGGGGTAGCCCTGGAAGGCCAGTTCGGTGTTCAGGCCTTCCAGGGTGTCCAGCTCGGTTGACGCGTGTTCCCAACGCTCTTGCGCGCGGCTGCAGGCGGCCAGCAGGTCGGGCAGGGCCTGGGGCAGCGCGCATTCGCTCTGCAGGCGCGGCAGCAGGCTGGCCAGGTGCTTGGACTGGTGGCCCTGGCTGCGCTGCACCAGCGCGTTCAGGTGGGCGACCAGTTCGGCGGCGTGCGGGTAGGCCACCGGCGCGCCGACGGCCGCGCGCAGCGCGGCTTCATCACCGTGGCGGTACCA
>JANMZP010000045.1:0-14028 GCA_031383435.1 Betaproteobacteria bacterium | reverse complement strand
GCGGGCCGCGCAGGTCGATCTGGCCAACGATCTCGCGCGCCCAGGGGTCGAGCAGCAGCTTGTGCGGGTTGAAGCGGTGGCCGCGGTCGGGCCGCCACGGGCCGTGGGCGCGCAGGCCGTAAATCAGCCCGGGGGCCGCGCCGGGCAGGCGGCCGTGCCACACGTCGCCTGTCTGCGCGGGCAGCGGCACGCGAGCCACTTCGACGCGGCCGGTGTCATCAAACAGGCACAGGTCGACCTGTGTGGCATGTACCGAAAACACTGCGAAATTGACGCCGCTGCCATCGTGCGTGGCACCCATCGGCCAGGGCAGGCCGACTTCAAGCCGGGGCGTGTGGCCGGCGGTCGCAGTCGCGGTCGGGATGGGCATGGCGGCCGGTATGGCGGTCAAACGGTCCATTCGAAGAACACTGTGGCCAGCGGTGGCAGGGTGATGACGATGGACTGCGCGCGGCCGTGGCTGCCCACGGCTTCGCTGCGGGCTTCGCCCAGGGGCGTGCCGACGTTGCTGCCGCCGTAGAAGGCCGAGTCGCTGTTCAGGCATTCGCGCCAGCGGCCGGCGGCCGGCACGCCCAGGCGCAGGCCGTGGTGCACGGTGGGCGCGAAGTTGCAGACCACCAGCATCCGCTGGCCGTCACGCGACTGGCGCACGAAGCTGAGCAGGCTGCGGCGCGCGTCGTCGTGGTCTATCCATTCGAAACCGTCGCCGCTGAAGTCCAGGCCATGCAGCGCCGGGCTGGCCCTGTAGAGCTGGTTCAAGTCGCGCACCCAGCGCTGCAGGCCGGCGTGACGTGTTTCGGCGGCGTCCTGCAGCAGGTGCCAGTCCAGGCTGTGCTCGTGGTTCCACTCGCGGTCCTGGCCGAATTCGCAGCCCATGAAGAGCAGCTTCTTGCCGGGGTGGCCCCACATGAAACCGTAGTAGGCGCGCAGGTTGGCAAACTGCTGCCAGCGGTCGCCGGGCATCTTGGCCAGCATGCTGCCCTTGCCGTGCACCACTTCGTCGTGGCTGATCGGCAGCACGAAGTTTTCCGTGTACGCGTAGACCAGGCCGAAGGTCATCTCACCGTGGTGGTAAGGCCGGTGGATGGGGTCGCGGGCGATGTACTGCAGCGTGTCGTGCATCCAGCCCATGTTCCACTTGAAATGGAAGCCCAGGCCGCCGGCGTAGGTCGGGCGGCTGACGCCCGGAAAGGCGGTGCTTTCTTCGGCCAGCGTGATGGCCTGCGGGCGTTCGCCGCCGATGACTTCGTTGGTGCGTTTCAGGAAGGCAATGGCTTCCAGGTTCTCGCGCCCGCCGTGGGCGTTGGGGATCCACTCGCCGGCCTTGCGGCTGTAGTCGCGGTACAGCATGGACGCCACGGCGTCGACACGCAAGCCGTCCACCGCGTAGCGCTCCAGCCAGTACAACGCGTTGCCGACCAGGAAATTGCGCACCTCGGTGCGGCCGAAGTTGTAGATCAGCGTGTTCCAGTCGTTGTGGAAACCTTCGCGCGGGTCGGCGTATTCATAGAGGTGGGTGCCGTCGAAGCCCGCCAGACCGTGGGCGTCGGTGGGGAAGTGGGCCGGCACCCAGTCCAGCAGCACGCCGATGCCGGCGGCATGCGCGCGGGCCATGAAGCGGCTGAAACCCGCGCCGCTGCCGCAGGGGGAATCCGCATCGGCCGGCACCTGGTGGCGGGCGGTGGGCGCGTACAGGCCCAGCGTCTGGTAGCCCCAGGAACCGTCGAAGGGGTGCTCGCTGATCGGCATCAGTTCCAGGTGCGTGAAGCCCATGTCCTGGGCATAGGGCAGCAGCTCGTCGGCCAGTTCGTCCCAGTTCAACCACTGGTTGCGGTCTTTGCGCTTCCAACTGGCCAGGTGCACCTCGTAGATGCTGACCGGCGCGTCCAGCGCATTGGCCTGCTGGCGGGCGGGCGAGGGCACCACCACGGGCGGCATCTCGGCCACCACGCTGGCCGTGGCCGGGCGCAATTCGGCTTGCCGGGCGTAGGGGTCGGCCTTCTGCGGCAGCACCTTGCCGGCGCTGTCCAACAGCTCGAATTTGTAGCGCGCACCGGCCACAACACCAGGCAGAAAGAGTTCCCACACGCCGCATTCGCGGCGCAGGCGCATGGGGTGGCGGCGGCCGTCCCAGGCGTTGAAATCGCCGACCACGCTGACCCGGCTGGCGTTCGGTGCCCACACGGCAAAAGTGGTGCCGGCGACGCCTTCCAGGGCGCGCGGTGTGGCGCCCAGAGTTTCGTAAGGCCGCAGGTGTGAACCTTCGCCCAGCAGCCACACGTCCATCTCGCCCAGCACGGCTCCGAAGCGGTAGGGGTCGTCGATCAGCGCCTCGCTGCCGTCGGGCCAGCGCACGCGCAGTTGGTAGATGCCTTTCGCGGCGACAGCGCCTTCGAAAAAGCCGTCTGCATGGCGCTGCGCCAGCGGCCAGGCGTGGGCACCGGCCACCACCTGCACCGCCTGCGCGCCGGGCAGCAGCGTCCGCACCCAGCGGGTGCCGTCGGCCGCCGTGTGCGGGCCCAGCACCGCGAACGGGTCGCCGTGGCGGGCTTGTAGCAGCGCGGTCAGTTCGGCGTCGGCGAGAGCACCTGCCGCGTCGCCGGCCTTTTTGGACGGCTTGGCCATCAGCCCTTCGCTTTCACGCCCCACACGTCGCGCGCGTACTCGGCAATCGTGCGGTCTGACGAAAAGAAACCCATGCCGGCCACGTTGACGATGGCCCTTTTCGCCCAGGTTGCCGGGTCGCGGTAGAGCGCATCGACACGCGTCTGCGCCGCGCAATAGCTGTCGAAATCCGCCAGCAGCATGTAGTGGTCGCCGCCCCACAACAGCGAATCGACCAGGGCGCGGTAGCGGCCCGGTTCGTCGGGGCAGAACTGGCCGCTGCCGATGGCGTCCAGCACGGCCTTGATGCGGTCGTTGGCCTCATACAGACGCAGCGGCTGGTAGCCGGCGGCTCGGCTGGCCACGACCTCGGCGGTGGACAGGCCAAAGATGAAGATGTTGTCGTCGCCGACCTGCTCGCGGATCTCGATGTTGGCACCGTCGTCGGTGCCGATGGTGAGCGCGCCGTTCAGTGCCAGCTTCATGTTGCCGGTGCCCGAGGCCTCGGTGCCGGCGGTGGAAATCTGCTCGGACAAATCGGCACCGGGCATGATCAATTCGGCCACCGACACGCCGTAGTTCGGGATGAACACCAGCTTCAGTTTCCCCTCGATGCGCGGGTCGTTGTTGATGACGGCACCCAAGTCGTGGATCAAACGGATGACGTTCTTGGCGGCGGTGTAGCTGCTGGCGGCCTTGCCCGCGAAGATGACTGTGCGCGCCACCCAGCCATTGCCGTTGGGGCCAGCCGGGTCGGCCAACATCGCCTGGTAGCGGGCCACCACCTGCAGCACGTTCAACAGTTGGCGCTTGTATTCGTGGATGCGTTTGACCTGCACGTCGAACAGGCTGGCCGGGTCGACCGTGATGCCGGTGCTGGCCAGAATGTGCTCCGCCAGACGCGTCTTGTTGGCGTGCTTCACGGCCATGAAGGCGCTGCGGAAATCGTCACGCTCGGCTTGTGACGCAAGGCGTTTCAACTGGTCCAGGTCGAGCCGCCAACCGCTGCCGATGGTGGCGTCGATCAGCGAACTCAAACCCGGGTTGGCTTGTGCCAGCCAGCGGCGCGGGGTCACGCCGTTGGTCATGTTGGTGAAGCGCTCGGGCCACAGGCTGGCGAAGTCGGCAAAGATGGTTTTCACCAGCAAGTCGGAGTGCAGCGCCGACACGCCGTTGATCTTGTGGCTGCCGACGATGGACAGGTGGGCCATGCGCACCCGGCGCTCGCCCGATTCGTCGATCAGCGACAGGCGGCGCAGGAAGTCGTGGTCGCCCGGGCGGTGGGCGGCGGCTTCGGCCAGGAATTCGGCGTTGATGCGGAAGATGATTTCCAGGTGTCGCGGCAGCACCTGCTGCATCAGCGCCACCGGCCAGGTTTCCAGCGCCTCGGGCATCAGCGTGTGGTTGGTGTAGCTGAAGACTTGTCTGGTGACGGCCCAGGCGGCCAGCCAACCCAAACCGTTTTCGTCCACCAGCAGGCGCATCAACTCGGCCACGCCGATGGCCGGGTGGGTGTCGTTGAGGTGTATGGCCACCTTGTCCGACAAGTGGGTCAAGTCGCCGTGCTCGGCCCGGTGGCGGGCCAGGATGTCCTGGACGCTGGCGCTGGTGAAGAAGTACTCCTGGCGCAGGCGCAGTTCGCGGCCGGCCGGCGTGCTGTCGTTGGGGTAGAGCACCCAGCTGATGTTCTCGTACTGGTTCTTGAACTCGGCGGCACGGGCGTAGTCGCCGGTATTGAAGGCGTGCAGGTCGATCTGGCTGGGGGCCACGGCCTTCCACAGGCGCAAGGTGCTGACGCGTTCGGTGCCATGGCCGGGGCTGACCATGTCGTAGGCCTTGGCGTTGACCTCGCCGGCGTGACGCCAGGTCGGCACCAGGCTGGGGTCGGCGGCGGGCTCGACCCAGCCGCCGAAGCGCACCGGGTAGTGCACGCCGGTGCGCGGAAATTCCCAGGGCGTGCCGTCCTCCACCCAGGGGTCGGGCGACTCGACTTGCCGCCCACCGTGGATGCTTTGCTTGAACATGCCGAACTCGTAGCGGATGCCGTAGCCGAAGGACGGCAACTCCAGCGTGGCCATGCTGTCCAGGAAACAGGCGGCCAGGCGGCCCAGGCCGCCATTGCCCAGTGCCGCGTCAGGTTCGGTTGTGGCCAGGTCTTCCAGGCTGTTGGCGTGTTCGCGGGCGGCGGTGCCCATCTCACCCTTCAAATCCAGCGCGGCCAGGGCGTTGGACAGGGTCCGGCCGATGAGAAACTCCATCGATAGGTAGTTCACCCGGCGGGCCTTGGCGGCGCGGTCGGCGCTGTCGCCAGCCACCCAGCGCTGGGACAAAGCCTCACGCGCAACCTGGGACACGGCCAGCATCATCTCGGTGGGCGTGGCGGTGGCCGGCGCGGCGCCCACGGTGGTCAGCAGGTGGCGGTTCACCGACGCTGCGGTGGGCCCTGCGATGGCGACGGTGGCGGTGGCCTGGCGGGTGTTGTGTGGCATGGTGCAGAGGCGTTGTGGGGGCCTGGTGGCGGACGCAAGGATCGTGCAGGACGGCGCTGAGTGTCTCTGAACGGCCAGCGTGGCGTCAATGGCAAGCGCGGTGGTAGAAAAGTAGTTTCATTACACAGATTTGCCTGTGCATATCGTCTGATCCACGTGGAACGATTTCTTACGGGTGTTCTGATCTATTTAAATCAGTATCTTACCGATGACACTGCATGTGATTTGTGATGTATGGTTTCAAGCGGCTGCGGCTGAATCAGGCCCGCGTCGCAGCGATAAGTCTGTAATTTTGTTGCTTGACTCGAGCGAGGAGTGTTCATGAAGCCTATCGATGTGGCCCAGGGCCTGGACCTACCGCGCCGCGCCGTGGCGCTGGTGCTGGCCGGCGGGCGGGGCAGCCGACTGAAGAACCTGACCGACACGCGGGCCAAGCCGGCGGTCTATTTCGGGGGCAAGTTCCGCATCGTCGACTTCGCGCTGTCGAACTGCATGAATTCCGGCATCCGCCGTATCGGCGTCATCACCCAGTACAAGAGCCACAGCCTGCTGCGCCACCTGCAGCGCGGCTGGGCCTTCCTGAAGAGCGAGATGAACGAGTTCGTCGACCTGCTGCCCGCGCAGCAGCGGGTCGATGAAGAAAGCTGGTACCGCGGCACCGCCGACGCGGTCTACCAGAACCAGGACATCCTGGCCGCCTACCGCGCCGACTACGTGGTGGTGCTGGCGGGCGACCACATCTACAAGCAGAACTACGCCCTGATGCTGGCCGACCACTTCGCCCTGCACCGCCAGTTCGGCAGCGAATGCACGGTGGGCTGCATCGAGGTCGACAGCGAAGAGGCCAAGGCCTTCGGGGTGATGGCCATCGATGAAGAGCGCCGCATCCTCGATTTCGTCGAAAAGCCGCCTGAGCCGCCCAACATCCCCGGCAAGCCCGGCCGCACGCTGGCCAGCATGGGCATCTACATCTTCAACGCGCGCTTCCTGTACCGCGAGCTGGAACGCGACATGCTCGACCCGAATTCCAGCCACGATTTCGGCAAGGACATCATCCCCAAGATCGTCAAGGCCGGCCTGGCGGTGGCCCACCCGTTCGAGCTCAGCTGCGTGGGTGGCAAGCCCGGCATGCCGCCCTACTGGCGCGATGTGGGCACCATCGACGCCTACTGGGACGCCAACATGGACCTCACGGCGACCGACCCGCTGCTGAACCTGTACGACACCAACTGGCCGATCTGGACCTACCAGCAGCAACTGCCGCCGGCCAAGTTCGTGCACAACCAGCCCGACCGGCGCGGCGCGGCGATCGAATCGCTGGTCTCAGGAGGCTGCATCGTCAGCGGCGCGGTTTTCCGCACGGTGCTGTTCTCTGAAGTGCGGGTGCATTCCTATTCGTCGGTGAGCTGGAGCGTCCTGCTGCCGGGTGTGCAGGTGGGCCGGCACGCCCGGCTGACGCGCGTGGTGGTGGACCGCGACTGCGTCATTCCCGACCACATGGTGATCGGCGAAGACCCGGTGGCCGACAGTGAGCACTTCTACCGCACCGAATCGGGCATCACCCTGGTCACGCGCGACATGCTGCGCCGGCTGCAGGAAGTGGAGCGCGGTGGATGAAGGTCTTGCATGTGGCGGCGGAGGTCTTTCCGCTGGTCAAGACCGGCGGTCTGGCCGACGTGCTGGCCGCCCTGCCGGTGGCGCAGGCCGAAGCGGGTGCCGATGTGCGCCTGCTGTTGCCCGGCCTGCCGGCGATGCTGGATGCGGTCCAGGGTGCCCGCACCGTGATCGACATCGGTTCGTGTTTCGGTGCCTTGCGGGTGCGCCTGCTGCTGGGGCGCATGCCGGGCAGCACCTTGCCGGTCTACCTGATCGACGCGCCCTACCTGTACCGCCGCAGCGGCAATCCCTACCAGGACGACCAGGGCGAGGAATGGCCTGACAACCTGCAGCGCTTCGCCCTGCTGGGTTGGATCGCGGCCCACCTGGCGGCTGAAGATGCCGACCCGCAATGGGCCCCCGACATCGTTCACGCCCACGACTGGCATGCGGCCATGGCTTGCGCCTACATCGCCGAACACACGCCGACCCGCGCCGCCACCGTTTTCACCGTTCACAACCTGGCGTTTCAGGGCCTGTTCTCGATGCACGACTGGCCGCTGCTGGGTACCTCGTCGCGGCTGATGTCGCCGTCGGGCCTGGAGTACCACGGCCAACTCAGTTTCATGAAAGCCGGGCTGCAGTTTGCCAAGCACGTCAGCACGGTCAGCCCGACCTATGCGCGTGAAATTGCCACCCATGAGTTCGGCTGTGGTCTGGACGGTGTCATCCGCAGCCGGGCTGGCGAGGTCAGCGGCATCCTGAACGGCATCGACGAAGCGATCTGGAATCCGGCCACCGACGCGGCCATTGCCAGTTGCTACGACGCCGAACGCATGGCCGGCAAGCTGGCCTGCCGCCGCGCGCTGCAGGCCGAACTGGGCCTGGAGATCGACGACCGTGCGCTGCTGCTGACCCTGGTCAGCCGGCTGACATCGCAAAAGGGCCTGGATCTGCTGCTGGCCTGTCTGGCCGACCTGCTGCAGGCCGGTCTGCAACTGGCCTTGCAGGGCACCGGCGACGCCGCCCTGGAGGCCGCCTTTCGCATGGCGCAGCAGGCCCACCCGGGACGCGTGCACGTGCACATCGGCTACGACGAAGCGCGCGCCCACCGGCTCATTGCGGGTGCCGACGCCATCGCCGTGCCGTCACGCTTCGAGCCCTGCGGGCTGACCCAGATGTACGGCCTGCGCTACGGCACGCTGCCCATCGTGCGCCGCGTGGGCGGCCTGGCCGACACGGTGGTGGATGCAACGCCCGAGTCGCTGGCCAAGGGCACGGCCACGGGCTTTTGTTTCGACGCGGCCACGCCGGCTGCGCTGGAGCGCTGCGTGCGGCGCGCCATCGCGATCAAAGCCCAGCCGGCCGTGTGGGGCGGCCTGGTCAAAACGGCCATGGGCCAGGAACTGTCGTGGGACGGCCCGGCGCGGCAGTACGCGGCGCTGTACGAGCGCCTGCTGGCTCAGAGGTAGAAGGCTTCGACCTTGCCCTTGAGCTTGACGGTCAGCGGCCGGCCGCGCCGGTCGACGGCCTTGCCGGCCGGCACCTTGACCCAGCCTTCGCTGAGGCAGTATTCATCGACATCGAAGCGTTGCTTGTCGTTGAAGCGGATGCCGATCTCGTGTTCGAAGACCGCAGCCACGTGGTGCGGGCTGCGCGGGTCGGCAGACAAGTGGTCGGGCAGCGGCGGGCGCGCGGCGGCTGCTGGGGCTTCGGTGGCGTCTTTGGCGTCGGTCATGGTCGGGTGATCTTGTTGTTGTGCGGGGCTTGCGGGCTTCAGCCCTGCAGGCCGGCGTAGACGTGCTGCACATCCTCGTTGGCGTCCAGCGCGGCGAGGAAGGTTTCCACCTCGTCCAGCTGCTCGGCGCTCAGGCTGGCGGGGTTGACGGGATTCTTGGGCTTGTAGCCGAGCTTGGCCGACAGCACCGTGTAGCCCTGCGCCGGCAGGGCGCGGCTGACCAGGTCGAGATCGGTCGGGTCGGTCAGGAAGACCGTCACGCCGACTTCATCAGCGGCTTCGAAGTCTTGCGCGCCGGCTTCGATGGCGGCCAGTTCCGCATCAGCACCGGCTGCTGCCGGTTCAGCTTCGACCAGGCCCAGGTGCGCGAAATCCCAAGACACCGAACCCGAAGTGCCGAGCTGGCCCTTGCGGAACAGCACGCGCATTTCCGAGGCGGCGCGGTTCAGGTTGTCGGTCAGCACTTCGACCATCACCGGCACCCGGTGCGGTGCGAAGCCTTCGTACAGGGCGTGTTCGAAGTGCACCGTTTCACCGCTCAGGCCTGCGCCCTTCTTGATGGCGCGGTCCAGCGTGTCTTTGGGCATCGACACCTTGCGCGCCTGCTCCACCACCAGCCGCAGCTTGGCGTTGGCCGACGGGTCGGCGCCATGGCGCGCGGCGATCATGATGTCTTTGGCCAGTTTGCCGAAGAGCCGGCCCTTGGCGTTTGACGCCAGGTCTTTGTGCTTGGCCTTCCATTGCGCGCCCATCTGCGGGTGTCCTGGTCATGCCCGGATCCACCTCGCAAGGCGGGACCCGGGTTGGGGTGGAAATTCGCGGGGCCAAGCCGGCAGGTGGCACCGCGCGAAGTGGCACGTTGCGGTGAACAGCGTGGCGGAAGGGCGACTGGCAAGCCCGCGCGAATTCTAGCGTTCGGGCCCGGCCCACCGGTCAGTGCCCACGCTGCCATCGCCTGTCAGCGGCAGCGCTGGAAGGGCTTCCACCGCCTTCAGCGGCGTGCGCACCCGCGCGGCTCAGGACACCGGTGCATCGGGCGGCCCGATGTCGATGCGGGCCTGCTCGGCCACATCGGCAACACCGGGAACCTGTCGCAGCTTCGCGCCCAATCCGGCCGCGCCGCTGCCGGTGATGACGCCGATAGCGTCCAGCACCTGGTCGACCCGCAGGCCGGCCTTGGCCAGCGCGGCACCGGCTGGCTTGACGGCGGTGCCTGGGGACAAGGTCACCACCCATTCCGTGGGCGCTGCTTTTCGGGTCGTGGCCATGTGCTTCTCCAGTGCCATCAGCGGGCATTGATTGTGCCGCCGCCGCCCGCACGGCTGGCGGGCAGCTGCGCGGCGCGGCGCCGCCGTCGCGTCGGCCTTCAGGGCGCCTGCACCAAGCCGGCACCCACCTGGCTGGCCGGGAAAGGCAGCGCGCGGGCGCTGGAACGCAGCCGGTTCCACAGCGCCACGCCACGCAGTGCCGGGCTGGTCTGCGCCCACAGTGCGGCGCAACCGGCCACGTGCGGCGTGGCCATGCTGGTGCCGCTCATCGTGGCGTAGCGGCGCGGCATGGGCGCTGCCGAGAACACGTCACGGCCGGGTGCCGCGATTTCGATCTTGCCGCGGTTGGAGAACGATGACGGGCTCAGATTGTTGTCCAGCGACGCCACCGACATGATCGTCGGCGAGTTGGCCGGATAGCCGGTCGGCGCACCGCTGCCGTTGCCGGCCGCAGCCACGATCAACAGCCCGCGTTGCAGCGCCGCTTGGCCGGCCGCGGTGTAGGCGGCCTGAACCGGGCCCGCGCCGCCGAGCGACATCGAGATCACCTGGCAACCGTTCGCAATGGCCCAGTTCATGCCAGCCAGCACGCTGCCGCCGACGCTGCCACCGACGTTGCTGAGCACCTTGCCGACAAAGATCGAGCCCCGAAAGGCGATGCCGTAGCGCGGCGTGGTGCCGCTGGGTGCCTGCGGGCCCAGGGCCGTGCCGACGCAGTGCGTGCCGTGTCCATGCAGGTCCTGCACGGGCTGGCCCACGAAGGTGGCGCTGACGATGGGGCGACCGACAAAGTCGGGGTGGCCGATGGCAAAGCCGGTGTCCAGCACGGCCACCTTGATGCCCAGGCCGTTGCGCAGGCTGGCCGGCACGCGGCAGGCATTCAGGCCCCAGGTGTTGCCCAGCACCTTGACTTCTTCATCGGTGTCGGGTGCCTCGCCATCGGTTTCACCCAGGTCGCGGGCGATGGTCTCGGCGGCGCGCAGGAAGCCGCGCAAGTAGTCGTTGCTGCCTTCCGGGAACACGAAGTACTCCGGTTCGATGATCTGCATGGCGTCGTCGCTGGCGAACTCCGAACTTGCGCTCATGCTGCGCAACTGCGCCGCCCCGGCACCGATCAAGGCCGCGCCGATCTCGGGGTAGACCAGGGCGTCCGCGTCGCCCAGCGCCTCCATCGAAACGGACTGGTCGCTGAAGTCACGTGCGTCGGCCGTGCGCATCGACTGCGCACGCAGGGCCTTGACGCCTTCTTCCATCGCCCCTTCCTTGAAGGTGACGATGTAGCGACCGGTTTCCATCGAATCGGAACCGCTGGTCTGGGCGGCAAGCAGCATCTCTTCGACGCTGGCGGATACGGATGTCACGCCGGCCTGGGGCTTGGGGCTGGACGTGTTGGCGTTCGGGCGTTTGGCCATGGTGTGTGTCTCCATCGGGTTGCGTTACCGAACCCTGAAAGTGACAGCGGGCCCGGCGCCGGCCGCGTGGTGAGGCCTGGCGAAGCAGAGTGTTCTGCGGCCAGCGCCGACGTGACATCGCCCAAAGTTGGGATGCCGTTGCCCAAGGCGCACCTAGTTCGTGGGGTGCACGGGCTGAACGGCACCGGCGGCAAACGCCATGACCGCCCAGAAACAAAAAAAGCCCCGGCTGGAGGGGCTGTTCGGAGGGCTGCAACGCGGCCCGGCACT
Source organism: Betaproteobacteria bacterium (assembly GCA_031383435.1). Lineage (GTDB taxonomy): Bacteria > Pseudomonadota > Gammaproteobacteria > Burkholderiales > Burkholderiaceae_C > Rubrivivax. The sequence goes on along the minus strand of JANMZP010000045.1, from coordinate 2,651 downwards.
TGGCGTGCGGGTGTTGGTGGGCAGTGTGCAGTGTGCAGTGTGTCTTTGGCGGAAGGGGCGGGATTCGAACCCGCGGGGGGTATTAACCCCCACACGCTTTCCAGGCGTGCGACTTAAGCCGCTCATCCACCCTTCCAATGCCTGACAACTCTGCTGCCAGCGAGTTCGATTCTAGCCTTGGGCGGCGGGTGCGACGGCGTGCTTGCGCAGCCAGTCCAGCAACACGAACTCCAGCGCCTTGGCGTGCGTGCACTCGAGCACGACAGGCGGGGCGCAACCGGCCTCATAGGCTTCACGCCAGCGCAGGGCACAGACGCACCAGCGGTCGCCCGGCTTCAGGCCGCGAAAACGCTGTTCGGGGCGTGGGGTGATGAGGTCGTTGCCGCGCTCCATCTGGAAGTTCAGGAAGCCCACCGTCATGCGCGCGCAGACAACATGGCTGCCCTGGTCGTGGTCGTCGGTCTGGCAGCAGCCGTCGCGGAACCAGCCGGTCAGGGGGTCGAAAGAGCAAGCCACCAGCGGCGTGCCCAACACGTTCAATGCGGTGCTCACAGGACGGGCTTGGCAACCGCCGGGGTGCCCTTCATCAGGGTCATGGCGGTACCGATCAAAGCGGCCACTTCGCCCATGTTGCCCGGCACGATCATGGTGTTGTTGGTCTTGGCCAGATGGCTGTAGGCGTCGACCGCTTTTTCGGCTACCTTCAACTGCACCGCCTGTTCGCCACCCGGTTGCTGGATGGCTGCGGCGATCTTGCGGATGGCGTCGGCCGTGGCGTCGGCCACGGCGGTGATGGCCGCAGCCTCGCCGATGGCCTTGTTGATTTCGGCCTGCTTGGCACCTTCGCTGCGCGCAATGAAGGCCTCGCGTTCGCCTGTGGCGATGTTGATCTGCTCCTGGCGGCGGCCTTCGCTGGCCGCGATCAGCGCGCGCTTCTCGCGTTCGGCGGTGATCTGCGCCTGCATGGCGTGCAGGATGGCCGCCGGCGGCGTCAGGTCCTTGATCTCGTAGCGCAGCACCTTCACGCCCCAGTTCAGCGCCGCTTCGTCCAGCGCTTCCACCACGCCGGCGTTGATGTGGGTGCGTTCTTCGAAAGTCTTGTCCAGTTCCATCTTGCCGATCACGCTGCGCAGCGTGGTTTGCGCCAACTGGGTGATGGCCACGATGTAGTTGCTGCTGCCGTAGCTGGCGCGCATCGGGTCGGTGACCTGGAAGTAGAGGATGCCGTCCACCGTGAGTTGCGTGTTGTCCTTCGTGATGCAGACCTGGCTGGGCACGTCCAGCGGCACTTCCTTCAACGAATGCTGGTAGGCCACGCGGTCGACGAAAGGCACCACGAAGCTCAGGCCGGGCGTCAGGGTGCGGTCGTACTTGCCCAACCTTTCAACCACCCAGGCGTGTTGCTGCGGCACGATCTTCAGCGAGCGGACGATGAAGATGATGGCGATGACGGCGACGACGAGCGCGATTTCCATGGTGCTTTCTCAGGGGTTCAGGGTGCAGCGAGCGGCGCCACGCGCAGTTCGCTGCCATTCAGCGCGACGATGACATGCTCGCCGGCCTGCGGCGCACCGCTGCCGGCGTAGCGCACGGCCCAACTGGCGCCGCGGTAGGGCGCGCGGGCCGAGCCATCGGCTTCCCAGTGCGCCACATGCAGGTGCTGGCCGATGTCGAGGTTGACGTCGCGGTTGCTCTCGGCCGGTGCGGCAGCGGGTGATCGCATGCGTTTCAGGTGCCAAGCCGTCGTGGCCCCGATCCCGACCGCAGCCGCCACCACCATCTGCGCGGTGCCGCCCAAGCCGGTCTGGGCGGCCAGCGCGCCGGCTGCGCAGCCCAGGCCCAGCATCAGCAGGTAGAACGTGCCTGTGGCGAGTTCGACGGCCACCAGCACGCCAGCCGCCAGCCACCACAAGGTCGGGGTGTTCCAGTCCAAGCGTCGCCTCCTGTCCACGTTGCTGCACCGGCGGTGCGCAGACAGTGTAGTCACCTCACTTTCCACCGCCATATCCATTGCCACTACGCGCCCCTACACTTCGCGCTCTTTTCTTTTCGCACCAAGGTCCCGCCGATGCTTCGCTTCCGTTTCCCCATCGTCATCATCGACGAGGACTTCCGCTCGGAAAACACCTCGGGTTTCGGCATCCGCGCCCTGGCTTCGGCCATTGAGAAAGAGGGCTTCGAGGTGCTGGGTGCCACCAGCTACGGCGACCTGAGCCAGTTCGCCCAGCAGCAAAGCCGCGCGAGTGTCTTCATCCTGTCCATTGACGACAACGAATTCACCCCCGGCCCCGATCTCGATCCGGCGGTGCTGAACCTGCGCAAGTTCATCGAAGAGATCCGCTTCAAGAACGCCGACATCCCGATCTACATCTACGGCGAAACGCGCACCAGCCAGCACATCCCCAACGACATCCTGCGCGAGCTGCATGGCTTCATCCACATGTTCGAGGACACGCCAGAATTTGTGGCCCGGCACATCATCCGCGAAGCCAAGAGCTACCTGGACGGCTTGGCGCCGCCGTTTTTCAAGGCGCTGATGGACTATGCGCAGGACGGCAGCTACTCGTGGCACTGCCCCGGGCACTCAGGCGGCGTGGCCTTCCTGAAAAGCCCGGTCGGCCAGATGTTTCACCAGTTCTTCGGCGAGAACA
>JANMZP010000139.1:0-21689 GCA_031383435.1 Betaproteobacteria bacterium | reverse complement strand
GTACGCCTTGGTGGAGCTCGCCGCCCAGCATGCCGACACCGTGATGCCCGGCTACACGCACATGCAGGTGGCTCAACCGGTGAGCTTTGCGCACCACCTGCTGGCCTACGTGGAGATGTTCGCCCGCGACGCCGACCGCCTGGCCGATGTGCGCAAGCGCGTGAACGTGCTGCCGCTGGGCGCGGCGGCGCTGGCCGGCACCAGCTACCCGCTGGACCGCGAACGCGTGGCGCGCACGCTGGGCTTCGACGGGGTCTGCCAGAACAGCCTGGACGCCGTCAGCGACCGCGACTTTGCGCTCGAATTCAGCGCCTGCGCGGCGATCTGCATGGTGCACGTGTCGCGGCTGGCCGAGGAGATCGTGCTCTGGATGAGCCAGAACTTCGGCTTCATCGACCTGGCCGACCGCTACTGCACCGGCTCGTCGATCATGCCGCAGAAGCGCAACCCGGATGTCGCCGAACTGGCGCGCGGCAAGAGCGGCCGCGTCATCGGCCACCTGATGGGCCTGCTGACGCTGATGAAGGGCCAGCCGCTGACCTACAACAAGGACAACCAGGAAGACAAGGAGCCGCTGTTCGACACCGTGGACACGCTGGGCGACACGCTGCGCATCATGGCCGAGATGGTGGGCGGCATCACCGTGAAGTCCGACGCGATGGAACGTGCGGCGCTCAAGGGTTACGCCACCGCCACCGACCTGGCCGACTACCTGGTGAAGAAGGGCCTGGCCTTTCGCGACGCCCACGAAGCGGTGGCGCATGCGGTGAAAGTGGCCATCCAGCGCGGTGTCGATCTGAGCGAACTGCCGCTGGCCGACCTGCAGGCGATGCAGCCGGCCATCACCGCCGATGTCTTCGAGGCGCTGACCCTGCGCGGCTCGCTGGCGGCGCGCAAGGTGGTCGGTGGCACCGCGCCTTCACAAGTGCTGGCGCAAGTGGCGCGGCACCGGCAGCGCCTGGGCTGAAGCGACGCGGCGCAGGCCCCGCCCATGCCGCACCGCCGCTGGATCGCCCACCTCGACATGGACGCCTTCTATGCGTCGGTCGAGTTGCTGCGCTACCCCGACCTGGCCGGCCAGGCGGTGGTCATCGGCGGTGGCCGGCGCCACCAGCCGGTGCAGCAGCCCGACGGCACGCGGCGCTACGCCACCCTGGCCGGCTACACCGGGCGCGGCGTGGTCACCACCGCCACCTACCCGGCGCGCGACCTCGGCGTGCATTCGGGCCTGGGCCTGATGAAGGCCGCGCAGCGCGCGCCCGAAGCCATCCTGCTGCCGATGGACTTCGACGCCTACCGCCGCTACTCACGGCTGTTCAAGGCCGCCGTGGCCGAGGTGGCACCGGTCATCGAAGACCGCGGCATCGACGAAATCTACATCGACCTGACCGACGGGCCCGGCGCGCAGGACAGCCTGGCCCACGACCCGGCCGGCGGCGTGCGCGCGGTGGCGCAGGAGATCCGCAACACCGTGAAGCGTGCGACCGGGCTGTCGTGTTCGATCGGCGTGACGCCCAACAAGCTGTTGTCCAAGATGGCCAGCGAACTCGACAAGCCCGACGGCCTGACGGTGTTGACGCTGGACGAGCTGCCGGCCCGCATCTGGCCGCTGCCGGTGCGCAGCATCAACGGCATCGGCCCCAAGGCCGGCAACAAGCTGGCCGACCTGGGCCTGCGCAGCATCGGCCAGCTGGCGGCGCGCGACCGCGCCTGGCTGGTCGAACACTTCGGCCGCAGCCACGGCCGCTGGTTGTTCGATGCCGCGCACGGCATCGACGACCGGCCGCTGGTGACGCACGGCGAGCCGGTGTCGATGAGCCGCGAAACGACCTTCGAGCGTGACCTGCACGCCGTGCGCGACCGCGCCGAGTTGACGCGCATCTTCACGGAACTGGCCGCGCAGGTGGCCACCGACCTGCAACGCAAGGGCTACGCCGGCCGCACCATCGGCATCAAGCTGCGCTTCGACGACTTCAAGACCGTGACGCGCGACCTGACCCTGCCCGAAGCGGTGGCCGATGCCGACGCCATCCGCCACGCCGCCGGCCTGTGCCTGAGACGCGTCGACCTGAGCCGCCGCCTGCGCCTGCTGGGCGTGCGCGCCGGCGGGCTGGTGCGGCTGTAGGCTGCCGCCTATCATCGTCGGCATGAAGACACACACGCTCGCGGGCCTGGCTGCCCTGCTGTTCACCGCTGCCGCCGGTGCCTGGGCCGGCACTGTGCAACTGACCGTGCTGAACGCCGAGGGCCGCTTCGCCCCCGACACCGTGGTGCTGGTTCAGCCCACCGCCACCTGGGCAGCGCAGCCGTTGCCGCCCACGGCCGTCATCGAACAGCAGGACATCCGCTTCGCGCCCTATGTGACGGTGGTGCCGGTGGGCGGCAGCGTGCGCTTCGTCAACCTGGACAACTTCGACCACCACGTGCGGTCGCAGCCCGGCGGCCCGCTGGGTTCCATCGCACCGGCCAAGGAATTCGAGTTCCGCCTGCCGGCCAAGCGCAAGGGCAACAACACCAGCCCCGAACTGCGGCTGGACGTGGCCGGCAGCGTGCTGCTGGGCTGCCACCTGCACAACTCCATGCGCGGGCACTTGTTCATCTCGAACACACCCTGGTACGGGGTCACCGACGACCAGGGCCGGGTGCGCATCGAAGGCGTGCCCGACGGCCAGGTTGAAGTGCGCTTGTGGCACCCCGATCAGATCACCGAACAACCAACCGTGCGCCTGCAGGTGCAGGGCACGGTGGCCTCCGAAAACAAACTGAACTTCACCCCGCGCCGCAGACCTGCACCCCGCATCGCGCCGCGCGGCGAATACGGCTGAATGCACACCCCCCAATGACAGTGATCACCACCATCGAAGACCTGCGCGTGCTGGCCGAAAAGCGCGTGCCGCGCATGTTCTACGACTACGCCGACAGCGGCAGCTGGACCGAGAGCACCTACCGCGCCAACAGCAGCGACTTCCAGAAGATCAAGCTGCGCCAGCGCGTGGCCGTGAACATGGAAAACCGCAGCACCGCAACCACGATGGTCGGCGTGGCTGCGAAGATGCCGGTGTGCATCGCGCCCGTCGGCCTGACCGGCATGCAGCACGCCGACGGCGAGATCCACGCCGCCCGTGCGGCCGAGAAATTCGGCATCCCGTTCACCTTGTCGACGATGAGCATTTGCTCCATCGAAGACATCGCCGAGCACACCGCCGCGCCCTTCTGGTTTCAGCTGTACATGATGCGCGACCGCGACGCCATGGTGCGCATGATCGACCGCTGCAAGGCCGCCAAGTGCAGCGCGCTGGTGCTGACGCTGGACCTGCAGGTCATCGGCCAGCGCCACAAAGACCTGAAGAACGGCCTCACCGCGCCGCCCCGCCCCACCTTGCGCAACATCATCAACCTGATGAGCAAGCCGCGCTGGTGCCTGGGCATGGCCGGTACCAAACGTCATACCTTTAGAAACCTGGTCGGCCACGTCAAGGGCGTCAGCAACATGAATTCGCTGGCCGCCTGGACGAACGAGCAGTTCGACCCCACCTTGTCATGGGCCGATGTGGCCTGGGTCAAGCAGCAATGGGGCGGCAAGCTGATCCTCAAAGGCATCATGGATGTCGAAGACGCGAAGCTCGCGGCGGCCAGCGGTGCCGATGCCATCGTGGTCAGCAACCACGGCGGGCGGCAGCTGGATGGCGCGCCGAGCAGCATCGAAGCCCTGCCGGCCCTCGTGGCCGCCGTGGGCGGCCAGCTCGAGGTCTGGATGGACGGCGGTATCCGCAGCGGGCAAGACGTGCTGAAGGCCTGGGCCCTGGGCGCACGCGGCACCATGATCGGCCGTGCCATGGTTTACGGCCTGGGCGCGCTGGGCGAAGCCGGCGTCAGCAAGGCGCTGCAGATCATCCACAAGGAACTCGACGTGACGATGGCCTTCTGCGGCCATACGAACATTGCCAACGTGGACCGCAACATCCTGCTGCCGGGCACTTTCCCAAACTGACCCGATGACGGGCCTGACGGCCCTACCTCACGTTCAATTTGAACGCGATCATCGCGCGCAGCTTGTTCGGCAGCACCGGTTTGATCAGCAGGTGGTAGTCGTACTTGACGGCTTCGTCCTCATGGCCGCCCAGGCTGCTGCCGGTGATGACGATGGCCGGCAAGCGCGCGGCGGGCCAACGCGCACGCAGGGCCACCAAGGCGTCGATGCCGGTGCGGCCCTGCGGCAGGCGGTAGTCCACCAGTTGCAGGTCGGGCTGCTGGGCGTTGGGGCTGGCCACCCAGGCTTCAACCGCCTCCACGGTGTCGAAGGCCGCCACCTGCGCGCCCCAGGCCTGCAGCAGCACCACCAGGCCTTCGCGCACCGCCGCTTCGTCTTCGACGACGACGATCATGCGGCCCTGCAACGTCAGCCCCAAGGGTGCCTTGGCTGCGCCACGCGGCACCGCTTCGATGTTGGCGCGCGGTGCCTTGCCCACCGGCACGCTGATGGAAAACACCGTGCCGTGGCCCTGGCGTGAACGCACGCTGACGCTGGCCCCCATCAGCGCGGTCAGGCGCTTGACGATGGCCAGGCCCAGACCCAGGCCCTTGCGGTGGTGGGCTTCCAGCGGGCGGTTGCTCTGCACCTGGAAAAACTCGTCCCAGACGCGCGGCAGACTGGCCTCGCTGATGCCGATGCCGGTGTCCCAGACCTGCAGCAGCAACTGGCCCTGGCGCGCGCGGCAACTGACCAGCACGCCGCCGTCGTCGGTGTAGCGGATGGCGTTGCTGACCAGGTTGCGCAACACGCGTTCCAGCAGCACCGGGTCGGCCATCGCCACGCGGTGCTCGCCGTGGAAGCTGAGCATCAAGCCCTTCTCAAACGCCACCGGTTCGAAGTGCAGGCGCAGCCGCGCGAACAGTTCGCGCATGCGCACCGGTGCTGGGTTCACGTCGACGCCGCCGGTGTCGATGCGCGTGATGTCGAGCAGTTCGCTGAACAGGCCTTCCAGCGCGTCCACGCTTTCGTTGATGCTGTTGACCAGGCTGGCCACTTCGGGGTCGTGGCTGCGCTGGCGCAAAGCTTCGGCGAACAGGCCCATGGCGTGCAGCGGCTGGCGCAGGTCGTGGCTGGCGGCAGCGAAGAACTGGGTCTTGGCGCGGTTGGCGGCTTCGGCGGCACGGCGGGCTTCGTCGGCCAGCGCTTTTTCGGTGCGCAGCTTCAGCGCCAGTTCGTCAGTGCGGCTCTTCAAGGCGATGGCCTGCCCCAGCGCACTGCTGTAGGTGCGCGCCATCAACACGGTGATGCAGAACATCAGCGTCAGCACGCAGGCCAGTTGCAAATGGAAGGGCTGGCTGCTGTCGCTGGCCACGCGCACGATGGTCGGCGTCAGCACCAGACCGATGAAGACCAGAAACACCCCGTTCTGGGTGGCCAGCAGTTGCACCGAAGCCAGGCAGTAGGTGAAGACGATGAGCAGCAGCGCCACCTTGTGGTACGGCGAGCCCAGACCCCAGAACCACCAGGCCGCCAGGCCCCACATCGCGCCCTGGCACAACACCAGCGCCACCCAGCTGCGCCGCCAGACGCGCAAGGCATCGGCCTCGCGCTTGCTTTGCCGGCGAAAGCGCAGGTAGTGCGCCAGGCGCACCAGCCACAGCCCGCTGATGACAGCCAGCCAGGACAGCAGGTGCGCGGTTTCAGCCAACGGCCAGTAGATGGCGGTGACCAGGCCCATGCCGAACAGGTTGCCGGTCAGCACGGCCGGCGTCTGCACGTACAGCGCCAGCAGGTGGTCGACACGACCCCCGTGCGCGAGGGGAGCCGTGGCAAGGGGCTCGGGCGGCGTCAGGGTTTCTGTTGCCATGTCGATCCGGGTTGATCATGCTTCCCGCCGCAGAACCGGCTCTGCCGGGCTGCTGGCGGACGGCCCCAAAACTTCACAAGAACGGGGGTAGCGAGCGCTAGCGAGCTTGGGGGCTCCATGTCAGCGCTGCGGCGGCCGCCAGGTGTAGAAGCCGCCCTGCCCCTGGGTCATCTGGCTGACCGCCAGCACCGCTTGCGTGCGCGAACTGACACCCAGCGCGCGCAACACCGCCGCCACGTGGTCTTTGACGGTTTCCACCGACAGGTTCAACTGGCGCGCAATCAGCTTGTTGGGCAGCCCCTGCAGCAGCAGACCCAGCACCTCGGCCTGGCGCGGCGTCAGGCCGACTTCGTCGATTGTCGGCAGCCGCTGGTGCGCTTCAGGCCGAGCGGCAGCGCCCAGCGGCGTCGCTTCGGCGAAACCGCTGGCCCCGGCTGCACTGCCAGCGCCCATGGGCCGCATCACGCCCGGCACGGTGTCGCTGACGGCGCGGCTGCTGCTGCCGAATTCCAGGCCCAGCATGGCCGGCGGCACGTACATCGAGCCGGTCATCACCATGCGCAGCGCTTCGTGCAATTCGCCGTGGCTGGACTTCTTGGGCACGAAACCCATGGCCCCGTTGTCGATGGCGCGGATGACGTCGCTGGTGCGGTCGCTGGCCGACACCACCACCACCGGCACCGCGGGGTAGGCGGCGCGGAACTCGATCAGCACGTCGAAGCCGTCGGCATCGCCCAGTGCCAGATCAAGCAACACCAGGTCGTAGTCGGCGTCGTCGCGCATCGCGGCGCGGGCCGCTGCCGCGCTGTCCACACCCACCACCGTGGTGTCGTGGCCGATGGTCTGGATCACCGCCTGCAGCGCCGAAAGAACCAGAGGGTGATCGTCAACCAGCAGCACCTTCATGTCGTCTCCACAGCCCTTGATACAGAAGATTGTGGGCCAGCGCCGGCGCCCCGGCGGCTCCCCAATTGGAGGGAATCGGCTGGCCGCCGGATGCTCAGATGTAGCGCCGCGAGACCGTCTCGGCCACACAGGCCGGCTTGCTCGAACCTTCCAGCTCGACGGTGGCCTGCACCGTCATCTGCGCCCCGCCTTCCAGCGCTTCATAGGCCAGCAACTTGAAGTGCCCGCGCACCCGGCTGCCCACGCGCACCGGCGCGGCGAAGCGCACCCGGTTCAGGCCGTAGTTGACGCCCAGGCGCACGTCGTCCACGGTGAAAGCCGTTTCGCCCAACACCGGTACCAGGCTGAGCGTGAGGAAGCCGTGGGCCACCGTCGCGCCGAAAGGCCCGCTGGCTGCGCGCACCGGGTCGGTGTGTATCCATTGCTGGTCACCGGTGGCCAGCGCGAACTGGTTGATGCGGTCTTGTTCCACGGTCAGCCAGTCGCTGCTGCCCAGGTCTTGCCCGATCAGCGCTTGCATCTCGGCCAGTGTCTTGTAGTGCTTCATGCGCTTGCCATCCAGTCAGCGGGTGCGGCGCAGCGCGCCGTGTCGGGTATGGTTATAGCGCCAGCCGCTCAGCCGGCACCCCCATGTCAACCCAGGAATGCGCACGCCCGATGGCTGAAGTCCTCGTCATCACTGCCCACCCGCAACTTGAGCAGTCGCGGGTCACGCGGGCCTTGTTGCATGCGCTGGCGCAGGCCGACCCGGCCCGCGTCAAGGCGCGCATTGCGGTGCGTTCGCTGTATGCGCTGTACCCCGACTACTTCATCGACGTGCCCGCCGAGCAGGCCGCTTTGCAGGCCGCCAAGCTGGTGGTGTGGCTGCACCCTGTTCATTGGTATTCGATGCCGCCGTTGATGAAGCTGTGGCTGGACGACACGCTGGCGTTCGGCTGGGCCTACGGACCCGGTGGCGAGGCGCTGCGCGGCAAAGACCTGTGGCTGGTGGCCTCCACCGGCGGACCGGAAGACTCCTACCGCCCCGACGGCTACAACCGCTATTTCTTCGACGCTTTTCTCTACCCCTACGAACAGACCGCCGCGCTGGTCGGCCTGCGCTGGCTGCCGTCGCTGGTGCTGCACGGTGCCCACCGCATCGGCGACGCCGAATTGGCCGCGCACGCCGCGCTGTTCGTGCAACGGCTGGCGCAATGGCCGGACTGGCCCGAGATTGCCGACATGGACCCGGCACCCGAATGTGCGGTGCCCGCCGACGCACGACCAAGCGCTGAAGACTGAACATGGAACACGGCACCGCCTGGCTGCAGTCCAGCCTGATCTACCTGGGTGCCGCCGTGCTGGCGGTGCCGCTGGCGCGCCTGCTGGGCCTGGGTTCCATCATCGGCTACCTGGCCGCCGGCATCGCCATCGGCCCCTGGGGTTTGAAGCTGGTGACCGACCCGAAGGCGATGCTGGAGTTCGCCGAATTCGGCGTGGTGCTGATGCTGTTTCTGGTCGGCCTGGAACTGGAACCGCGCCGCTTGTGGGCACTGCGCCGGCCCATCTTCGGGTGGGGCAGCGCGCAGTTGCTGGGCTCGGCCGCGCTGATCGCCGGGGCCGCCATGCTGGCGGGCCTGGACTGGCGGCTGGCGCTGGTCGCCGGCCTGGGCCTGGGGCTGAGCAGCACGGCCATCGGCCTGTCGGTGATGAACGAGCGCAACCTGATGGCCACCACCGCTGGCCAGAGCGTGCTCAGCGTGTCGCTGCTGCAGGACATCGCGGCCATTCCAATCCTGGCCCTGATCCCGTTGCTGGCCATTGCGCAGGCCGTTGATGCCGGTGCAGCGGGTGCAGCGGGTGCGGCAGCCACGGCCGGCAGCGGCTGGCTGGGTGCCGCGAAAGCCTTCGGCGTGATCGCCGCCATCGTCTTCGGCGGCCGCTTGCTGCTGCGCCCCGCGCTGCGCTGGATCGCCCGCAGCGACACGCCCGAGATCTTCACCGCCAGCGCGCTGCTGCTGGTGGTGGCGACCGCCGCATTGATGCAGAGCGTGGGCCTGTCGATGGCGCTGGGGGCTTTCCTGGCCGGCGTGCTGCTGGCCGAAAGCGAGTACCGCCGGGAACTGGAAACCGACATCGAACCGTTCAAGGGCCTGCTGCTCGGGCTGTTCTTCATCGCGGTGGGCATGAGCATCGACTTCGGCGCCGTGCTGGCCCACCCGGGCGTGGTGGCGGCCACGGTGGCGGGCTTCCTGCTGCTGAAGACCTTCGTGTTGTGGTTGATGGCGCGCAGCATGCCCATCCCGCTGACCGAGCGGCCGGTATTCGTGATCTTGCTGGCCCAGGGCGGCGAGTTCGGCTTCGTCGTTTTCCAGGCTGCGCAGGGCGCGGGTGTGCTGGCTGCAGAGACCGCCTCCCTGCTGGTGGCCTCGGTGGCCTTGTCGATGCTGCTGACGCCGCTGTTGCTGGTGCTGTCCGATCGCTGGTGGCGCACCCACCTGGCGCGCCACGACAGGCAGCCCGGCCCGGCCGAGATCAAGGAATCGCAGCACGCGCCCATCATCATCTGCGGCTTCGGCCGCTACGGCCAGATCGTCGGTCGGCTGATCAACGCCAACGGCCTGAGCGCCACCGTGCTGGACCACAGCGCCGAGGCCGTGGAATCGCTGCGCAAATTCGGCTGGCCGGCGTTCTATGGCGACGCGACACGGCTGGACCTGCTGCGCACGGCCGGTGCCGACAAGGCCCGGGTCATCGTGGTGGCCATCGACGATGTCGAACAAAACCTGGCCGTGGTCGACCTGGTGCGCCAGCATTTCCCGCAGGCCACGCTGGTGGCCCGCGCCCGCAACGCCACCCACTGGTACGGCCTGCACCACCGGGGCGTGCTGCACATCGAACGCGAGACCCTGGACGCGGCGCTGATGAGCGGGCGCAGCGTGCTGGAACTGATGGGCTGGCAGGCCCACGCGGCGCGCAACCAGGCGCTGCGCTTTCGCCGCCACAGCATCGAACTGCTGCAGCAGATGGCGCCGCACCAGGGCGACGAGAAGAAGCTGATCTCACTGGTCAAGCAGGGCCGCCAGGAACTGGAAGAACTGTGGTCGCGCGAACGCGCCGAGCGCGCCGCCAGCCCGGCCCACGGCGGCTGGCATGCGCCCGAATCACCCCCGCCCCAAGACCTGAATTGACGAGCGGCGTCACGCTGCGCGACTTTCTGCACGCCCGCCAGCCCCCTCACGCATGGGGTTGTGCGTAGATTCCACACGTCCAGAACCTTTACGCCCATTTACATTCCGGCATCCTTCTTCACGCACCGAACGCGCGCCGCGCTGCGCTGCCGCCGGTGGACCTGTTGTGTCCACTTCCCTGCAAACGACGGTCGGCGCCCCGGTCACCACACGTTCGATTTCCATCCCGACTCAGCTGGCCCTGCTGGTGGCGGTGCATCTGCTGTTGTGGACCTGGGTCGGCGTCACCTCGCGGTCGAACTTCGACGCGCCGGGCGACATGGTCGAGGCCTACACCTGGGCCCAAGGCTGGCAGTGGGGCTACTACAAGCACCCGCCGCTGTCGGCCTGGGTGGTCGGGCTGTGGTTCGCGGTGGTGCCCGAATCGCACCTCGGCTACTCGCTGCTGTCGGCCTTCAACAGCGCCGTCGGCCTGGTCGGCCTGGCCGTGCTGGCGCGCGAATTCCTGCCCCGGCACTGGGTCCTGCTGGCCGTGGCCGTGGCCTCGCTGGCGCCCGGCATCACCACGCTGGCCATGCGCTTCAACGCCAATGCCATCCTGATCTCCAGTTGGCCCTGGGCCGCAGCCTTGTTCGTGCGCCTGATGCAGCGCGGCCAGGCGCGCGACGCCGTGCTGTGCGGGCTGGCCTGCGCACTGGCCGTGCTGGGCAAGTACTACTCGGGCGTGCTGCTGTTGTCCTTGCTGGCCACGGCGCTGTGGCTGCCTGCCTGGCGCGCGCGCCTGCTGTCGGCACCGTTCGCGCTGGCCGTTGCCACCTTCGTGGTCTGCTTGGCACCACATGCCAGCTGGCTGCTGTCGCAGGTGCACGGGCCGCTGCAATACGCCCAGGAAGCCACTGGCCAGGATAGCCACGGCGCTTCGGTGATGCGCGCCTTCAGCTTTGCCTTGGCCCAATGCGTCTTCCCGTTGCTGGCTTTTCTGGCGCTGCGCCTGGCACTGACCGGCCCGGCCTGCCACCGCAGCTTTTTCCAGGCCGCCATCGCCCCGCTGCGGCCGTGCAACGAGCCGGTCTGGTGGCTGGCCGTGCTGCCCATCCTGATCACGATGCTGGCCACAGTCATCACCGGCGCGCGCACCGCGTCGGTGTGGGGTCTGGCCATCGCCTTCGGCCTGGCCCTGCTGGCCGTGAGCCGCGCGCGTGACGCGGGCGCCGGGCTCAGTCTGCCGCGCCTGTGGCGCACCCTGGGCGTCATCTGGGTGGCCGTGGCGGTGCTTTCGCCCGTGTGGTGGCAAGCCCGCGCCACTTTGGGCACACCGGCCGTCGCCGAACCGCGCGAAGAACTTGCGCAACAGGTCAACCAGATCTGGCGGCGCGAAACGGGCAGTCCCTTGCGCTGGGTGTCGGGCACCCGCGCGCTGGCCGCGTCGGTGGCCTTTTATGCCGCCGACCACCCGCGCTACTGGAGCCTGTGGAATTCGGCCGTTGAAACGCCCTGGGTGGACGACGGCCGCGTGCTGGCCGAGGGCGGCGTGATCGTTTGCGGCAGCAGCGACAGCGCCTGTGCCCTGCGCGCCGAAGCCTGGAGTGCCGACCGCCGCCAGCTCAACGCGGCCAAGACCGAACGCGGCGTTCATTTCCCGCCCCAGTCCTACGTGTTCTACTTGCTGCCGCCGCACGCCTCCGTGGGCCTCCACTGAACCCCGTCTTGCCCTCACCGAACTTTGCCGCTGCCGCGCCCTTGTCGCGCCGCCACACGCCGTCGATCAGCTGCGTGGTGCCGGCCTACAACGAGGCCGGCCACCTGCCCACGCTGCTGACCGAATTGAGCGCCACCCTGGCCGCCCTCAGCCCAGGTTGGGAGATCATCGTCGTCAACGACGGCAGCCGCGACAGCACCGACGCCGTCATCCGCCCGTGGCTGCAGCAGCCCGGCGTGCGCTACCTGGCGCTGTCGCGCAACTTCGGCAAAGAGGCCGCGCTGACGGCCGGTCTGGAGCACGCCACTGGCGAAGTGGTGGTGATGATGGATGCCGACGGCCAGCACCCTTTGGGCCTGTTGCCGCAGATGCTGGACGGCTGGCGCCAGGGTGCCGACGCGGTGTGCGCGGTGCGCGACAACCGCAGCGACGAGTCCTGGGCCAAACGCCTGGGCACGCACCTGTTCTACCGCATCGTCAACGCCGGCTCGCCGGTGCCGATACCCGCCGACGCGGGCGACTTCCGTCTGATGGACCGCCGCGTCGTCGACGCACTGCTGGCCCTGCCCGAACGCAACCGTTTTCTCAAAGGCCTGTACGCCTGGGTCGGTTTTCGCACCGAGTTCATCCGCTACGAACCGGCACCGCGTGCGGCGGGCACCAGCAGCTTTTCCTTCACCCGGCTGCTGGGCCTGGCGCTGACCGGTGTGACCGCTTTTTCAAACCTGCCTCTGCGCCTGTGGAGCGGCCTGGGCGGTGTGATTGCCGTCAGCGCCATCGGCTACGGCGGCTGGATCGTCATCGACCACCTGGTCAATGGCAACCCGGTGCCGGGCTGGCCCACCGTGGTGGTCAGCCTGATGTTCTTCAGCGGCGTGCAGCTGCTGTCCATCGGCATCCTGGGCGAATACGTCGGCCGCATCTTCACCGAGGTGAAACGGCGCCCGGTTTACCTGCTGCGCGAAAACGCCGGGCAGGGGCGCATCAGCGACACCGTCGAACCCGCGCCGTGAGCAAGGCGCTGGCGCTGTGCGCCGATGACTACGGCCTGTCGCCGGCCATCGACCGCGGCATCGTGCAACTGGCGCAGGCCTGGCGGCTGACCGATGTGTCGTGCCTGGTGAATGGCCCGCGCTGGCCGCAGGCCGCCCGCGAACTGGCGGCGCTGGCGGTGGTGCGACAAGGCCGCGTGCGCACCGGCCTGCACGTCAACCTGACCGAAGGCCGGCCGCTGTCGCCCGAACTGGCGGCGCTGTGGCCGCAGTTTCCGCCGCTGGAAACGCTGATCGTCGAGGCCCACTTGCGGCGTCTGCCGCAAGCCGCGCTGCGCGCTGAACTGCAGGCGCAGATGCAGGCCTTCGAGCAAGGCCGCGGCAAGGCACCCAGCCATGTCGATGGCCACCAGCATGTGCACCATTTGCCTCAGGTTCGTGACGCGCTGCTGGCCCTGCTGGCACCGCGCGCCGACATCCGCGTGCGCCACACCGGCCGCGTGCAGGGGCCGGGCTATACCGTCAAACGCCTGCTGATCGAAGGCACCGGCGGGCGCACGCTGGGGCGGCAGTTGGTCGCTTTGCGCCGCCAGGCCAACACCCAGCTGTATGGCGTCTACGACTTTGTGCAGACCGACTACCGCCGCCTGATGCAAAGCTGGCTGGTCGACCTGCCCGATGAAGGCAGCTTGATTTTTTGCCATCCCGGCGACGCCGGCGCGGTAGCAGAAGCGGCCGACACGCCACCCGACCCCATCGCTGCAGCGCGGGTGCGCGAGCTGGCCTACCTGGCCTCGGACGACTTCAAGGCCGACCTCGGCGCAGCCCGCGTGCGCCTGGTCTGAAGCCCGTCAGTCGAAAGTTCAGTCGAAAGTTCAGTCGAAAGTTCAGCCGAAAGTTCAGCCGAAGGTCCAGACCCGGTTCACGGCGAAGGTCAGCAGCAGGCCCGCTGCGGTGGCTACCGCCTGCGCCAGCAGGTAGTGGCCGCCCAGCGCCACACCGGCCGCCACGATGGCCATGCCGACCACACCGCCCAGCACCGCCGTGCCCATGAAGCGCCACCAGGCCGGCCACAGCGGCCCGGCATGGCCGAAGGTGAAACGGCGGTTGCCGACGAAAGCCACCTGCGCCCCCAGCACCGCGCCGCAACCCGAGGCCAGCCACGGTGCCACGGCAGCGGCTTCCACCAGCACCGCCAGCAGGGCCCAGTGCGCCAGCGTGGCCAGGCCGCCCACGCCGGCATAGCGCAGCAGCAAGGCCGTGGTGCCCGGGCTCACGGCGCGCGCGGGGCCAGCGCGCTGGCAGGCGTGATCGCGGGCGCAATCACAGGTGTGATGACAGGCGTTGCAGCCGCCGCGCAGGCATGGCCCGGCACGAACACCAGCTCGACGCCACGCACCGCCTGCACCAGGGTCAGGCCTTCGATGGCGGCCACCAGGCGCGCGCGGTGCTCGGCCGCCGCGACGATCCACACCCTGCCGCTGAAGGAGCCACTGAAGCAGGGCAATTCAGCCAGCCGCTGCCAGGCCCACAACACGCTGGCACCGCGGTCGGGGCTGAAGCGGGTGGCGTCGAACAGCTCTTTGCGCCAGTTGTCATGCGCTGCCACATCGGGCGCGTCCCAGGCCGAAACCACGATGGCCGGGGCCGTCAGGCGGGCATAGAAAGGCAGGTCGTAGAAGACTTCGTCGATGAAGGCCACGCGGTCGGCGGGCTGCACCTGTGCGCCCAAGGTGCGCGCCAGTTCGCGGTGCGAGCCGGGCGCCTTCCAGGCCAGGAAAGCAACGATGGCGACACAGGCCACAGCCGCACCCGCCGCCACGCGCGGCCAGGGCGTGCGGCGGGCCGTCAGCACCAGCGCCAGCAGGGCCGCCACCGGTGCCAGCGCCGGCAGGACATAACCCACCAGCTTGGACGAAGGCAGCGAGAAAAAGCCGACGATGGCCAGCGTCCACCAGGCGTACAAGCCGACGCGCGCGGCGCTATGTTGCGGCACCACGCTGCGCAGCAAGGCCGGTCGCAGCCCGGCCAGCCACAGGCTCCACGGCAGCATCAGCAGCGGCAGTACCGCCACGTAGAACCACACCGGCATGCGGTTGTTGAAGGTGGTGCCGGTGAAACGGCGGAAGTGCTGCTCGACGATGAAATAGTCGAAGAAGCCCGGGAAGCGCTGCTGCATGGCCACCATCCACGGCAGCACCACGGCGGCGAAAACCAACAGGCCCAGCGGGTGCAGCAGCGACAGCGTTTGCCGCCAGCGGCCCTGTGCCAACAACCACGGCCCGATGATGCAAGCCGGCAGCACGATGCCGATCAAACCCTTGGCCAGCACGCCCAAGGCGCAGAAAGCCCAGCCCAGCATCAGCCAGCGGTGGGATGTGCGCTGCGGGTCTTCTACCGCGCGAACGGTGCTGAAGCAGGCCGCGGTGATGCAGGCCGCCACACCGATGTCGTGGTTGACGTACTGCCCGCCGACGAAGAAGAAAGGGCTGGTCGCCAGCACCGCCAGCGCACAGCGCGCAACGGCCACGCCGTGCCAGCGCCGGGCGTGCAAAAACAGCGCCATGCCCAGCACCCAGGCCAGCAGCGCCGGGCCACAGCGCACGGCGAATTCGTTGATGCCGAAGAGCCGCAGCGCACCGCCGTCCAGCCAGTACAGCAGCGGCGGCTTGTGGAAAAACGGCAAGCTGTTCAAGGTGGGCACCACGCCATCGCCGCGCAGCATCTCGTAGGCCACGTTGGCATAGCGGCCCTCGTCAGGCAGCAGCAGCGGACGCCAGGCGATGGTCAGCAGCAGCCACAGCGCCAGGGCCAGCGCTTCACGCCAGGGCGGGGGTGCTGGCAAGGACGCTGGCGGGGTCGCTGGCGGGGTCGCTGAAGATAGCGGCGGGGGCAGCGATTCAGCGGCGTGCACCGGAAAAGAGGAAGGCAACATGGGCAGTCGGCAGAAGAACAAAAAAGAACAGCGGCGGTGCAGGCGACAATTCTCGGATGTTCCAGCCCTCACAAGCCGACGTCCGCCGATTCTTCTGCTGCGCCCATGCCAAGCAGCGCAGCGGCCTGCCGCTGGACCCGATGGAAACCATCGCCGCCCAGTGGATCATCCAGCACCCGGAATACGACGGCGACCTGGCCGACGAGCCCGCTGCGCAAGCCGCCGTCTACACCGTGGAAGACGGCCGCACCAACCCGTTTTTGCACCTGTCGATGCACCTGTCGATCCACGAACAGCTCGCCATCGACCAGCCCACCGGCATCCGCCAGGCCGTCGAATTGCTGGCTGCGCGCCGCAATTCATTGCACACCGCGCACCACGAAGTGATGGAGTGCCTGGGCGAGATGATCTGGACGTCGCAGCGCAGCGGCCTGCCGCCTGACGGGCAGGCTTACATCGAATCGGTGCGCCGCCGCGCAAGCCGCTGAATCCGGTCTTCAGCGCTTGGTCACCCAGGGCACTTCCAGCCAGTTGTCGGCACGCGGCACCACGTCCACGTTGGCACGCATGGCCCACGGAATCATCTGGCGGTGCAGCGGAATCAAATGGGTCTGTGACTGGTATTCCCGCAACGCGGCCTTGACCAGGTCTTCGCGCTTTTTCGGGTTGACTTCCTGACTGGAAGCCACGGCCAGGATTTCGAATTTCTCGTTCTTCGCGCGACCCCAGTTGTACAGGCCGACGCCGTTTTCAGCCGGTGCCCGCAGCACTGGCGTGAAGGTGGTTTCGGCATCGGTGACGGCGCCGCCCCAGCCCAGCAGGTACAGGCTGGTGTCGAACTTTTCCATCTTCGGAAACCACAGCGCACGCGGCTGCGCGTTGACCTTCAGCTTCACCTTCAACTGCGACCACATCGCGGCCAGCGCCACGCAGATTTCCTCGTCGTTGATGTAGCGGTTGTTGGGGCAGTCCATCGTCACCTCGAAGCCGTCGGCGTAGCCGGCCTCGGCCATCAATGCGCGGGCCTTGGCCAGGTCGAAAGGCAGCCGCACTTCGAACGCCGGGTCGCCGTAGCTGCCCAGCGGGCTGGCCAGGATGTTGCCGGTGGGCGCGCTCAGGCCGTTCATCAGCTTGGTCCTGATGGTTTCGATGTCGATGGCCTGGTACAGCGCGCGCCGCACCCGCACATCCTTGAACGGGTTGCGGTCCTTCAGGCTGCCGTACAGCAACTGGTCGCGCTGCTGGTCCATGCCGATGAAGAGGACGCGGTTCTCGGGCCCTTCGATCACCTTCACCCCGGCGGTGTTGCGCAGCCGGGGCACGTCGCGCGGCGCGGGGTCGAGCACGAAGTCGATCTCGCCGGACACCAGGGCGGCCAGCCGCGTGGCGTCGTTGCCGATGGGCGTGTAGTCGACGGCCTGCACATTGCCCAGCCACGTTCCCCACCACTGCGGGTGGCGCCTGAAGGTGGTCCTGACACCCGGCTGCCGGCTCAGCATGGCGTACGGGCCGGTGCCATTCGCATGGAAAGCCGCGTGACTTTCCTCCTTGTTCTTCAGGTCCAGCGGCCGCGTCACCTTGTGCCGCTCACACCAGGCGCGGCTCATGATGAAGATGGTGTCCAGGTGCTGCAGAAAGATCGGGTTGAAGCGCGTCAGGCGGAACTCCACCGTCTCGGCGTCGAGGGCCACCGGCGTGCCCAGCGCCATGGCGTAGACATTGAAATTCGATGTCGGCAATTGCGCCCGCAGAACAGAAAAGACCACGTCATCGGCCGTCAGCGCGCTGCCGTCGTGGAATTTGACACCGGGTCGCAACTTGAAGCGCCAGACCAGCGGCGCGGCCTGCTGCCAGCTGACCGCCAGGCTCGGCGCGATATTCAACAGTCGGTCGCGCCGCACCAGCCGCTCGTAGATCTGTCCGTTGAGGTTGTTGGTGAGCCCCTCGTTCTGCGCATGTGGGTCCATCGTCAGGCTGTCGCCCTGGCTGGCCCAGCGCAAGGTCTGGGCATGGACGAAGCCCGGCACGCACAGCGCCAGCAACGTGCAGAAAATCGCAACAACAACGCAGGGTGCAGCCATGGCTCGACCTCGTGATCCGGTGCGGGCCGAGTGTAGGGACATGCCCACCCCACGCGGCCTGCCGACCACTGGGCTGCAGCGAGCAGGCTCGCAGCCGAGGGTTCCGGTCCGGACTGGCTTGGCGCTGGACGGATCCCGCTGCACAGGCCCCATTCGAAGGTCCAGCGCGACCAAAGCCTAGATTGTTACCGCCCGTTTCAAAGGCATGGGACGAATGCCCCAGGCACCCGAGATCACGACCTGTCGAAGCCCTTTACACCTGGCGTCACATCGCCCCCCCAACTCGACTTAGATGTATGAAAACGCTGGCTTTTTTTCCATTGGCCCGCCGTTTGCTAACGACAGCGCATCGTGGTGCTCCACGAAGTTGCTCGCATCCACACCGCATTGGAGAAATACATGAAGTCAGCCCTCAAGCACATTTTGGCCACCGCCGCCTTCTTCGTTGGCACGACGCAGCTGGCCCATGCCGACTTTCTGCCCGAACCCGGCACGCTGCCCCTGGTTGGTTTGGCCATCGCCGCCGCCGTCTTCGTCGTCCGCCGCCGCAAGTAAAGGCGTTCGCGGATGGGGCGGCAGCCAAGTGGCGAGCGCGCCAGACGGTCATTCATGACTGTCGGATTCAAACGGCTGCCCGGGTGTTCATCGAACGCTTGGGCAGCGCGCACAGCACCGTCGGTTGAAGCGTTTAGCCACGTTGACTTCGCTGGCAAATTTGTCGCAGGTCGGGTTCAGGAGATTGAGACATGACAGTTCCTCGCATCACTTTCAACATCAGCGCTCCGCCACCCGGCACGGCGGGCGGCACGAGCACGTTCCTCGACATCAACATCTTCCAGTCGAGCGCCAACTATCCGGGTTTGGGCACGATGGGGTCGTGGTGCCTGGACCAGCGGGCCGCGATCAGCGCCGCGACCTATGTGGCTGATGTCTACTCCTCCACCGAACTGGCCGTTCTCGGGGCCGCGATGCCGACGCTGGGCTACTCCGGGCCCGTCAGCAACCCAGGCCTGACCACCCTGGACAACATCAACTGGCTGCTGAACAACCCGAACACGGTGCTCGGCACGGGTTGGCGCGAGTTCCAAGCGGCGATCTGGACCCTGATGGGCAACGACCCGCAAGCCTCGGGAAACATCGCGGGCTACAACACGACGACAGTCAACCAGATCGTCGCGAACGCGCTGGCCACCGATGCCTTGAACGGCGGCACGGGTTTCCGTCCCGGCCTGGGACAAGCCATCGGCGCGGTGCTGGACACCCAGGACGGCAACGGTGCGCATTTCCAGCCGCTGCTCATCCAGACGGTGGCTGCCGGGCTCGGCGACCGGGTCTGGAACGACGTGAACGGCAACGGTATCCAGGATGTCGGCGAGTCGGGCATCGGCGGCGCGACGGTGAACTTGGTGCGCGACCTCAACAACGACAACATCATCCAGGCCGGTGAAGTCCTGCGGACCACCACCACCCTGGCCAATGGCTACTACGAGTTCGTCGGCTTGCTGCCGGGCCTTGATTACCAGGTCCAGTTCGTCACGCCCGCGGGTTACAGCCTGGTCAGCCACAGCCTGGTCGGCGGCGACCCGGCGCTGGACAGCAACGGCCCGTTGAGCGGCGTCGTCAACCTGAACCCTGGTCAGTTCAACGACACCATCGACGCCGGCTTCTACAACCCGGTCATCGTGCCGGCCCGCATTTCGGGCTACGTCTACGAAGACCTCGACAACGACGGGCAGCGCCTCACCGGCCCCAACGGCACCTTCCCGATTGGCGGCGTCCTGATCACGTTGACGGGCACCGACACCGGCGGCAACGCGGTCAACCTGACCACCACGACATCGGCAACCGGCTTCTACGAATTCGCCAACCTCAACCCCGGCACCTACACGGTCACCGAGACCCAGCCGGGCGCCTACCTCGACGGCAAGGACACCGCCGGTTCGCTGGGCGGCAACACCTCGGTCAACGACACCATCAGTGGCATCGGGCTGACCTCGGGCGCGAACAGTACCGAAAACAACTTTGGTGAACTGGTTGGCGCGCAGATCAACGGCTACGTCTATGTCGACCTCGACAACAACGGCATCAAGGCCGGGACCGAAGCCACCATCACCGGCGTGACGCTGACGCTGACTGGCACCAACGACCTCGGCCAGCCGGTGACGGCCACCACCACCACGACCAACGGCGCGGGGTACTACGAGTTTGTCGGGCTGCGCCCCGGCAACTACACCGTCACCGAAGGTCAACCGGCGGGCTACCTCGACGGCAAGGACACCCCGGGGCTCCCAGGTGGCGGCAACGCCAGCACCAACGACGTCATCGCGCAGATCACGCTGACGCCGGGCCTCATCAGCAGCAACAACAACTTCGGCGAACTGCTGCCCGCCAGCCTGGCCGGCTTTGTCTATGTCGACGCCAACAATGACGGCATCAAGGGCGGCACCGAAGCCGCCATCGGCGGTGTGACCGTCAAGCTGACGGGCACCAGCGACCTGGGCGCGGTCACCCTGACCACCACCACGGCGGCCAACGGCAGCTACAGCTTCATCAATCTGCGTCCGGGCACCTACACGGTCAACGAGACCCAGCCAGTCGCTTTCCTGGACGGCAAGGACACCGCCGGCTCGCTGGGCGGCACGGTCACCAACGACCAGATCGCAGCGGTCACGCTGAAGGCGGGCGACGCCAGCGTGAACAACAATTTCGGCGAATTGCAGGTCTCCAACTTGTCGGGTTTCGTCTACTACGACGTCAACAACAACGGCATCAAGGAAGCCGGCGAGGCGGCCATCTCCGGCACCACGGTCAAGCTGACCGGTTTGAATGACCTGGGTGCGTCCGTCAGCCTGACCACCACCACCAACGCGAGTGGTTACTACGAGTTCACCAACCTGCGGCCTTCGGGCGTTAGTGGCTACACCCTGACCGAAACCCAGCCGGCCGGCTACAACGACGGCAAGGACGCCGTCGGCAGCCAGGGCGGCACCTTGGGCAACGACGTCTTCAGCAGCATCACGCTGCCGGCGGGCGTCAACGGCACCAACAACAACTACGGTGAGATCCTGGCGCCGGTGCTGGGCAGCATCGGCGATCGGGTCTGGGTCGATGCCAACTACAACGGCATCCAGGACAGCGGCGAGGCCGGCTTGGCGGGTGTGACGGTCAAGTTGCTGACCGCTGGCGCTGACGGCAATTTCGGTACGGCCGACGACGTGACGCTGGCCACCACCGCCACCAATGGCAGCGGCAACTACCTGTTCACGGGTCTGGCTGCCGGCCAGTACGACGTGATGTTCGTCAAGCCCACGGGCTACTTCTTCACCCAGTACCACACCGGTGCCAACACCGGCGTCGATTCGGATGCCAACACCACCACCGGCCTGTCACAGGTCGTGACGCTGGCCAGCGGCCAGTCTGATCTGACCATTGACGCCGGCATCTACCGAAAGGCTGCGGTGGGCGACAAGGTCTTCGAGGACGAGAACGAGAACGGCGTTCAGGACAAGAACTACCAGGGTTTGCCGGAACTCGGTATCGCCAACATCACCGTCAAGCTCTACAACGCGACCACGAACGCGTTGCTGGGCACGCAAAAGACCGACGCCAACGGCAATTACCTCTTCACCAACCTGGATCCGGGCAGCTACTACCTGACCTTCGACAAGAGCAGTGTCAGCTACATCGGCTCGAACCTGAACGGCTGGAAATGGTCGCCCAAGCAGGTCACCGGGGTCATCGGCAACGACGGCCTGTTGGTGACGACGGCGACCGACTCAAACCCCAACGGTGACGGCATCTCGAAGGTCAACCTGACGAAGACCGACAACTTCACGCTGGTCTCGGGCCAGACTGACCTGACGCGCGACGCCGGCATCACGCCGCTGGTCATCAACCTCGACGGCCACGGCCTGCAGACGGTCAGCCGTCACGACTCGGCGGGCACTTTCGACCTGTTCGGCAACGGCGGGCCGGTGGCTTCAGGCTGGATCACCAGCGGCAGCGCCTTCCTGGCGGTCGACAAGAACCACAACGGCAAGATCGACGACATCAGCGAGTTGTTCGG
>JANMZP010000136.1:0-13639 GCA_031383435.1 Betaproteobacteria bacterium | reverse complement strand
GTCAGCGAGCCGTAGACGGTGCCGATCTGCGACAAGGTTGCGAAGTACCACACCAGCAGGTGACGCGAGAATTCCCACAGCACGGCGGCCACCACGGCACCAACGAGCGCGTGCCGCAAGGACAAGCGGCCGACGGGCATCACCATGTAGATCGAGGTCAGCACAAAGATCTCGCCGCCCAGCCCCAGCAGATACAGCAGCGTGCCCGAAAGACCGCTCAGCGACCATGTGCGCCAGAGGAACTCGATGCTCTGCGTTCCCATCACCTGCAGGCTGCCAGCCACCAGCGTGACGACGAGCAGCCCGACGCCCAGGCACAGGATGTAAATGTAGGGAATGATGGCCGAGACGAGGAAGCGCCTTCGACGCACGATGACACGGTGATGGAAGATCACCGACATCGCGTTCTCCAGCACGGTGAAGGCCAGCGAGCTGAAAAACAGCATGCTCGCCAGCAGCACCCAACCGGCCACTTCGCGGTGTTCCAGGAAGGTGGCCAGCTCTGCCACCACGGCGCGTGACTGCCCCGGAATCAGCCACTCGAGATAGCGGCCCAAGGTGCTCAAGAGCCCGACCTGGTCGACAAAGTGCGACAGCGCAATTACCGTCAGGATCAAGAGCGGCACGATCGACAGCAAGGCGTAATAGGCGATAGCGCCGGCCAGCAGCAGGCCCTGGTTGGCACGAAAGGCCTTGAAAGTCTGCAAGGCGAAACCGCCCGGATGCTGCAGCAACAGGGTTGCCCGATGACCTGGGCGAAGCAAGGTGTGCCTCAGGGCCAAGGTCGTCTCCCATTTGAAAGGACAAATGAAAAGGCCCTCCAGCAAACCGAGGGCCTGTTTCTAGACCTGCAGACGAATTAACGCACGCTGCCCCGACGGAAGAAGCTGACGATGGCCAGCAGCACGATCGCGCCGAGCAGTGACACGCCCAAACCGGCCAGGCTGAAGTCGTTGCTGTTGATGGTGCCGGTGCCGAACATCGGCGCCAGGAACCAACCGCCGAGCATGGCTCCGACGATGCCGACGACGACGTTCAGGATCATTCCCTGCTGCCCGTCAGTCTTCATGACCATGCTCGCGACCCAGCCGATCAAGCCACCAACGACCAGCCAAATGATGAAGTTCATGTTTCTCTCGTTGTTTTGGTTAATGTGCCTGCAGGCTATTGAGATAACCGGTGCGGCTTTGTCAGAGAACGGCGCGTTCCGCTGTCGGACGAGGCGTGCCATCCGAGGCCGCGCTGCGCGCGTCAGCGCTGCTCACGCCACCACATCAGTGCCGTCGGCCCTGAACTCGGCGCCTCGGCCCCTGCGCCGTGGTCGCCTCGCAGTCCGCCCACAGCGCCGGGGACAAAGGTCGGGTTTCTGGGTACTGCTGACCTTGCCAGCTTGACGGTAACTTCGCGCTACCGGGGTGTCTGCTGAACTCGGGCGCGAACGGGTACTGCCGACCCTGACTTGCCTTGCCGTCAGTGCCAACCAAGCGAATTGATGTGCGCGAGGCCGAGAGCGCGAACAAACGCCGCATCGCTCGCCAGGCGTTGTGCAGAGCGTCCTGAAGGGCTTGGGGCAAACAGTTTCTGATCAATTCGGCGTGAACTTGCTTGCGGCTCAATGAACCCGCAGCACCTCAAACTGCTGTCGGATTGGAGCGACCAGTATCGACACCTCATCACCCTCGCATTTACCCAACATGGCCCTGCCCAAAGGGGCTTCGCTGCTGATGACCTGAACGTGCTGAGCGCCGCTGACCAACTTCATGCTGCCCCCATCCGGCCCAAGAAAGAGCTGTTGCTGCTTGTCATCGGCATCCACCAGGCAGACCAGCGCGCCGAGCTGTATACCTCTGCTGGCGTCATAGGGGCTCGGGCGGAATTGGCGCCAGTTGGCCATTGCTTGGCGGATGGCCTCGGCGCGACGAGCTTGGCCGGTGGCCAGGTAGGCGGCTTCGAGTCCCAAGGTGTCGTATTTGTTTTCGGCGATGTTCTCTTCGTGAGTCGCCGCTTCATGGGCCGCCCGCACCGCCTGTTCGGCTTGCAGCAGGTCTTCGGCGAGCCGTTCCAGCACCTGCTGGCGCAGCACGAATTTATCCATGATGAAAGGTCGGCATCTCGAACAATCGGGGTTCAGGTGTTGATTGTGAAGGGCTCCACCAGCCTTCGACGCTTCTGTTGGCCGCAGGTGAGCTTCACCCATCGGTCCGGTTCCGCCGGTCGTCAGGGGCAGCAGGAATCATTCGCGGCCCGACGCGTCGGCTGCGCCACCCCAGTGACCGGTCAGGGCGGTGCAGCGATCATCCGCCTTGTTGACGATCGAGCAACCGGCTTCGGCTGGGGCTGCCGTTCACCTGCCGACCCTGAACGGCTACAAGCAGTCTGCAGTCGGCACCCGGCGCCTGACCGGCCGCTGTGCGGCCGTTATCGTTACAGGCGATTCGCCCCAAGCGCGTTGTCAGGTGATTTGCCGCAGCTACCTTGCTTTGCCCCACTTGCCCCTCCACCTTGAGCCAGCCATCGATGAACTTCAGCCTATACCGCCGCCGCGCCAGCACGCACCTGGTCGCCCCGCTTGCCGCCCTGCTTGTCGCCCTGATACTGCCCTTCTCCAGCCAGGCACAAACGGAATTCCCGAACCGGTTGATCAAGGTCATCGTGCCGGTGGCCCCCGGCGGCGGGGCCGATGCGGTGGCCCGCTTGGTCACGGAGAAGATGGCGCTGTCCCTGAACACGCCGATCATCATTGAGAACAAAGCGGGCGCGTCAGGCTCGATTGCCGCGCTGGAGGTGGCGCGGGCCGCGCCAGATGGCTACACGCTGATGCAGTGCTTCGTGGCCACCCACAGCACCAATCCGGCCGTGCTGAAGATCAGGTACGACCCGATTGCCGACTTCGCCCCTGTCGGCATGATGGCGCAGACGTCGAACGTGCTCGTGGTGGGGCCGAAGAGCAAGGCGAAAAACCTGCAGGAGTTTCTGGCGCAGGCCCGGGCCAAGCCCGGTGGCATGACGTTCTCGTCGGCCGGCTCGGGTTCTGCGACGCACCTGATCATGGAATACCTGGAAAACCAGGCGAAGGTGGATCTCGTCCACGTGCCTTACAAGGGTGCCGCCCCGGCCATGCAGGACTTGCTCGGGGGCCAGGTCGATGCGATGTTCCCCAGCCTGACCACCGCCCTCCCCCATATCAAGGCGGGCAAACTGCGGGCGCTGGCGGTGGCTTCGGTCAAGCGCGATCCGCTGGTGCCCGACGTCTCCACGGTGGCCGAGCAGGGCTTCGCCGGCTTCAGCGCGATCCAGTGGTGGGGCTTGTGTGCGCCAGCCAAAACGCCCGAGCCTGTCGTTGCGCGATTGAACAAGGCGCTCAACGAGGCGCTGTCCTTGCCCGAAGTGAAGGCACGTCTCCACGAGATGGCGGCCGAACCCACGCCGCTCACACCCATGCAGTTCGAGGCCTTCCTGAAGTCAGAGGTGGCAAAGTGGACGCAGCTCGTGCGCGATACCAATCTCCAGATCGAACAGTGACGAAGGGGCAATCGCCGCCGTACCGAGGTCTGGCTACGGGCATGGCGCAACCCGTCACGCTGGACTCGCCAGCGAAAGGCCAATGGCCAGGCGCCTTGTGCCGCATTTTGCGATCTGGCTCGCTCTCGTCCCTCGTATCCGCATTACAATCAGGTTCTTTGTAAGGAACATGGGCGTGGCTGAATCCACCATCACCGCGAAGGGCCAGACCACCGTGCCCGCCGACATCCGGGCTCTCGTGGACGCCAAGCCGGGCACGCGCCTGGTCTGGTCGGCGATGCCCGATGGCACCATCATTGTTCGGGCCAAGACCAAGTCGATCCTCGACATGGCCGGGATGCTGAAGGCACCCAAGGGCAAGCCCGTCAGTGTCGACGACATGAACCCCTGGCGCTGACTTCGGTACCGCTATGCCGGCGCTCGACACCAACGTCCTGGTTCGCTACATCGTCCAGGACGATTCCCCGCAACTTGCCGCTGCCAAGCACCTCATTGGCCGCTGCGTTGCCGAAGGCCGGGCGCTGTTCGTCCCCGTGACCGTCTTGCTCGAATTGGAATGGGTGCTGCGATCCAGCTTCGCGTTCGGCAAAGACGATGTGCTGATGACCCTGTCCAGCCTCTTCTCGGCGGCCGAGCTGACCTTCGAATCCGAGCGCGCGCTCGAAGTCGCGCTGCAGTTGTTCCGCAAGGGATCGGCCGACTTCGCGGACTGCCTCCACGTCGCGTTGGCCACGCAGGCTGGCGAGCAGCCGCTGTGGACTTTCGACAAGGGGGCAGCCAAGGTCAGCGGTGCCCAGCTGTTGGCCAAGACTTGAATCGGTGTCGAATCACAGCCGGATCCGAATCCGATCCGCCGCGTCATGCCAAGGAGCCTTGGCAAACTCTTCTCTGCCATCGGTGACCTTGGCTCTTCGCGATTCGGATGTCTCTCCGCAGACCTGGACCCGGACCACGCGCTCGAACGACAGCAATGCGGCGCGAGGCAACGCTCGGCGCTCAACTTGAATGACTCTGGTCGGCCATCAGCTGCCGGTTGCGCCGGGCAGCTTCCTGGCATCTCGTCTCGTCGGGTTAGCGTCGGAATTGACCGCACGGAATCGGTCCGAGAGTGGACAAGCAGACTTGGGCACCCACAGCTAGCCACACCGGGAGATGAAGCGCTGCGGGCCGGTTTGGGTGCCGGCGTCTTTGCGCTGGCGGCCGTGCCGCACGGCCAGACCCAGCCGACCGCAGCCAAGGCCCCGTCTAGACCCGGCCCGGATGGGGCCGGTACTTCGACGAACTCCGGTACACCGTCGGCACCGCGCCGGTACACCCCGTCCAGCACCAAGCAACGCGCCCGCTGGCGCACCGGCACGGGCGGCATGGCGTGGTCGACCAGATGCGCTGCCGTCTATGCCACGTGTCAGGCACCTGCCGCACCGTTGCTGCCGCAACCGCGCGGCCGCAGCGGTGTTGCGAGGCGTCGCTAGCGGCGCGCGCGGCTGCGCCGGGAGAACACGACGCCAGCCAGGGCGAGGCTGGCCAGTGCCAGCGAGCCGGGTTCGGGCACGGCCACGTTAGTCAGGATGCGCATGTCGTCAAGGCCGCCGTTCACCTGATTGGTGATGGTCAGCGTGCGACGGTCAGCCGAGACAGTAATGAATTCGCTGGTCGAAAGTTCGAACAGTTGGTTGCCCACGGGCGACGTGGAGTAGAGCGTTGTCGGTACCCCGAGGAAGTTGCTATCGACGAGTTCCTGGGAGCCGAAGATGAGGCCGAGGATGTTGCTGTCGAAGGTGAGCACGCTGGTGTAGCTGCGGACGTTCGCGCCGGCGTCGACGTGGAAATAGAAACTATCGAATACGGTTCCGGTCGTCAAACTGTTCACCACCGGCGCGCTGGTGTAGGTGCCGGGCGCCGTGGCATTGACCGTCAGCGGGCCGGCCAGCGTGGCACCCGCCTGTTCCTGGAACAAAAAGCTGTTCGTCAGGCTGGTCAGTTGACCCTGCCGTACGTTCGCCGGGGCCGTGCCCAGCACCGTGACGCTCGAGGACACGCTGACCAGGCTCGCCTGGGCAGCGGTGGCGGCCACGAGGGCGGCCAGCAAAACGCCACAACGGCGCAGGGAAGTGAAGGAAGGGCGCATGCGGGATGATCTGCGTGGGGGACGAAGGCGGATTCGCCCGGAATGAGCGGTTGCCCATCGACGACGCTGGAGCTTAAACGCGGGCCCCTGCCGCCCCACCCCCCGGGTCGCGGGTCCGACCTTCTGGCTGTACGAGGGTCGATTGCGCGAGTAGGCCCCTGGCGAGAGCAGTCATTCAATGTGCTACCGACCCAAGCGTCCTGCGCTGCTACCGCCGTTGCTGCGCCCCGTGTCACGGCCGCGGTTTCGCACGATGCAGTATTGCGTCAAACCGGCGTCTAAGCCTTTGCGCGGCCGCAGTAGTGACAAAGACTGCGTGGTGAGGTTGATGAGGCTGGTTGACAATGCGGCCACGTCATCAATGAGAGCTGCAACTCATTGGTTTTTATCGATTTTCCGGCGGACCCTTCATTCCCACTCTATTGTCAACAGACAGGCGCTTCTCATAGGTAAGAACCGAGCTTTGTTGGCCGGAAATCGGCCGGATACCGACATCGCTACCGTCGCGCAGCAATGCATGACAACGGTCGCCCTTATGACCTTGAGCGATGAGGACCGCTTCTGGCCCCGCGGCTAGGCGAAACACGCCGTTCTGGCTCAAGGTTGACGGTATCGGAACTGCCGTGCCACGAACCAATGACGGTATCGCCTGTGTCGATGACGGTATCGCTGGCATGCGCCCTTCTCGCAGGACAAGGTGACTCACCTCGCCTCTGAGGCGGCCTGCGACGGTATCGAGTCGGGCAAGCGATGAGTCGTGACGGTACCCGAGGGTCGTGTGACGGTATCCATGCCGCAGGAACCCTCGAGAGCCAGCCGCGACTGACTGCTTGCGTCCGTTCCGAGCGTCTCGGGTCGAGCCACAGCCGTCTTTCGCGTCGGCAAGATGGGCGTCAGCAATGGCCGCGAAAGCGGCCGGTCATCGCCGGAGAGGTTCGGAGCGCCTGAACCACAAGAGTCGGGTGCCGGTCAGCCGTCGGTCCTTTGGGCCGGCGATCGACCCCAAGCCGCCGGTTGTACCGGTTGCACTGCTCGGTCCGAGCGGCCGCTCCACCCAGAAAGCGGTCTGCGGCGGGTCCGGTCTGGTCATCCGCGCCAAGGGATAGCGGTTATTCGCAGCTCGCGCGCCCAAGCTGGTAGAGGCGCGCGGCTGAAGACAGCCTTTGACCGCTGCGAGCTGGCGCTGCCGACCCATTTTTGGTGTCCAGGGCCTCTGCAAAAGGGGCGGCTGGAATGACCACGGGCTGCGTTGCCCCCGGCGACGACGCGGCAGGCCCGCCAACGTACGCTCAGCGCCATGAAAACCTCAGCTTTGCTGTCCTGCCTCGCGATGGCCGCCGCACTGGCCGCCTGCGCGTCGCCTGCCGACCCCGGCACACCGGTCGATGTCGTGCTGGCCTGCACCTTGCCAAGCAACTGTGTCAGCACCATCGACGGCGGCGCCGCGCCGCTGCGCTTTGACGGCGACGTGCCGCGTGCCATGGCGCGCCTGAAGCGCACCTTGGACGGCTTCCCGGGCGCGCGCATCGTGCGCAGTGACGCAGGCGGTGTCGACACGGTCTTCACCACTGCCGTTGGCTTCCAGGACGACGTGACCTTCCGCATCGACCCGCTGAAGCAGCGCATCGACTTCCGTTCGCGCTCGGGCATTGGTCTGTTTGACTTCGGCAAGAACCGCTCGCGGATGCAGGAGTTCGCCGAGCGCTTCACTTCCGCCGGCGACTGAGCCCCTGACGCGCCGGCCCTGGCCTCAGGTGATCAGGCGTAGTCGGGGCTCCGTTGTTTCGCGGCGGCAGCTTTCGTCAGTCCAGCCAGTGTCTTGCGAAGATCCGCAGCGACCCTGCAACTTGGAACGTCATGACGCTCCGCGAGCCACTCGGTATGTTTGTAGCCGCGGCAAAGCTGTGCGCTGGCGTCGTTCAAAGCCAGGACCTTCAAGGGAAGATCGATGTCGATCGACTGCGCGCGCGGCGCAGGCACGCTAAACCGGCAGCTGCCCCGCAGGCGTGGCCACGCAAGACCCGAAGCGCCGGCAAGCCCTGTTGGTGACCACTGCAGCCCGACACCTCAATCGCTGGGGTTGTCACGGCGCCGTGATGCGTTGGCTGGTGCTGCGGCGACAGAATCCGTTCGCACTTCACGCCCGATGCCGATGCGACCCAACGACGCCCCGACCTTGCAACACCCCAGCTTGCACCACCCCAGCTTGCACCACCCGGCAAGCCACCAGCCGCAGCGCCACCCGCTGGCCGACCCACTGGCCGACATGCGCGCGCGCCAGCAACGCAGCGGCCAATGGTCGGCACACCAGATGGCCGGCCGGCGCTGGCCAGTGGCCTGCGTCTCGCTCGAGATCACGCAGCGCTGCAACCTGGACTGCACGCTGTGCTACCTGAGCGAGTCTTCGGAGGCGGTACGCGACTTTCCGCTGGAAGAGATCTACCGCCGCATCGAGACCATCGTTGCTCACTACGGGCCGGGCACCGACGTGCAGGTCTCGGGCGGCGAACCGACGCTGCGCCAGCGCGACGAACTGGTTGCCATCGTTCGGCGTCTGTCCGAGCGCGGGCTGCGCGCCTCGCTGTTCACGAACGGCATCCGCGCCAGCCGTGAACTGCTGACTGAGCTGGCCGCGGCCGGGCTGGTCGATGTCGCCTTCCATGTCGACACGACCCAGGAACGCGCCGGCTACGCCACCGAGCAAGACCTGAACGCGCTGCGCCGCGAGTACATCGAACGCGCCTGCGGCCTGCCGATCAGCGTCTTCTTCAACACCACGGTGCACCACGGCAACTTCGATCAGGTGCCGATGCTGGCCGCGTTTTTCGTTGAACATGCCGACGTGGTGCGGTTTGCATCGTTCCAGCTGCAGGCCGAGACCGGCCGCGGCGTGCTGGGTGCACGCGCTGAGCTGATCGGCAACGACAGCGTCGCCGCACGGCTGCAGCGTGGAGCCGGCACCGCGCTGCGCTTCAACGTGGTGGCCGCCGGCCACCACGACTGCAACCGCAGCGCCGTGCTGCTGGTGGCCGGTGGCAACGCCTACGATGCCTTTGCCGAGCCCGAGTTTGTGCAGCGCTTCATGCGCGAGACGGCGCACCTGCGCATCGACCGCGGCACGCCCTGGAAGGCGGTGCGTTCGATTGCCTTGGCGGCCTGGGCGCGACCGGCGCTGGCGCTGGCCGGGCTGCGCTGGGGCCTGCGCCTGGCCTGGCGCATGCGAGCCGGGCTGATTGCCGGGCGCGGCCGCGTGCACAAGCTGACGCTGTTCACGCACAACTTCATGGACGCCTGCCAGCTCGACCCCGAACGCATCGATGCCTGCGTGTTCATGGCCATCACGCAGGACGGGCCGCTGAGCATGTGTGCCTTCAATGCCCAACGCGACGCCTACCTGCTGCGCCCGCTGCAGACCAGCGCGGGTACGTGGCAGCCGCTGCCGCCAGGCCACGACGCGGTGCCGACCTTCCCGATCAAATGGTTGAAAGGCCGACCACGGGCCGAGGCGCGGCGGACTGGGCACGCTGCAGTCACTGCGAAGCAGGCGCAGCCATGAGGGGCCTCGCCGCGTTGCGGGCCTTGTTGGCCGCGCTGTTTGTTGTGCTTTTGGGAGGCTGCTCGACGCTGGTGCCTGCGCCTGTGGCGCCGCCGTCGACTCCGCAGGCGGCGCTGGATGCCTGGGCGCGGGTTCTGGACCGCTTCGTCGACGAGCGCGGTGAGGTCGACTTCGCGGCGCTGGCGCGCGACCGCGCCGACCTCGACCGCTATGTGCGGCATGTCGCCGACAGTCCTTTGGAGCAGTGGCCCGACGGGCCGCCACGGTTGGCGCACATGATCAACGCCTACAACGCGCTGTCGATGTTCAACGTCATCCAGAGCGGTATTCCGGCCACCCACGCTGGCCTGAACAAGCTCACGTTTTTCCTGCTGCGCAAACTGGACATCGGTGGCCGCCCGATGTCGCTGTACAGCTTCGAGAACGACGTGATCCGGCCCTATGCGCGTGGCGAGCCGCGCATCCACTTCGCGCTCAACTGCTCCGCACTGTCGTGCCCGGCGCTGCCGCGTGTGCCGTTCGGGGCCAGCACGCTCGACGCCGAACTCGAACGCGAGACGCGTGCCTTCTTCGCCCGGCGCGAGAACTTCCGTGTCGATCTGGCCACGTCGACGGTCTGGCTGAGCGAGCTGCTGGATTTCTACCCCGCGGACTTCGTGCCGGTGGCCGCCGACAGCCTGCTGGCCTACGCCAACCGCTATGCGCCGCAACCGGCGCCGCCGGGCTTCACGCTGCGCTTCACGCCGTACGACTGGACCATCGCCAACAGCCGCCGCCCCGGCCGTGTGCCGTGACACTCGCGGCGCAGCTCACGAAAGCCACTCACCAACGCAACTCACCAACGCAAAACACGCGGCCCGAGCAACGAGCCAAACGCGCCGGCCACCGCAATGCCGGCGCTGTACCAGACGGCGACGAACAGGGGCGCGATCTCCGGGCACGCCAGCGCATAGCCGAAAGCGCCTGCGGCACCCGCCAGCAGGCCTGCCGCCAACCCGGCCAGGCGCGACCGGGTCGGCGCCAGCCCACGCACCGCCCACAGCGCGGCAGCCAGCGCCGGCAGCGACAGCAGGAACACGTTGCGCGGGCAGACCGACCAGGTTTGCCCCAACAGTGCCCGCGTCGCGTCCGGCGCGACCGACAGCGTCGCGACGCCGACGAGCGCCATCGTCAGCACGACGGCCGTCAGCGCGCGCCACGGTGGCGCGGTGCGGGCGGCCGGCCGCGACAGCCGTGCCACCAACCATCCCGCAGTGGCGACCAGCGCGGCCGTGTAGCCGAGCTTCAGCCAGAAGGTCGGGGCAGCCAGCATCGCGGCGTCGACCGGGCCGATCGTCAGCAGCGCCAAGGCGCTGCTCGCCAGCATGCCGATGCCGGCCGCAGGCACCAGGCGGCGTGCGGCCACCGCGCGCGGCGCCGGGCCAGCGCCCTGCGCAAGGAGCTCGATCAGCGCATCGGTCTTCATCGTTCAGCCCTTCACCCGTTCGGCCAGCCGCTTCAGCCCGCGGTGCACCTGGACCTTGATTGCCGACTCCGACGCCCCGGTGCGCTGCGACGCCTCGGCCACCGAAAGCCCTTCGATCTTGGTCAGCACGATGGCCTGACGCTGCGCCGCGGGCAATGTGTCCAGCAACCGGGCCAGGTCGCGATGGGTGTCGCGCTCGTCGGCAACGGCCACCAGCAGGCCCTCGTCGACATCGTCGAGCGGGTCGTGCAGCGCGTCGCGCCGGCCGCGCCGGCGCCACAGGTCGACCAGCTTGTGGCGGGCGATCGCAAGCACCCAGGCGCTGACCGTCGCCGTCGGGTCCCAGGTGCCACGCTGCAGGTGCAGCGCGAGCAGTGTTTCCTGCACCAGATCCTCCAGTTCGTCGGGCCAGCCCTGCATGCGGCGGCCCAGATAGCCACGAAGGCGGGCAGCGATGCGCGCCAGCGCCTCGCGGTAAGCCACGTCGTCGCCAGCCTGCGCGCGCAGCCACAGCGGCTTCAGGCCGGCTTCGAATTCGTGGGTCTCGTCGGTCATGTCGTCGCAGGCGCGGCTCTGGTTACATCGGCGTGACCGGTTCTCGCCACGCAGTGCGCAAGCCTCGCGGCGGTACGCCATTCTCGGCGCTGCTCCGGTCGCTGTAACCAAACCAACGGTTGCAGCGACTTCAGCTCGACCAGCCACCCTTTAAGTCAGGAATCGACCCGATGCACCCGACCTTGCCCCTGCTGGCTGCCACGGACTTCCCGCCCATCCGCCGGCGCCGCCTGGAGACGCTGCAGGTCAACCTGGGCTACAAATGCAACCAGAGCTGCCTGCACTGCCATGTCAACGCTGGCCCCAAGCGCACCGAGATGATGGACGCCGAGACGGCGGCGCTGGTGCTGGAGGTGCTGCGCGCGCGGCGGCCGCAGACGCTGGACCTGACCGGCGGCGCGCCCGAGCTGAGCCCGCATTTCCGCGAGCTCGTCACCGGGGCGCGGGCGCTGGGCGTGCGCGTCATCGACCGCTGCAACCTGACCATCCTGTCCGAGCCCGGGCAAGACGACCTGGCCGAATTCCTGGCCGCCAATGACGTTGAGGTCACGGCGTCGCTGCCCTGCTATTCGCCGGCCAACGTCGACCGCCAGCGCGGCGACGGCGTGTTCGAGCGCAGCATCACCGGGCTGCTCCAGCTCAATGCGCTGGGCTACGGCCAGGATGACGGGGGCTCGGGTGGCAAGCGGGTGCTGAACCTGGTCTACAACCCGCAGGGCGCGTCGCTGCCGCCACCGCAGGGCGCACTGGAAGCCGACTACAAGCGCGAGCTGATGGCCCACTTCGGCATCCGCTTCAACCGCTTGTTCGCGCTGACCAACATGCCGATCCAGCGCTTCGGCAGCACGCTCGTCAGCAAAGGCACCTTCCAGGGCTACATGCAATTGCTGCGCAGCGCGCACCACGACGACAACCTCGACACGGTGATGTGCCGCAGCCTGATCAGCGTCGGCTGGCTGGGCGACCTGCACGACTGCGACTTCAACCAGATGCTGGGCCTGCCGGCGCGCCTGAACGGCAGCGCGCGCCCGCACCTGCGCGACCTGCTGCACCACGACGGCGACGGCGAAGCGATCCGCACCGCCGACCACTGCTACGGCTGCACCGCCGGCCAGGGCAGCAGCTGCGGCGGCGCGCTCGAGTCCGACACGCACGCCGCCACCGCAGGCGCTGCCTGATGGCCACACGATCGAAAGCCGGGCTGTGGCTGGGCGTCGCCGCCTCTGCGGTGGTGGTGCTGCTGCTGTACCGGCATTTCGATCTCGGCCGGCTGCTGACGCTGGACACCCTGAAGGCCAGCCGCGACAGCCTGCTGGCGCTGTACCGAGATCAGCCGCTGCTGACCTTGCTGTCGTACTTCGGCATCTATGTCGCCGCCGCCGCGCTGTCGATACCCGGCGCCGTGGTGCTGACGCTGGCGGCCGGCGCCATCTTCGGCCTGGGCGTGGGCCTGCTGGTGGTCTCGTTTGCATCCAGCCTGGGCGCGCTGCTGGCCTTCCTGGTGGCGCGCTACCTGCTGGCCGACACGGTGCAGTCACACTTCGGCAAGAAGCTGGCGCCGATCAACGACGGCGTGCGCCGCGACGGCACCTTCTACCTGCTGACGCTGCGCCTGGTGCCGGTGTTCCCCTTCTGGCTGGTCAACCTGCTGATGGGCCTGACGCCGATCTCTGCCGCCCGCTTCTACGTCGTCAGCCAACTCGGCATGCTGGCCGGCACGGTGGTCTTCGTCAACGCCGGCACGCAGCTGGCGGCCATCAAGTCTCCCGGCGACGTGCTGTCGCCGGGGCTGCTGGGCAGCTTCGTGCTGCTGGGCCTCTTTCCGCTCATCGCCAAGGCCATCGTGGGCTGGCTGCAGGGCCGCAAGGTCTATGCGAAGTGGACCCAGCCGGCGCACTTCGACCGCAACCTGGTCGTCATCGGCGCGGGCGCCGGCGGCTTGGTCTCGGCCTACATCGCCGCCGCGGTGAAGGCCAAGGTGACGCTGATCGAAGGCCACAAGCTGGGCGGCGACTGCCTGAATTTCGGCTGCGTGCCCAGCAAGGCGCTGATCCGTTCGGCCAAGCTTGCCAAGCAGTTGAAGCAGGCGGGAGAACTTGGATTCACCAACGTCTCGGGCACGCTGGACTTCGGCGCCGTGATGGCGCGCATCCACCGCGTCATCGCCGACATCCAGCCGCACGATTCGGTCGAACGCTACACGCAGCTCGGCGTCGAGGTGCTGCAGGGGCACGCGAAGATCACCTCGCCATGGGCGGTGCAGGTGGCGCTGGCCGACGGCACGACGCAGACGCTGACCACCCGCAGCATCGTCATCGCAGCCGGCGCCAGCCCCTTCGTGCCGCCGATTCCCGGGCTGAAAGATGTCGGCTTCTTGACCAGCGACACGGTGTGGAACCTGACCGCGCTGCCC
>JANMZP010000124.1:0-2448 GCA_031383435.1 Betaproteobacteria bacterium | reverse complement strand
CCTTTGAAGGGCGCCCGGTTGATCCTGGGATGTACGGGGAGCCGGCCATCCGCCAGATTGAACTGGCACTGTGCGATGGGGCGTATGCCGCGGACGAGGGTGCTGCGCCATCGCTCTCCAGAGCGAAGGAGGACGCGGTCGTGGAGATGCCGACCGCGTCAGTAGAGCTCGGAGGCCTTTGGCACACGTTTGTCGCCGACAAGTTTCCGCCTGGCCGCGACGACGACGACAAGGCGTTGCTTAAACGCTACGAGGCTCTGCGACATCCGATGGTGGTCGCGCAACTGCCCACGCTTGCCAAACTGGACGAAAAGCACGCCCTGCTACGCGCCGAGTTTCCGTGGGCAGAGCCTGCACTTGGCGCGATCTTCGACGAGCTGCGGGGTCGGGGCGCCTTCGGCGCCGTCAGGCTGGGATTTCACCCAGTTCTGCTTGTGGGACCCTCGGGGACTGGAAAGTCACGACTGGCAAGACGGCTTGCATCGGTTTTTGGCATTCAGGCGATGACGAC
Source organism: Betaproteobacteria bacterium (assembly GCA_031383435.1). Lineage (GTDB taxonomy): Bacteria > Pseudomonadota > Gammaproteobacteria > Burkholderiales > Burkholderiaceae_C > Rubrivivax. The sequence continues at coordinate 1,937 of JANMZP010000124.1, read as the reverse complement.
ATCCTTGGCAGGGGCGACCGATGCCATGAGCATCCTCGGTACGGCGCGGGGCTGGAGTTCCGGGCAGCCGTCGCCACTCCTGCAGCCGCTGCTGAAGGGCTGTGCCTCGGTCCTGATGTGCTTTGACGAACTGGACAAGGCCAGCGACACGACGCGCAATAGCCCCCCAATTCAGGCGGCGTTGCTCTCCCTTCTCGAACCCGAAGAGGCGCGGCGACGGCGAGATCCGTATCTTCAGGTCGAGTGCGACCTGAGTCCGCTCCTGTTCGTGTTCACGTGCAATGACACGACGTATCTTTCCGCCCCGCTGCGCAGCCGGCTGCGCATCCTGGCCATCGAGCGACCGACTGCTGCTCACCTTCTGCAGGTGGTCCCATACGTCCTGCGGGACATAGAACAGGAATGGGGGATGCCTTCTGGAGCGCTGGATGGGATGCCAGTGCAGCCAAGGTCGCTGCACGGCCTCTCATCGCTGCGGGAATTGAGGCGGGCAGTGGCCGCCGTTGCTCGCGCGTGGATCTCGGCTTTGGCAGGTGCTCCCAAGCACTAACTCCGGCTGCGCACCCCAGGACCGACGGACACCCGAAGGTCTGCACTGTTTGGAAACTCATGACTGTCAGCAGCCGTCTTGTGTGGTGCCGCGAACAGGTCGAGACCTGGTCTAGACGAACGTCAGCTGTATGGCAGTCCAACTCGACCGGCAGGTTTCGGGCAACGAGTTTGCGGCGCTGGGCGGCAGGACCCGACCCATTGCAGCCGGCGGCGGTTTTCTCACCGAACGACCGGTCCACCTTGGAACTTGACGTTCGCCCGCGCAGCCGAGAAAAGCCCAGATGGCGACAGCAGTCGTTCGTGGAGGCCGGCCGAAGTCCTCGGCAGTTTCGGCGTCGTACGTCTGCATCCGATGGTCACGAACTGGCGCTGCCGACCCATTGTTGACGCTTGGCTTCTGCGACTGCGGACGTTCACGACCCAGTCTTTGCAATGGCCTGTGGACCCAACAGGAAGTCAGGCCTTGCACATTCGGGATCTGGGTAGCTGTAGAAGCCACGGCCGGCCTTCACGCCAAGCTCCCCGCGGCTCAGCTTCTCGGCGAGCGCCGCTGGCGGCTCGTCGCGTGAATCACCTGATTCGCGGAAGTAGATGTTTTCGATGGCGTGAATGACGTCGAGCCCGACCAAATCCATGAGAAAAAACGGGCCGTAGGTCATGCCGGTGAACACCATCCAGGCGCGGTCGATGTCGCGGAAGTCCACGAAGCCGCCGGCCCACATGTACAGGCTCTGGCGCTTGACGGCACGCCACACGCTGTTGAAGCAGAACCCAACGATCTCCTTTTGCACCGGCAGTGGCACGCAGGCCACCGAGCGGACGAACTCGCGCGCCGTGGCCAGCGATTCCGCCGAGGTGCTGCGGCCGCCCATAATGTCGGCCATGCACATGCCCATCGCGGGCTGGTAGAAGTGGATGTTCAGGCATCGCTCCGGCCGCTGCGTCACGCTCTCGATGCGGGATACCGGGATCGAGGAACTGTTGGTTGCCAGCAGTGCATGGCGGGGTGCCAGACGGTCGAGTTCGGCGAAGACGCGGCGCTTGGCTTCCAGATCCTCGGGCACGACTTCGATCACCAGATCGACATCGCCGACGGCACGAGCCAGGTCGTCGCACACCTGGACCTTCCGCGCGTGCGTCTCCCATTGCGAGACCGGGAAGGTGGGGCCGCGCCGCACCATCTGCATTGCGGATCGCACTTTGACCTGCATCCGGCCGAACGCTTCGGCGTCCGGATCGAAGGCCGAGACGTCGTAGCCGTAGGCGGCCGCCTGGATGGCGATCTGCGTTCCCAGAGTTCCCAGACCGACGACGCCCACCTTCTTAATGGCTTGCATGTTCAGCTCCGTGCGATGAATTCGGCAATCTGCGCATTGATGCCCGAT
>JANMZP010000250.1:0-13895 GCA_031383435.1 Betaproteobacteria bacterium | reverse complement strand
GCGGCGCAGGAACATCGCGTCGCCATAACTGAAAAACCGGTAGCGCGATTCAACCGCGTGGCGGTACAGCGCCCGCACGTGCTCGTGGCCGGCCAGCGCGCTGACCAGCATCAGCAGGGTGCTCTTGGGCAGGTGGAAGTTGGTGATCAGCGCGTCGACCACACGGAAGGGGAAACCGGGGGTGATGAAGATGTCGGTTTCGCCCGAGCCGGCCTGCAACACACCACCGCGCGCTGCCGACTCCAGCGCCCGCAGCGTGGTCGTGCCCGCCGCCACCACCCGCCCGCCAGCGGCGTGCGTGGCGTTGATGGCGGCCACCGTTGCCGCGCTGACTTCGAACCACTCGCTGTGCATGCGGTGTTCGCTGATGCGCTCGGTGCGCACCGGCTGGAAAGTGCCGGCACCGACGTGCAGCGTCACCACCGCGCGCTGCACGCCGCGGGCGGCCAGCGCGGCGAGCACCGCGTCATCGAAGTGCAGCGAAGCCGTCGGCGCGGCCACCGCGCCCGGGCGGGCGGCGAACACCGTCTGGTAGCGCGACACATCGTCGGCCGTGTCGGCATGCGTGATGTAGGGCGGCAGCGGCACGTGGCCGTGGGCTTCCAGCAGCACCAGCGGGTCGGCCGGAAAGCGCAGGTGGAACAGCGATTCCTCGGGCCCGGCGCGGCCCAGCACTTCGGCGTCGAAAGCGCCGGCGAAGCGCACCAAGGTGCCGGCGCGCGGGCTCTTGCTGGCGCGCAAATGGGCCAGCACTTCATGGCCCGGCAGCACCCGCTCGACCAGCGCTTCGACCGAGCCGCCGGTGGGCTTTTCGCCCAGCAGACGGGCCTTGATGACGCGGGTGTCGTTGAAAACCAGCAGGTCGCCGGGCAGCAGCAGGCCGGGCAGGTCGGTGAAGCGGCGGTCCGCCGGCAGCGCGCCACTGCCGTCGAGCAGGCGCGAGCCGCTGCGCTGGGCCGTCGGGTGCTGGGCGATCAGCTCGGGCGGCAGCGTGAAATCGAAGTCGGCGAGGGTGTATTCGCGGTCAGGGTCACGGTCGTGCGCGCGGTCGGTGGGCGTGTTCATGGCGGGGTGCAGGGTAAGGCTGTGGGCAGACGGGCGCCAGCGAAGGTCAAAATTGTTCCATGCCCCCCGCAGAACCCGCCGCGCCAAGCGCCGAAGCCCCCACCAAAGCTGTCGTCAAGCCTGCGGCTGCCCCGCCCGCCGCGAAGCTGTCGGGGCCGGCCAAGGCCCTGCACAAGCTGGGGCTGCGGCGCGACATCGACCTGGCCCTGCACTTGCCGATGCGCTACGTGGACGAGACCCGCATCGCGCCGATCAGCGGCGTGCGCGATGGGCAGACGGCGCAGGTTCAAGGCACCGTGCTGGACTGCCGCATCGAGGCGCGCGGCCGCCGCCAGCTGGTGGTGCGCCTGGCCGACGACAGCGGCGAACTGGTGCTGCGCTTCCTGAACTTCTACCCGGCGCAGCAGAAGGCGCTGGCCGCCGGGCAGCTGATTCGCGCGCGCGGCGAGGTGCGCGCCGGCTTCTTCGGCCGCGAAATGGTGCACCCGGAGTTCCGCGCGGTGACCGCCGACACCCCGCTGCCGCGCGCGCTGACCCCGGTCTACCCCAGCTCCGCCCAACTGCCGCAGGCCTACCTGCGCAAGGCGGTGGCCTCAGGGCTGGCCCGCGCGCCGCTGCACGAACTGCTGCCCGACGGCGTGGCGCCCGCCGGCCTGCCGCCGCTGCGCGAGGCGCTGAAGCTGCTGCACCAGCCGGGTGCCGAGCTGGCCGTGGAAGCCCTGGAAGACCACAGCCACCCGGCCTGGCAGCGGCTGAAGTTCGAGGAACTGCTGGCCCAGCAGTTGTCGCAGCTGCAAGCCCAGGCCGAACGCGCCACGCTGGCCGCGCCCTCGCTGGTGCCTGCACAGAACGGCCTGGCCATAAAGCTGCTGGCCGCGCTGCCTTTCAGGCTGACGGGCGCGCAGCAGCGCGTGGTGGCCGAAATCGAAACCGACATCGCCCGGCCCATCCCGATGCACCGGCTGCTGCAGGGTGATGTCGGATCGGGCAAGACCGTGGTCGCGGCACTGGCGGCGACGGTGGCCATGGACGCCGGCTGGCAGTGCGCGCTGATGGCACCCACCGAGATCCTGGCCGAACAGCATTTCCGCAAGCTCATCCAGTGGCTGCAGCCGCTGGGCGTGACCGTGGCTTGGCTGACGGGCAGTCGCAAAGGCAAGGCGCGCACGGCGATGGTCGAACAGGTGGCGTCAGGTGATGCGATGCTGGTCGTCGGCACGCACGCCGTCATTCAGGGCGACGTGGCCTTCGCGCGGCTGGGGCTGGCCATCGTGGATGAGCAGCACCGCTTCGGCGTGGCACAGCGGCTGGCGCTGCGGCAGAAGCTGGACCAACAGGCGCTGGAGCCGCACCTGCTGATGATGAGCGCCACACCCATCCCGCGCACGCTGGCGATGAGCTACTACGCCGACCTGGCCGTCAGCACCATCGACGAACTGCCGCCCGGCCGCACGCCCATCGTCACCAAGCTCTTTGCCGACGGCCGACGGCTGGGGGTCATCGAGCGCATCCGCGACGAGGTGCAGCGCGGGCGGCAGGTGTACTGGGTGTGTCCGCTGATCGAGGAAAGCGAACACCTGGACCTGCAGAACGCCACCGCCACCCACGCGGAACTGAGCGCCGCGCTGCCCGGCGTGCTGGTCGGCCTGCTGCACGGCCGCATGGCCAGCGCCGAAAAGGCGGCGGTGATGGCCCTGTTCACGGCCGGCGAGATGAAATTGCTGGTGGCCACCACCGTCATCGAAGTCGGCGTGGACGTGCCCAACGCCAGCCTGATGGTCATCGAGCACGCCGAGCGCTTCGGCCTGGCGCAGTTGCACCAGCTGCGCGGGCGTGTCGGGCGGGGCGAGGTGGCCAGCGTGTGCGTGCTGCTGTACACCACGCCGCTGTCACCCACCGGCAAGGCCAGGCTGCAGGCGATGGCCGAGACCAACGACGGCTTCGAGATTGCCCGGCGCGACCTGGACATCCGCGGCCCGGGCGAATTCATGGGCGCACGGCAAAGTGGCGACGCCCTGCTGCGTTTTGCCGACCTGGCCGAGGACAGCGGCCTGCTGCACCAGGCCCGCGCGGCCGCACCGCTGTTGATGCAGCGCCACCCGCAGGCCGCCGCCGCCCACGCCGCGCGCTGGCTGTCCAGCCGGGCCGATTTCCTGAAGGCGTGACTGCTTGAATACCTGAATGCCTGAATGCCTGAATGCCTGAAGGCGCGATGGCCTGATGGCCTGATGGCGCAACGGCACCGTTGCACAGCTGTGGCGGCGGCTTCAGGCCAGCGCGCCGGGCCCCGTCCCGCCGAAGGCATCGCCGCCCCAGCAGCGGCGCATGCGCTGCAGTTCGTTCACCAGTTCCAGCGGCAAGGCCGTCAGGCTGACGGCGCGCACCTCCAGGCCGGCGTGCAGTTCATCGGACGACAGGTGGTAGCCCTGCGCACCCGTTCTACGCGGTGCCGTGCGGGTTGAAGCGGGTGAGCGAAACAGGGCATCCACAGCAAGACCTCGGTTGGTGCAGCCCCTTGGGGCCGCGATGCACCGAGGATGCCCGCTGGGCCCGCCGGCAGGGTCCGGCGCGGCCCCCGCGATCGCGGGGCGCAAGCGCGGGAATGTGCCGCGCACCGTGCATAGACCACACCGCACCGGCAAGACCCCGTAGGCGCGGGGGTCGCTCCGCTTGGCGGCACCGAACTTGCTGCCGTCCTTGCAGCATCCGAGGGCTTGCACCGCTGTCGGGTGCGGTTGTGGATGACACCCGCTTGCTGATGGCCCCACCCCCGTCAACCGACCCACGCATTCACGGGGATCAGCGCCTGAAGAATCGGTTTACAGGGGTTTTCGGTGTTGTCCGGCCCGGGTCGTTTCAGCACATTTGACAGTTCTTTGTTGCGCAACGGGTGCGACGTTCGCGCAGCACAAAGAGACCGTTGGTTTTTATCTGTAGTCAGGAGGGTTCCAGTGACCATTGCACGATTGAAATGCACCGCCGTTGCCGCAGCGCTGCTGCTGGCCGGCGCGTCCGCCCAGGCGGACACCTTGATCAACGAAGGCTTCGAGTCCTTCGCCACTTTGGGTGCCAACGGTTGGCTGCTCATCAACTCGGGCGCCTTGCCCGGCAGCACCAGCCTGGCCCAGGGCGACGTCGGTATCTTCCCGGCGCAAAGCGGCTCGCCCGAGTCCTATGTCAGCGGCAATTACAACAACGCCGTGGCCGGTGGCTACATCAACAGCTGGCTGATCACGCCGGAGTTTTCAACCGCCGTGGCTGGCAGCATCACGTTCTGGGCCCGTGCCGACATCCTGGCCGGCTTCAGCGACAAGGTCGCCTACGGCATCAGCAACGCCGGTTCGGGTGATTTCACCGGTACCTCGCTGAGCGCACCGATCACGCTGACCGGCACCTGGGCGCCGATCACGCTGGGCTTTGCCGCCCGTGGCGTGGGCACCGTGGCGCGCTTCGCGATGGTCTACACCGGCCTGGCCGACACCTCGAACTACATCGGCATCGACAGCGTTTCGGTCGTCAACGCGGTGCCCGAGCCCACCTCGTGGCTGATGTTGGGTGCCGGCCTGATGGGCTTGTCCATCCTGCGCCGCCGCGCTGCCGTCAAGCGCTGAACTGCTTGCTGCTGACCTGCCTGGTGAGGCGGCCCTGCGCCGTCTTGCTGGCAGCGTCATATCCCCTGATTCATTTTCCGGAGAACGATATGTCCGTCACTACCAAGTCCTGTGCGCGCATTGCCAGTCTGGCGCTGGCCGTCGGCCTGCCGGCCGTCGCGCTGGCACAAACCGCCACCGCCCCGCAGCCGGCCTCGGCCACCGCAGCCCAGATCATCGTGCGCGACACCACAACTGGCGAACTGCGCGCTCCCACCGCCGACGAAGCCCGTGCGCTGCAACCCAAGCAAGCCCGAGGCGCTGCCATCGCAGCCCAGCCCCTGCTCAAGGCCAACGCCAGTGGCGCAAAGGGCGTGCGCCTGACCGACGAATTCATGAGCTACGTGGTGATGGTGCGCCGCGCTGACGGCACCCTGGTCAGCCAGGAGTACAGCAGCAAGGCCGAAGCCGAAGCCGCCGTCAAGACGCCGGCCCCCGCCGCCAAGCCCGCCACCGCCCCGACGGAGTAATTCCATGCGCCGCATTCAAACCCCAACCACCCGCCTCGCAGCCGCCATGCTGCTGGCTGTCGGTGCCGTCGCTTGCGCGAACGCCGCCACCATCACCATCACCACCCGCGACGCGGCCAACGTCGGCTTCAATGACCCGACGCCGGTCGCCCCGGTCGGCGGCAACCCCGGCACCACACTGGGCGCGCAGCGCCTGTTCGTCTACCAGTACGTCGCCAACATCTGGGGCGCCGCCCTGAACAGCCCGGTGAACATCACCGTGAGCGCGGGCTGGGAAGCCCTGACCTGCACCGCCACGACGGCCGTGCTGGGCAGCGCGGGTGCCTGGAACCTGTGGCACGACTTCGCCGGCGGCGTGCCCGGCACCTGGTACCACCAGGCCCTGGCCAACAAGCTGGCCGGCACCAACCTGTCGGCCGGTGTGCCGGACGACGGCACGGGCTACGGCAACGTCGACATCAAGACCCAGTTCAACGTCAACCTGGGTGCCGCCAATTGCCTGGCTGGCAGCAGTTTCTACCTGGGTGTGGACGGCAACGCAGGTTCGAATGTGAACTTCGTTGCAACCCTGTTGCATGAACTCGGCCACGGCCTGGGCTTCTCGGTGTTGACGTCGAACTCGACCGGCAACCGCATCAGCCCCATCACCGGCAATTACGTGGCCACCGGCGGCCTGCCTGCGGTCTGGGAAACCTACCTGCAGGACAACACCACCGGCAAGACCTGGCTGGCGATGAGCAACGCCGAACGCCAAGCCTCGGCGATCAACCCGCTGGCGCTGGCCTGGACCGGCTCCCAAGCAGTGGCCGGGGCTGCCTCGACGCTGTCGAATCTGCCCCAGCTGAAGCTGACCTCACCGGCACCGGGCCTGTCGGGCTTCTACAACTACGGCACGGCTTCGGCCATCGGCCCGTCCGCCACCAACCTGGGTAATTTTGGCAAGCTGGCATTCGGTGGCAACGGCTTGGGTTGCACGGCTGCAGGCGGCGTGCCCGCCAGCGTGGCAGGCCGGGTTGCGGTGATTTCGCGCGGCACCTGCAGCTTCGCCGAGAAGGCCAAGAACGCCCAGCTCGCCGGCGCGGTCGGCGTGATCATTGCCAACAACCAGGCTGGTGGTGCGATCTCGCTGGGCGGTGCCGATGCCTCGGTCACCATCCCGACGGTCAGCGTCTCGCAGGTTGACGGTGCCAAGATCCTGGCCGGCATCGAAACCGCGATGAAGTACGGCACGCGCACCACGCCGGGTTCGGTGAGCAGCAGCCTGACGTCCGACCCGACCCGCAGGGCCGGTTCCGACGCGCTGGGTCGCCCGCTGATGAACACGCCGTCCGTGCTGGCCGCCGGTTCGTCGGTTTCGCATTGGGACCCGAGCGCCTTCCCCAACTTGCTGATGGAACCGGCGATCAACAGCGACCTGACCATCTTGCTGGTGCCGCCGAAGGACATCACGCTGCCCTTGCTGAAGGACATCGGCTGGTAAGTCGAAGCCTGCACCGGGTACCGGTCAGCCAAAAAAGGGGCGCAGCGATGGGCCCCTTTTTTCGTGCCTGACGTGGGCCTGGGCTGGCTGAATAATCCGGCCATGACGCTGACCGAACTCAAGTACATCGTGGCGGTGGCCCGCGAGAAGCATTTCGGCCGCGCCGCCGAGGCCTGCTTCGTGTCGCAACCCACGCTCAGCGTGGCCATCAAGAAGCTGGAAGACGAGCTCGACGTGAAGCTCTTCGAGCGCGGTGCCAGCGAAGTCAGCGTCACGCCGCTGGGCGATCAGATCGTGCGCCAGGCGCAGCTGGTGCTGGAACAGGCGCAGGCCATCCGCGAGATTGCCAAGACCGGCAAAGACCCGGTCTCCGGGCCGCTGCGCCTGGGCATCATCTACACCATCGGGCCTTACCTGCTGCCCGACCTGGTGCGCCAGGCCATAGCCCGCGTGCCGCAGATGCCGCTGATCCTGCAAGAGAACTTCACCGCGCGCCTGCTGGACATGCTGCGCACCGGCGAACTCGACTGCGCCATCATGGCCGAGCCTTTCCCCGACACCGGCCTGGCCGTCGCACCGCTGTACGACGAGCCCTTCCTGGCCGCCGTGCCCGCCAAGCACCCGCTGGCCCAGCGCGAGCACATCACCGCCGAAGAACTGAAGCAGGAAGCCATGCTGCTGCTGGGCACCGGGCACTGTTTTCGCGACCACGTGCTGGAGGTCTGCCCCGAATACGCCCGCTTCGCCAGCCCCTCGGTCGAAGGCCGCGAGGGCATCCGCAAGAGCTTCGAAGGCAGTTCGCTGGAAACCATCAAGTACATGGTGGCCTCGGGCATGGGCGTGACGGTGGTGCCGCAGTTGTCGGTGCCCGCCGAGCAGCAAACCCACATCCGCTACATCCCCTTCAGCGCGCCGGTGCCCACGCGGCGCGTGGTGCTGGCCTGGCGGCGCACGTTTCCGCGTTACGAGGCCATCGCCGCGCTGCGCAACTGCATCTACGCCTGTGAACTGCCGGGCGTGACGCGGCTGACCGCCTGAGCGCACGCGCCTGCGCAGCGGGCCTATCGCAGCGATAGGCCCGCTGGCTATCGGGCCGTTAAAGGCAATTGCATTGACCGTCGGTGGTGCACTTTTTAAAGTGAAAGCACGCCTTCCCGAACCACCGCCAGGAGCCCGCATGTCCCAGCCGACCACCCCGCTTGAAGCCACTGCCCTTGCCGCTTGCCCGTTTTCCGGCAACGCGCGCCGACCCACGCTGACCCGCGGCACCGTCACCGCCGATTGGTGGCCGCAGCAGCTGAACCTGAAGATGCTGCACGCCCACGGCGCAGCCGCCAACCCGCTGGGTGCCGGCTTCAATTACGCCGAGGCCTTCAAGGGCCTGGACCTGCACGCGGTGGTGCAAGACCTGCACGCGCTGATGACCGACTCGCAAGACTGGTGGCCCGCCGACTACGGCCACTACGGGCCCTTCTTCATCCGCATGGCCTGGCACAGCGCCGGCACCTACCGCATCGCCGATGGCCGCGGCGGCGCGGGCTCGGGCTCGCAGCGCTTCGCGCCCCTGAACAGCTGGCCCGACAACGGCAACCTGGACAAGGCGCGCCGCCTGCTGTGGCCGATCAAGCAGAAGTACGGCAACGCGCTGTCGTGGGCCGACCTGATCGTGCTGACCGGCAATGTGGCGCTGGAGTCGATGGGCTTCAAGACCTTCGGCTTCGCCGGTGGCCGCGAAGACATCTGGGAACCTGAAGAAGCCATCAACTGGGGTGCCGAACGGCAGTGGATGGGCGACGAACGCTACAGCGGCGACCGCGAACTGGCCAATCCGCTGGCCGCCGTGCAGATGGGCCTGATCTACGTCAACCCGGAAGGCCCCAACGGCCAGCCCGACCCGCTGGGCTCGGCCCGCGACATCCGCGAGACCTTCGCCCGCATGGCCATGGACGATGAAGAGACCGTGGCGCTGGTGGCCGGCGGCCACACCTTCGGCAAGGCCCATGGCGCTGGCGACCCGGGCCTGCATGTCGGCCCGGAACCCGAGGGCGCGGAAATCGAGGAACAAGGCCTGGGCTGGACCAACAGCATGGTCAGCGGCAAAGGCATCCACACCATCACCAGCGGCCTGGAAGGGGCCTGGAAGCCCAACCCGACCACCTGGGACAACGGCTACTTCAAGACCTTGTTCGGCTACGAGTGGACGCTGACCAAGAGCCCCGCCGGCGCCCACCAGTGGACGCCCACGGACCCAGCCGCTGCCACCACCGTGGCCGACGCACACGACCCGACCCTGCGCCATGCGCCAATGATGTCCACCGCTGACATGGCGCTGCGCATGGACCCGGCCTACGAGAAGATTTCGCGGCAGTACATGCACAACCCGGCTGCGTTCGCCGACGCTTTCGCCCGCGCCTGGTTCAAGCTGACGCACCGCGACATGGGGCCGGTTGCGCGCTACCTGGGCCCGCTGGTGCCCCGGGAAGAACTGATCTGGCAAGACCCGGTGCCGGCGGTGGACCACGCGCTGGTGGACGCCGCCGACATCGCGACCCTGAAGGCGCGGATCCTGGCGAGCGGGCTGTCGGTCTCGCAACTGGTCACCACTGCCTGGGCATCGGCCTCGACCTTCCGGGGCAGCGACAAGCGCGGCGGTGCCAACGGCGCGCGCATCCGCCTGGCACCGCAGAAAGACTGGGCCGTCAACCAGCCGGCTGAACTGGCCGGCGTGCTGCAGCGGCTGCAAGCCATCCAGCACGGCTTCAACGCGGCGCAGGCTGACGGCAAGCGGGTGTCGCTGGCCGACCTGATCGTGCTGGGTGGCTGCGCGGCCGTCGAGGCGGCGGCACAGCGGGCGGGCGTTGCGGTGGCCGTGCCCTTCACGCCCGGGCGCACCGACGCGTCGCAGGCGCAGACCGATGTGCACGCCTTCGCCGTGCTGGAGCCCACCAGCGACGGCTTCCGCAACCACCAGGCCCCGGTCAGCACCGATATGGCGGCCGAGCTGCTGGTCGATCGGGCCAACCTGCTGAGCCTGACCGCCCCCGAGATGACGGTGCTGGTCGGCGGCCTGCGCGCGCTGAATGCCAACGTCGGCCAGTCTGCGCACGGCGTCTTCACCCAGCGGCCCGGCGCGCTGACAAACGACTTCTTCATCAACCTGCTCGACATGGGTACGAAATGGCAGAAGTCGGCCACGGCGGCCGGCGTGCTGGACGGGCGCGACCGGGAAACCGGCGCGCTGAAGTGGACCGCCACGGTGGTCGATCTGGTCTTCGGCTCGAACGCCCAGTTGCGTGCGATTGCCGAGGTCTATGCCAGCCGTGACGCGCAGCCGGCCTTCGTGCGCGACTTCGTGGCCGCCTGGAGCAAGGTCATGAACGGCGGCCGCTACGACCTGGCGTGAAGCGACACGCCGGACAGCCCCGGCTTGACTAGAGTCGGGGCTGCCCTTGTTTCACCTTTGCTTCACTGGAGTCCAGCCATGGCCAAGAAGAAAGTCGCCGGCAGCTTGCCGGTCATCAACATCGGGATCAGCGAGAAAGACCGCGCCGCCATCACCGGCGGCCTGTCCAGGCTGCTGGCCGACACCTACACGCTCTACCTGACCACCCACAACTTCCACTGGAACGTGACCGGGCCGATGTTCAACACACTGCACGTGATGTTCATGGGCCAGTACACCGAACTCTGGACCGCCGTGGACCCGATCGCCGAACGCATCCGCTCGCTGGGCCACCCGGCACCGGGCAGCTACGCGCAGTTCGGCGCGCTGGCGTCCATCGCAGACGCGCCCGCCACACCACCCAAAGCGCTGGACATGGTGCGCATCCTGGTCGAAGGCCATGAAGCGGTGGCCCGCACGGCGCGCGGCATCTTCCCGCTGGCCGACAAGGCCGGCGACGAGCCCACGGCCGACCTGCTGACCCAGCGCCTGACGGTGCACGAGCAAACCGCCTGGATGCTGCGTTCCCTGCTCGAAGACTAGGGACCAAGGACGGGCCGCAAGCGGCCCGCGCACCAGTCAAAGGCCCGCCGGCCTGCGCGCAAACCAGAAGTGACGGCCCGGTAGGCTGTGCTAACTTTCAGCAATGTCCTACCAACCACTCGAAGGTGCTGGCGAACGGCTGCATTTGTCGCCAACCGGCCGCAACCCGACAGGCCCCGAGCGGCGCTTACCCCAGCAGGCAGAGCCCAGCCCCGCGCCGCCGCTGGGTGCCAACCCGCGCTCGGTGCACGCCATCGAAGGACACTACATCAACACCCAGCAAGGCCTGGAACGCGGCTACTGGCTGCGCCGCCAGACCCAGTCCCGCGCCCGCCTGCTGGCCCATGTGGCGCACGACGCCGTGCTGCTGCTGGACGCGCAAACGCTGTGCGTGCTGGACGCCAATCCGGCCGCCATCGCGCTGTTCGCCGACCCCCGGCAGGCGTTGATCGGCGAGCCGCTGCGCCCTTGTATCGCCGAAGCGCTGCGGCCGGCGCTGGACGACCTGCTGCACGGCGCTGTCGCCAATGGGCAGGCCGCCGAAGTGCGCCTGGCGCTGACCACGGCGCACGGTGCCATCGAACTGTCGGCCAGCCCGGCCTGGGCCGATCGGCAGCGCTGCCTGGTACTGCGCTGCCGCCGCAGCAGCGCCGACCCGGCGGCCCTGGCCAAGCCGGCCCCTGACGACGCGGTGGTCATCACCGACACCTTGGGCCGCGTGCTGGAAGTCAACGCGGCGCTGCTCGCGCTGTGCAGCGCGGCCGATGCCGCCGCTGTCCAAGGACGGCCGATCGCCGAGGTGCTGGGCGGCCCGGCCGCGCAGTGGCCGGCCCTGCTGAAGCGGCTGGCCGAGCGCCGCGTCATCGGCCGCTTTGAACTGCGCCTGGGCAACACGGTCGGCACGGCCCGAGCTGGCAGCACAGCCAGCACCGACGGCCCGGGTGTCACCGAACGGCCCGCCCTGCTGTCTGCGGCCGTGCTGTCAGAGGCCGACTCCGAGCAGTTCGGCTTCGCCTTGCACAGCCCCGTCCCTGCCGGGCCGGCGCTGCCCGCAGCTCAGCACGCTTGACCGTGGACAGTCCCGCCTTCGGCCAGGCCGACCTCACCAATTGCGAGCGCGAACTGATTCACCTCGCCGGGTCGGTGCAGCCGCAGGGTGCGTTGCTGTTGCTGAGCCTGCCGGGGCTGCTCGTGCTGCAGGCCAGCGCCAACACCGAAGCCGTTTTCGGGCAGCCCGCGCTCGCCCTGCTGAACCAGCCGCTGCACGGTGTGGGCGGCGACCTGCTGAGCGCGCTGACCCGGCTGCTGCCCGACCTGGGGGTCGAGCCGCTGCCCCTGCAATGCTGGGTGGGCGAGGGCGCGGCGCGGTGCCGTCTGGAAGGGGCCGTACACCGGCCTCCGGGTGGCGGCGTGGTGATCGAGATGGAGCCGGTCGATCCGCCACCGGCAGGCGCGCCCGCGCTGGCGCTGGCGCCCGAGGTGCTGAAGCGGGTGCTGGCGGCCGGCGTGCAGCGCTTCAGCGCGTCGGCCACTCTGGAAACGCTGCAGGACAGCATCGTCCAGGTGCTGCGCGACCTGACCGGCTACGACCGTGTGATGGTTTACCGCTTCGACCCCGACGGGCACGGCAAGATCGTCGCAGAGGCGCGCAACCCGCGCCTGGAATCGCTGCGCGGCCACCACTACCCGGCCAGCGACATCCCGCAGCGCGCCCGCGAGCTTTACCTGCGCAACCGCGTGCGCGTGCTGAGCGATGTCAACTACGAACCGCAGCCGCTGCTGCCCGCACTGCGCCCCGACACCGGCGCGCCGCTGGACATGTCGCTGTGCCAGTTGCGCAGCATGTCGCCGCTGCACCTGCAATACCTGCGCAACATGGGCGTCACGGGCACGCTGGTGGCGTCGCTGGTGCGTGAAGGCAAGCTGTGGGGGCTGATAGCCGCCCACCACTACAGCCCGCGGCATTTGCGCCTGTCGCTGCGTGCCGCGGTCGATCTGTTGGCCGAAGTGGCCTCGACCCGCATCGCGGCCATCGAGAACTACGCCCACGCGCAGGTGGCGCTGATGGTGCGCCGGCTGGAACAAAGGCTGATCGAGGCCACGGCCACCGAAGGCGACTGGCGCCTGGCGCTGTTCCGCAACCCGCGCACCTTGCTGCAGCCGCTGGAAGCCACCGGCAGCGCGCTCTTTCACGGCAACGAGATCCTGACCACCGGTGAAGTGCCGTCCACGCCCGAGCTGCGTTCGCTGCTGCGCTGGGTGGACGCGCAGCCTTTCGAATCGCCCTTCGACTGCTTCTCCATCGGCAAGGACGAGCCCAGCCTGGTCTCGCTGACGCCCACCGCCTGTGGCGTGATGGCAGTCAAGCTGTCCACGTCTCGGCCCGACTACCTGATGTGGTTCCGCAAGGAACAACTGCTCACCGTGACCTGGGCCGGCGACCCCTACAAGCCGATCGAGGGCAACGACCCGATGCAACTGTCGCCCCGGCGCAGCTTCGAGGCCTGGTCGGAAATCGTGCGCGGCACGGCGCTGCCGTGGACGCCGGCGGAACGGGTGATGGCGCGGGCCATCGGCGTGGCGCTGGTCGACATCATCGTGCAGGTGCACGCCGTGCGGCTGCTGATTGCCGAGAGCCAGTTGCAGGAGATACGGGCCACCGTGGGCACTTCACGCGAACCGGTGCTGGTGGCCGACCCGAAGGGCGCGTTGCTCTTCGCGAACGAGGCCTATCTGGCGCTGCGCGGCAGCGGGTCGCCGGGGCCGAAGGCGGGCACACCCATCGGCGATCTGTTCCGTGAAGACGGCGGCGTGCCGCGCGTTTTCGACGGCCTGGGCGCCCAGCCGTGGCGCGGCGAATGGGCCCTGCGCAAGGCCGACGGCGGCACCCTGGCGGTGGCCGTGCGAGCCGAGGGCGTGCCCGGGCGCGACGGCGGGCTGCTGGGCTACATCGTCGCGCTGACCGACCTGTCCGACGTGCACCGCAGCGCCGAAGCGCGCCAGCACCTGGAAGCCGCGCTGCGCCTCACCGGCGCCGAAGCGCGGCAGACCGACGAGGTCATCGGTGCCATCCTCAGCAACGCCAGCCTGGCGGCCATGGACATCGCCGACGCCAGCGCCGGGCCGGCCGTGCCGCGCCTGCTGGAAGAGCTGGAGATGTCGGCCCAGCGCGCGGCCGCGCTGTACGCGCAGATCCGCAGTTTTTCAGGCTGAGGCGTTTGCGGCGGCGTTCGCGGCGGCATGCG
>JANMZP010000202.1:0-17512 GCA_031383435.1 Betaproteobacteria bacterium | reverse complement strand
GTCAACGAGATTTCGGTGACGGCGCTGGCCGGCAAGGACCTGGTGCTCGACCTCACGGCCAACCGGCGCTCTTCGGCGACGCTGGGCGCAGCCATGTCGACCACGATCGCCTCGCTGCGCGCGGGCGACGACGTCGATGTGGTGGTCAACGACAGCAAGGAAGGCAACGACCTGGCCACCGACGGCGTCGTCCGTGTCAATGACAAGGGCCTGACCCAGATCACGCTGTACCCGCAGAAGCACTACCGGCCCGACCCGGGCGATGCCGGCCTGACCAACATCCTGCGCGCCTTCGGCACGACCACGCAAGAGCTCGACTCGACCTACGTCTTTGCCGACGTGCGCGCCGGCGATGACATCGACATCAGCCATGTCACGACCGGCGCTGCCTTCGGCGAGCCCAAGACCAGCAACACCACCGAACTGACGGGCACCAACGCGAAGAACTTCGTCGTCGTCTCCGACGTGCCTGACAGGCGCGTCACCTTTGTCGTCAACACCGACGCTGCCTGGACAGGTGGCCCGGCGTCTGACGACGGTGTCTCGCAAATCTTCCTCACGACCGACGGCGACATCACAGCCACCGAGTTGATAGGCGACATGCTCGTCGGCCACATCCACTCGACCGCAGGCGATGTCACGCTCAACTCATCGCGGCGCATCCTCGACGCCGACGGCGCACCGAGCATCGACGTGACCGGCGACGACATCACGATGAATGCCGGCACGGCCGGCACGCAGGGCGGCGTCGGCCTGAGCAGCAATTTCCTTGAGATCAACGTCGATCGCAACAACGCCCTGGGCGTGCTGACGGTCAACGACGTGGCCGCTGCATCGACCAGCGGCGTCTTCCTCGACGACCTGCTGGGCAACCTGCGTGTCGACCGGGTGCACACCCAGGCAGACGTGTCGCTGCGCACGGTGGGCGGCTCGATCCTGCAAGGCACCCGCAATGGCGCCGGAAGCGACACCGACCTCGCCGCCGACGTGGTCGGCATCTCGATCGACCTCGACGCCAATGGCGCCGGCTCCAGCATCGGCGCAGCGGGTCAAGACCTGGACATCGATTCCAGCGTCGGCGGCACGGGCGACGTCGGCCTCGAGGCTGGCGCTGGCATCTATTTGACCGAAACCGACGCCACGCTGCGACTGGTGCTGGCCCACGCCTACACCGGCGACATCCGCCTGACGGTGCGCGAGTCGGCGGCCGACAAGGACGAAGACTTCGAACTGCTGGCCAGTGGCAGTGTCCGTTTTGCCGAGAGCAGCGCACGGCTGCCGGGCAGCAACCCCGACGCGCCGCGCAACGTTCCCAACGGCCTGGTCTTTGCCGAGGCCGGCAACGTGACGCTGCAGGTCGGCGACGACATCTCGCTCGACGCCAACAGCGCCATCGTTGCCCAGCGCAACATCGCGATCTTCGGCGACTACGGCAACCTGGACGCCGGCTTCGGCACCACCATGCTGCTGCGCGGCCAGATCATCGCCGGCGCGAACGTCACGCCGGGCAACCCGGTGGGGGCCACGCCGGTCGGCAGCTTTGCCGCCACGACAACGGCACCGCAGTTCCAGACCGACATCTGGGGCCACACCGACGCCGACAGCATCCAGTTCGGCGATGCGCGCACGCTGGCCAACCCGACCGCCGGTGAATCGACGCTTTGGGGCAGTGCCGGCTACATCTACCTCGGCGCGCAAACGCTTGTGCACGGCAGCCAGGATGCCGAGTCGGCCCAGCCCGACGGCGACGACCTGATGCGCGTGTACTACCTGCAAAGCGCGGCCGTGACGACCGGCCCCGGCACGGTGACCGCAGCGGCGCACTCGCTCACGCTCGACGGCCAGGCTGGCACCGACAGCTACGAGGTCTACACCACGGGCACCGTGGGTTCGCAGCGCAACTACCTGATCAACGCGCTCGACTCCGGCGCCAAGGCCGATGGGGTGGACCGTCTGTCGATCTTTGGCAACGACGCTGCGACCGCGCTTGCCGGCAGCACCGACGACATCTTTCTGCTGCGCCGCGCCACCAGCATTGCCGGCGCGCCGCAAGCCGAGTCCCCGGCTTTCGTGGCTTTGCTGCATGGCACGCTCGACCAGGCCCGCGACGGAAGTGGCGTGGCTGGTGCACGGCCGCAGTCGGTGCAGCGCGTCAACTACGACGCCAACCTGAACGGCCGCCTCGAGGTCTATGGCCTGGGTGGCAACGACTTCTTCGCGATGGACGACAACAGCGTGATCACCACGCTGGACGGCGGCGCGGGCGACGACAGCTTCCAGATCGGCCAGCTCTATGGTTCACAACGTACGCCAGGCAATGTGCTGGCGGCCGACGCCTTCGCGCTCATCGCCACCACCCGTGGCTATGTCAGCAACGGCGCGACCGCCCCTGTGGTCGCCCAGGGCGGCGCTGGCAACGACACCTTCACGGTCTATTCCAACAAGGCTGAATTGCGCCTGGAAGGCGACTCCGGCGACGACCAGTTCGTCATTCGCGCCTTCGCGCTGGCCGCGACCGACGCACTCGGCAACATCCTGACGGTCGGCGGCGTCGCGGTGCCCCTGACCACACTGTCCACGCAAGGCCAGATGAACGTGCGCCCCGGCGAGGGCAACGACACGGTGCAATACAACATCAATGCGCCGGTGTCGGTGGACGGTGGCGCGGGCTTCGACAAGGTGGTCATCCTCGGCACCGAGTTCCCTGACAACTTCGTCATCACCGACAAGGGCGTGTTCGGCGCCGGCGTCAATGTGCGCTACCAGAACATCGAGGTGCTCGAGATCGACGGCATGGAGTCCGACGACGACTTCTACGTCCTCAGCACGCCGGTCGGCGTGATCACCCGCATCATCGGCAACCTCGGCAGCGACACCATCAACGTCGGCGGCGACGTGGCCGAACCGATCGTGATGAGCCAGCTCGACGGCTCGTCGAGTTCGATCAGCCATCTGCTGACGTCGCTCGATGCGCTGTACGACGGCCTGGCCATCGACGGTGTCGATCCGACGGTGGCGCAGGCCTCTTCGGGCGTCGTCATCATCACCGAGACCGGCGGCAACACGGTGGTGCAGGAAGGCGCGCTCGGCGTGGCCTCCAGCGACGATGTCTACAGCGTCAAGTTGGCTCTGGCCCCCGCGGCGGGCACGCTGGTCTACGTCACGGTTTCTGCAGCACGCGCACAGCGCGACGAAGAGAAGCTCGGTGGCGACACGCTGTGGGTTTCGAAGACCGCCTCGGGCGGCTTCACGCGCACGATCACGGTCAACGGCTTGCCACAGACCGTCAACGAGCGTGCCGTGGTGCTGGTGTTCGACGCCAGCAACTACAACGTGGAGCAGTCCGTCTATGTGCACGGCGCGCTCGACGGCTTTGAAGAAGGCGAACGCACCGTCACCGTCAGCCACAGCGTGGCGGCCGTGGTCCAGACCGCGGGCGCCAATCAGGCCGCCCTCAACGCCCAGGCGGCCACGCTGACCACCTTCAACGAAGCGCGCGTGCGCAACGTCGAAGTGCGCATCGTCGACGTCGATGCGCCCGGCCTCGTCATCACCCAGACCAATGGCGCCACCCTGGTGCTGGAGGGCAGCCTCACGCCTCAATCCGGCGGTGGCACCTTCGGCATCGAAGACAGCTTCAACCTGAAGCTGGCCAAGGCGCTGACGGGCACCCAAGAGGTGACCGTCACCTTCGCCATCGACCCGCTGCAACTGCAATTGTTCAATGCAGCCGGCGTGGCGCTGGGCAACAGCGTGACCTTCAACGCTGCCAATTCGGCGACCGGCATCGACATCTTCGTCCGCGCCGTCGATGACGCGGTGCGCGAAGACTTCAAGCGTTCTTTCATCAACCTGAGCACGGCCAGCGCGGTGAGCGGCTACAGCGGCCTGAGCAGCCAGCTCGCCGTCACGGTGTACGACAACGACAACCCGGGCGTCATCGTCCAGGAATCGAACGGCGCCACGCGTGTCAACAAGGACGGCAGCGACACCGACACCTATACCGTGCGCCTGACTTCGGCCCCGGCGTCCGACGTGACGATCCAGGTCGGCACCGATGGCCAGGTGTCCACCACGCCCGCCACGCTGACCTTCACCACCGCCAACTGGTTCAGGGAGCAGACCGTCACCGTCAGGGGCATCCCGGGCTTTGCGCCGGCCGCCGGCGCCATCAACCCGTTGACGCAGAAGGAATTCGCGCCGCAAGCCCACCTGCTGACCAAGCTCGGCGGGCCGCTGGAAGTGGTGGGCGGCGCCCTGGGCCCGCGCAACCTGGTGCAGGCCGTGCTGTTGCCGCGCGAGCTCAACGGCCCGCTGCTTGCCATTGCGCAGCAGCCCAACGAGCGCGACCAGATCGATACGTTGAACATCTTTGACGACAGCAGCCGCGAAGACAAGGTCGGCGTGCTCAGTGGCACCAGCCTCACGGGCCTGGGCCTGCCGCCCACGCTCAGCTCACCGGGCAGTCTGGCGCTCGGCGAGCCGCCGCGGACGCTGGCGGGCATCACCTTCGGCGACGCGGCAACCGGCCTGTCCAGCATCGAGGTGTTGAACCTGATGCTCGGCGAGGGCAATGAGCGCTTGACGATCACTGGCGGCCTGCTGGGCGCCATCGAAGGGCCGAGCAACGACCGCGGGACGGCCCGCCACGGCACGCTGACCATGGTGCACGGTGGTGGCAACCTGGCCATCTCTTCGGCCGACGCCGCCATCGGCGGCGACACCATCACCGTCACCGGCGGTGGCGGCGTGGCTTCACCACTGGTCATCTACGGCGACACCTCGCAGGACGGCCTCTGGTACAGCGGCCGCACCAACGCCACCAGCCGCGGCGACAACCTGGTGCTCGGCACCAAGCTGTTCGACCAGACTGGCACGGCGGACGATCTGTTCCGCTTCCCGCGCGCCAACCCGTTCGACTTCGCCGGCAACGACGTCATCGACGCGTCCGCGCTCTTCACGGGCGCCGACGTCAACACGGCCGTACTCGGCATCACGATCTATGGCGGTGCCGGTAACGACACCATCACCGGCACGGGCGCCGGCGACCACCTGGCCGGCGGTTCGGGCAACGACACCATCAACGGTGGTGGCGGCATCGACCTGATCTACGGCGACTCGGGCTTCAACGTTGATCCGATCACGCGCACCCTCTTCGTGCCGGTGGTCGACGGCGGCTACGCCAGCTTGCCGTTCGGCGCCGTGCGCGACCAATTGCTCGCTGGCACCGACACCCTCAACGGCGGCAGCGGTGACGACGTGATCTTCGGCGACCATGGTGTGGTGCAGCAGGACGTGCCGCGCGGTCGGGTCTACAGCAACTGGGCCGCTGCTGCGGGCCGTCAAGCCGTCTTCGGCTACGCCACCGGCAATGCCACCAACACGCAGACCAGTTTCGTTGCCAGCGACAAGCTGCTGACGACCAACTTCATTCAGGACTTGCGCACGGCGGAGCCGGGCAACGGCGCCAACGACACCATCAACGGCGACGCCGGGCGCGACCGCATCTTCGGCGGCAATGGCACCGACACCATCAACGGCGGCGCCGGCAGCGATGTGATCTTCGGCGACCAGGGGCACATGAGCTACCTCGGGGCTGATTACGACGGCAACGTCGAGAGCGGCTTGGCCGGCCTGGGCACCCTCGACCTGATCGAGAGCGTGGACACCGGCGGCAGCTTCGGCGCAGCCGACAACATCACTGACGACGCGTCTGACGACGTCATCTTCGGCGGCCAGGGTGGCGACACCATCGACGCTGGCGCCGGCCAGAACATCGTCTTCGGCGACCACGGCCGCATTCTCGGCGTGGACGTTGGCGTCAACACGCCGGTCGGAGACCCGGTCACGACCAAGACCGACGACGATTACCAGGTTCAGGTGCTGGGGCTGGTGACGACGATCGATGCTGGCGCGGACAACGGCAACGATGGCATCACGACCGGTATCGGCCGCGACATGATCTTCGGCGGCGGCGGGAACGACATCATCAATGCCTTCGCCAGCAGCGCTGGCACGGCTGCGCTCGACGGCAACAACATCGTCTTCGGCGACCACGGCCTGGTCGATTACCTGGCCGACGAGCGAGCCAACCCGCAGGCGAGCAACCCCGCCCGCACCGACGACATCGACCGAATCTGGTCGATCGACACCGGCATGGGTGGCAACGACACGATCACCACGGGCGACCGCAACGACATCGTGCTCGGCGGCTTCGGCGCCGACACGGTCAACGGCGGTGACGGCAAGAACATCGTTTTCGGCGACAGCGGCCAGATCACTGCGGCCACGTCGGACGACGCGGCCATGCCCTGGTCCGTTCACCTCTTCACCATCGGCCGCATCGAGAGCACGGCCACTGCCCAGGGCGCGGTGGACACGATCACCACTGGCACGGGAGACGACATCGTGCTGGGCGGTGCTGCTGGCGACTTCATCTACGCGGGCCGCGGCGACAACGTCGTCTTCGGCGACCATGGCCTGATCCTGACCGCCACCAACCTCGGCAACAACACCGTGATCGGCGCGCCACGGCCGGCCGGCGACAAGTCGCTGACCTACGCCCTGATCGAATCGATCGTGCCGGCGACCACCGGCGAAGACGGCGGCGCTGACACCATCGACACCGGCATCGGCCGCGACATGATTTTCGGTGGCGCAGGTGGCGACATCATCAACGCGTTCCAGAGCGCCGGCGGTACGGCCGCGCTCGACGGCAACAACATCGTCTTCGGCGACTACGGCCAGATCGACTATCTTTCGGAGGAGTTGACGCAGGGCAGTGCGACGAACCCGAGCCTGCGCGACTATGTGCGCGGCGCCAGCGCGGTCTCCACAGCGCTGAACCTTGTTCGGGTACAGGACATCGACCGCGTCTGGTCGATGGCCACCGACAAGGGCGGCGCGGACACCATCTCGGTGGGCAATGCCAATGACATCGTCATTGGCGGCCTGGCCGGCGACACGATCAATGCCGGGCATGGCAAGAACATCGTCTTCGGCGATGCGGGCCAGATCACGGCTGCGACTTCCGACGATCCGTTGATGCAAGTCTCGGTGCACGAGTTCACCATCGGTGAGATCGTCAGCGTTGCTTTTGCCGACGGCGACAAGGACACCCTCAATTCCGGCGACGGCGACGACATCCTGATCGGCGGACGCAACGGGGCAACGACGGCGCGAGCCGATGGCGACCTGCTCGACGCCGGCAAGGGCGACAACGTTGTCTTCGGCGACCACGGCCAGATCCTGACCATCACCAACCAGGGATTCAACAGCGTTTCCACAGGATCGACCCCGAGGCCCGCCGGGGACCGTCCGCTGAGCTATGCGCTGATCACCTCGATCGTGCCGGCCTTGGGTGAACTGGGTGGTGGCGACACCATCACCACCGGCATCGGCCGCGACGTCATCATCGGCGGCGCCGGCGATGACCTGATCAACAGCTTCGCCAGCACGAGCCTGGGCACCATGGCGGCCGGCACGGCGCCGCAAGATGGCAACAACGTCGTCTTCGGCGACTACGGCCTGATCGACTACCTGAGCGAAGAGTTGCTGCAGAGCAATGCACCTGCGGCCACGTTGTTGCAGTACGTGCGCAGCGCCACACCCGCCAGCGTGGCCATTGGCGCAACGGCCAACCCGGTCAGTGCGTCGGACATCGACCGCGTCTGGTCGATGGCCACCGACAAGGGCGGCGTCGACACCATCACGGTGGGCAATGCCAACGACATCGTCATCGGCGGCTTGGCCGGCGACACGATCAATGCCGGGCACGGCAAGAACATCGTCTTCGGCGATGCCGGCCAGATCACGGCTGCGACCAGCGATGACACAGGGTTGCAGATCTCGGTGCACGCGTTCACGATCGGCGAGATCGTCAGCGTCGCCTTTGACCAGGGCGGCGCCGACACGGTCAATTCCGGCGACGGCGACGACATCCTGATCGGCGGCCGCAACAGCGCCACCTCAGCGTTGACCGATGGCGACAAGCTGGACGCTGGCAAGGGCGACAACGTCGTCTTCGGCGACCACGGCCAGATCCTGATGCTCACCAACAGGGGCGTCAACAACGTCGTCGGTGGCCTGCCGCGCCCGGCGGACAGCGTCGATCATCCGCTGACCTATGCGCTGATCACCTCGATCGTGCCGACCTCGGGCGAACTGGGTGGTGGCGACACCATCACCACCGGCATCGGCCGCGACATCATCCTCGGCGGCGCTGGCGGCGACCTGATCAACAGTTTTGCAAGCCAGAGCCTGGGCACGACAGCGGGCACTGCTGCAGGTGACGGCAACAACATCGTCTTCGGCGATTACGGCTTGGTGGACTACCTGTCGGAGGAACTGGCACAGGGCAGCCTGACGAACCCGACGCTGCAGGTCTACGTCAAGACCAACACAGCGACCAGTGCAGCAGCGAACCCGGTCAGCGCCAAGGACATCGACCGGATCTGGTCGCTTGCCTCGGCCTACGCGCTCGGCGGTGCCGACACCATCACCACCGGCAACGCCAACGACATCGTCCTCGGCGGCACTGGCAATGACAACATCGTCACCGGCAACGGTAGCAACATCGCCATGGGCGACAACGCGAACCTGACGGCCGACGAGCGTGACCGCCTCGCCAGCGACCCTGCATTTGCATTCGCGGTGCACGAGTTCCTGATCTGCAAGATCGACACGGTCGGCTTCCAGGACAGCGACGGCGGCAACGACGTTGTCACCGGCGGCTCCGGCAACGACGTCATCTTCGGCGGCGGCGGTGGCGACACCATCTATGCCGGTGCTGGCGACGATCTGGTGTTTGGCGACCAGGGCCGCATCGAGTGCAAGAACAACGTGCCCTTCGACCCCGAGAAGAGCCTGCGTCCGATCTGCTGGGACGCCTTCCCGGCTGAGGGCTTCCTGCTGTTCGAAGCGACCAACATCGACAAGACCACGGGTGCCGGCGACGATGTGGTGTTCGGCGAGGACGGCAGCGACCTGATCATGGGCCAGCAGGGCAAGGACACCCTGTACGGCGGCAATGGCGACGACATCCTGATCGGCGGCAGCAACAAGGCCGGCGCGCTCGACAGTGACGACCGGCTGGACGGCGGCGCCGGCCACGACGCGATCGCTGGCGACAACGCCGACATCTGCTACCGGCCCGATGCGGTCGACGTGCGCATGCGCTCGCTCGACGGCACGCTGCTCTACGGCGTCACGCCGGGGGTCAACGATGGCCTGCTGATGATCGGCGTGGCCAATGCGGCCAATGCGATCAACCCGAACGACCCTGACGCGGCGCCGAGCGCGAAGGCTGACCCGCGATACGCGGCACGGCCACGCGACGTCAATGGCGTGGTCATCGACAAGAACGGCGGCCACGCGCAGTACCACATCGCCTTGCTCGACCACGTTGGCAACGACGGCCTGGTGACCGCCGACGGATTGCTGACGACGCCGACCAACCGCTACGGCAACGACTACATCGCCGGTGGCGCGGGCGAAGACGAGATCTTCGGCCAGCTCGGCAACGACGTGATCCAGGGCGACGGCACGATCGGGCTGGGCAACGCCTTGACGCTGCGCGGCACCTATTCGGACAGCCTGGCTGCAGCGCAGCTGAGCCTGACACGCACCGACGGCACCACGGTTTCCATCACCGACTTCACGACCTTCGGCGCGGCGCGTGGCGACACCATCGCTTCAGTGCCGACGGCGCTGGCCGCCTTCGGCTTCACGATGGATCCGTCCAAGGACTTGCAGGTCAGGGCCACCTTCGAGGGCCGCTTCGACGGCGACGACTACATCGAAGGCAACGGCGGCAACGACGTGATCTTCGGTAACCGTGGCCAAGACGACATCGTCGGCGGCAGCTCCGACCTGTTCGGTTTCGTGGCACGCAGCCAGCGCCCCGATGGCAGCGACCTGCTGTTCGGCGGCGCCGGCACCGACATCACGCGCAACGACATCGGCGAAGCCACTCGCGCCAGCACCACTGGGTCGCTCAACGACCTCATCGTCAACGCCCGCGGCGCTCATGCCAAGGATGCCGACGTGATGATCGGCGACAACGGGCGCATCTTGCGGCTGGTCGGCGTCAACGCTGCCACCGAGCCGCAGCGTCCGTCCACGACCACAGCGACAAATCCGGATGGCGTGTCCAGCAGCGGCGGCTTCCTCAACTACAACTGGGACGTCAACGGCAGCAATACCGACGACGGCCGCACGGGTGCCGGCAGCGATGGCCGCGAAGGCGGCGGCTATGGCGACGACGGCGTTGCACTGGTCGGCATCAACCAGCTCTATTTCGACTACGACCGCATCGTGGTCCGCGGCGTCTCGCTGCTCGACTACATCGAGGGCGGCTTCGACGTCAATGCGGCTTCGGTGCGAGACCTGGGCGGCGCCGACGAGATCCACGGCGAGTCCGGCGACGACCAGATCCACGGCCAGAAGGGCAACGACGTGCTCTACGGCGAAGGCCAGGACGACGACCTGATCGGCGGCTACGGCAACGACTGGATCAGCGGCGGCACCGGCAACGACGCCGTGATCGGCGACGACGGCCGCATCATGACCAGCCGCAACTCGACGGCCTATGGCGAGGCGCTGTTCGGCGTCGTCAGGCTGCTGGCTGACAACGGCGACACCAGGACCTTCAATGGCAACATGATGAACGAGGCCATCGCCACGCCGGGCACGATCCAGCAGGCGACGGTGAATGTCTATGACGAGGTCAAGAAGGCGGTCAACCTCACCCCCTTCAGCTTCGACACCACGTTCAACGGCAACTGGGACGACTTCACCACCGTCACCAAGAAGACCGTCACCGACAACGGTGCGCTCATCGTCAACAACGCCGACGACATCATCTTCGGGGGCCTGGGCAACGACTCGCTGCACGGCGGTTCGGGCGACGACGCCATCCTCGGCGGTGAGGCGCTCGGCGAGGCTTACACACAGGTCTATCGCGCCGATAACAGCCTCGCTGGCGTGGCGCGCAGCGACTACAACCGGCCGTTCAACCCGGTCGACGTGCTGCGCTACAACCCGCTCGATCCGTTGGGCTGGCACCGCGATGCGACGCGTCGCTCCGGCGAGTTCGCGCTCTACGACGAGTACGACCCGCTGCGCAAGATCACCCTCAACGACGATGGCACGGCCAACAAGACCGACCTCGGCGGCAAGGTCTGGTTCCTGAACTTCGCCACCAATGAAGGCACCTACGTGCCGGCGGGCACGATCTCGGGCGCCACCGGCCAACAGGCCACGACCTACGTCGAGGCCTGGAACGACGGCAACGATCGCATCTTCGGCGACACCGGTAACGACTGGCTGGTCGGCGGCACCGGCCGCGACAACATGTACGGCGGTTTCGGCAACGACTTGATGAATGCCGACGACAAGCAGGAAACCAACCTGCTGCGCAACGACCAGCCCGACACCCAGCCCAGCTACGAAGACCGTGCCTTCGGCGGCGCCGGCCGTGACGTGCTGATCGCCAACACCGGCGGCGACCGCCTGATCGACTGGGTGGGCGAGTTCAACAGCTACCTGGTTCCCTTCGCGCCCTTCGGCATGGCCACGGTCAGCCGCACGCTGCAGCCGCAATTGGCCGAGTTCCTGTACACCCTGAGTGCCAGTGATGGTGCCGACCCGACGCGGTTCAAGGACACCAACGGTGACCCTGCCCTGGCTTACCGCAACGGCGAGCCCCAGGGTGAACTGGGCGTGGTGCGACAGAAAGACTTTGCCTGGCAGACGCAGACCGGCGCGCCGGCCGACCCGCAAGCCGGCAACATCCCCGGCGGCAAGCGCGACGTGCTGCGCACGTCCGGCTTCAACGACGGCACGCTGCAGGCCCTGGCGCCCGACAGCGGCACCTGGACGGTGAGCGGCGGTTCACTGCAGGTTGCATCGAGCTCGAACAAGGCCGATGCGGTGGCGGTGTACCAGGTCGGTGATGCGCTGCCCTCGTACTTCGAGGTGCTGGGCACGATCAAGGTAGTCAAGCCGACTGCAGGCTGGGATGCCAACAGCTACATCATCTTCGACTACCAGGACGCGAACAACTTCAAGTTCGCCGGCCTGAATGTCTCGACCAACAAGCTGGAGATGGGCATCCGCTCGGCCGCCGGCTGGCAGGTGCTCAAGCAGGCCAGCTTCCCGGGCAGCGTCAAGGACAGCACCTGGTACAACGTGATGTTGTCGGTGAACGGGCTGACCGCCACGCTGACCGTCGACAACACGAACGCGTTCAGCCACACCTTCCAGGCGACCGTTCTGGACGGCTGGAGCTACGGCCTGAACTGGGGCCTGGTGGGCTTCGGCTCGAACAAGTCCCGCGGCGAGATCGACAACATCTCGGTTCAGGTCGTGCCGCCGACGTCGACCGTCTCGGGCACCGACGACTTCACCTCCGGCACCGGGCCGATGGTGAACACGACTGCCGACGCGCGCACCGGCACCTGGGCAGCGGCCGCCGGCCGGCTCACGGGCACGCCGCTGGTGGGCAGCGATCGGGCCATCCAGCTGATGAACCTGAACGGCGTCACGCAGATGACGTCGGCCACCTTGCTGGAGCTCAGCGCAACCTTCAAGACAGCTGGCCTGTCGGGCATCGTGTTCGACCGCTACAACGACAAGGACTTCAAGTTCGCCGCGATCGACATGCCGAACAAGCAGATCGTGATCGGCCATGTCAAGGGCGGCAGCGTGAGCATCGACGCCCGGGTGGCACGCAGCACCTTGCTGCCGACCGTCGACTACAAGCTGGGTGTTTCGGTCAAGGGTTCGACGGTCAGCGTGACGGTCGACGACCAGGCCGCTGTCGGCTTCGTCTTCAACTCCGTCGCGTCCGACGGCCGCTTCGGTCTCTTCAGCCAGGGCGCGTCGGCGAGTTTCGATACGGTCACGGTCAAGACCAACGACCCGTCGGTACCCGCCCAACTGCAGGGCGTTCAAGCCACCACGGCGGTGGCGGTGCAGGCCATTGCGGTGGACGCCGCGGCACCCTTGCTTCAGGAAGCGCAGCGGCGTTGGGCCCTGGTGGAGGACGAACTGCACCTGGCTGCGATCAAGCGTGTCCAGTTGGCTGTGGCCGACCTGCCAGGGGAACAGCTGGCGCAGGTTCAGGGGGACGTCCTTACCCTGGACGTCGATGCCGCGGGCCATGGTTGGTTCATAGACGCCACGCCGGGCGACAACCTGGAATTTGTCGGGCGGGGTGCACGGCTGGACGCCTTGCCGCAAGGCGGTGCCGCAGGCCGGGTCGATCTGTTGTCGGTGCTGGCGCACGAACTGGGCCATGTCATTGGCCTTGGGCACAGCGACGAAGGCGTGATGGCTGCGCAATTGCAGCCGGGACAACGCGTCACGCCGGACATCTGGGGTCGGTCGAAAGCCAGCGCAGACACATCGGGGGCGGTTCGGGACCAGGCTGAGGCGACGGCGATGACGGCGATGGCGGCGAGCCCGGCTTTTGCTGTCAATTGGAATGCGCTGACCGCTGCCGCGCCGCCAGCAGCAGGTTCGGGGGCGAGTCCGCAGCCCGCAAGGCCATGGGCACCGGCGCCGGCGGCCGCACCGGCCTGGCAACAGCGCTTCGTCAACGAACTCGGCGCCAGCGCCGAGCGGCTGCAGCCAAACGCCGGGCTGCGGCTGAACTTGCCGGTGGCCCGGGAGCCAAGTTCCAAGTTGTCCCGGTTGTAAGCAGTGCGCCTTGCGCAGGCGCGCTGCTTCCACTTCGGACAGCCTTCGCGCTGGCCCGACGCCGAAGCCGCGCACGATGTCGAAGCCGACGATTTAGCTGCGAAGCCGAAGCCACCCAACCGGGTGGCTTTTGCTGGGTGCTCGTCCTGCGCGGTTGATCTGCTTGGGTCCAAGGTGAGGTCACGCCAAGCCCGGGCCGTGGGCGCTGCTGGCGCGACCATCAGCCGGCCCGCGCTGCTTTCCACGCCCAGCATGCCCAACAGTCTCAGCAGGCAAAGGCGCCGGAGCAGGATGCGCTAAGGTGCGGTCTTCGTCTCACTGAACCGCCCTGACGAGTCTGCCCATGAACACCAGCACCGACTTCCGCAACCTGCCCGATCTGTTGGCGCAGCACGCCCGTGAACGCCCGCAGGCGCTGGCGTTGGCCTGCGGCGTGCAGCGCTTGAGCTACGGGCAACTGGACGCGTTGGCCAGCCGGGTGGCTGCCGCCTGTCAGCAGCGCGGCTGGGGCCCGGGTGACTGCCTGGCCATTTGCGCCATGAGCTGCGTCGAGTATGTGGCCGTTTTTCTGGGCGCCTTGCGGGCCGGATTGGTGGTGGCGCCCTTGGCCCCCGGTTCAACCGCGCAGCAGTTGGTGGACATGGCGCGCGACGCCGATGCGCGTTGTGTCTGGCTGGACGCCACCTGCGCAGAGATGGCGGTGCCATGGCCGGTGCCGGTGCAGCGTCTGGACCCAGGGCAACTGGATGCCTGGACCGCAGCAGCGCCCGCGCAGCCGCAGCCCGTGGCCATTGACCCGGCCTGGCCCTTCAACATCATTTATTCATCGGGCACCACGGGCACGCCCAAGGGCATCGTGCAGTCGCACGCCATGCGCTGGGCGCATGTTCAGCGGGCAGGGTTGTCCGGCTACAGCGCTGACACGGTGACGATGATCGCCACCCCGCTGTACAGCAACACCACCTTGGTGTGCTTGTTTCCCACACTGGCCTATGGCGGCTGTGCCGTCCTGATGCCCAAATTTGACGCCTTGCAGTATTTGCAGCTGGCCCAGGCGCACCGCGCCACCCACACCATGCTGGTGCCCGTGCAATACCGGCGGCTGATGGCCCACCCCGAGTTCGACAACTTTGATCTGAGCTCTTTCCAGGCCAAGTTCAGCACCAGCGCGCCCTTTCACGCGGACTTGAAAGCCGACATCCTGAAACGCTGGCCCGGTGCGCTCAACGAGTACTACGGCCTGACCGAAGGCGGCGGCACCTGCATCCTGCAAGCCCACCTGCACCCCACCAAGCTGCACACGGTGGGTCAGCCTGCCGAAGGGCACGACATCCGCCTGATCGACGAAGCCGGTGTGGAAATCGCCCGCGTGCCCGGTGGTGCCAGCGCCGACAGCGGCGAGGTGGTGGGCCGCTCGCCCGGCATGATGACCGGCTATCACCAGCAGCCTGCGCTGACCGCCGCCGCCGAATGGTTTGACACCGAGGGCCAGCGCTTCATTCGCACTGGCGATGTGGGTCGCTTTGATGAAGACGGCTTCTTGACGCTGCTCGACCGGCGCAAGGACATGATCATCAGCGGCGGTTTCAACATCTACCCCAGCGACCTGGAAGCCGTGTTGCGCGGTCATGCCGATGTGGCCGATGTGGCCGTGGTGGGCGTGCCCAGCGACGAGTGGGGCGAAACACCGGTGGCGTTTTGTGTTTTGCGTGAGGGCGCCGCGGCAGATGCCGAGGGCCTGCGAGCGTGGTTGAACGCCCAGGTGGGCAAGACACAGCGTCTTCATGCCTTGCGGTTGATCGACGAGCTGCCACGCAGCGCGATTGGCAAGGTGCTCAAGCGTGAACTGCGAGACGGCTGGCGCGCCTGATCGAATGGGGCGAGCCGGCGCCAGTCCAGTCAGGCGCTGATGGCGCCCATCTGAGCCGTTAGCTCGTTGGCGCAGCGCCGCAGCGCTTGGGCTGGCGTTCCTTCGGCCCGGGTGTCAAAGCTGGCCGTGGCGCCAATGGCGGTCAGGCTCAGCACCAGCGCGCCGGTGCCGTCAAACACCGGTGCCGCCAGGCCGCTGACGCCGGGCACGGCGGCGTCCACGACATGGCTGAAGCCAGCGACCCGGATGGCGGCCAATTCGCGTTCAAAGGTCTGGTCAAACACTGTCGCGGCCTGCGCCCTGCCCACCGCAGTACGCACCACTTCACGGGGTAGGTGGGCCGCAAACAGGCGGCCTGAAGCCGTGCCACGCAAACTCATCACGGCACCGTGGCGCATGGCCACGTGCACGGGGGAGGACGCTTCTTCGGTGCGCACGATGGTCGCTCCAAAGCTGCCCCAGACCGCAATGCCCACGGTCTGGCCGATGGTTTGGGCCAGCTCGGGCAAACGCGCTGTGGCCAACCGGACGGGGTCGAACTGCTGCAGGCTGATCAGACCCAACTGCATGGCCAACGGCCCCAGGCCGTAGCGGCCGCTGCTGGCGTCTTGCGTGATCAAGCCCAGCTTGCCAAAACTCACCAGGTAAGGGTGGGCCTTGGGCGGGCTCATGTCGGCGGCCAGCGCCAGGTCTTTCAGCGCCAGCGGACGACCGTGTTCGGCCAGGGCCAGCAGCAGGCGGCCGCCAACTTCGATGCTTTGAATTCCGCGTTGACTCATGGTGATGGCGGCTCGTCAGGCGAGCGTTGGAAACAATGAAGGGGTTTACACTAAACCGAATCAGTTCGACAATAGCAAACATCCGCCCTGCGATCAATTCATGTTCACCAACGTCACCAACGTCACCCCCGGCGTACCCACCATGACAGCTGCTCCCACCAAAACTTTTGCCTCGCAGGCTGACCTGGAAGAGAAGCAGGTCAGCTTCACCAAACTCAGCGACAACGCCTACGCCTACACCGCCGAGGGCGACCCCAACACCGGCATCATCATTGGCGACGACGCGGTGCTGGTGCTGGACACGCAAGCCACGCCGGTGATGGCACAAGACGTGATCCGGCGCATTCGCGAGGTCACCGACAAGCCCATCAAGTACGTGCTGCTCACGCACTACCACGCGGTGCGGGTGCTGGGCGCGTCGGCCTACAAGCCCGAACAGATCATCGCCAGCCAGGACACCTACGACCTGATCGTCGAGCGCGGTGAGCAGGACAAGGCCAGCGAGATCGGTCGCTTCCCGCGGCTGTTTCGCAACGTCGAAAGCGTGCCCGCGGGCCTGACTTGGCCGACCATGACCTTCACCGGCAAGATGACGTTGTGGCTGGGCAAGCTCGAGGTGCAGTTGCTGCAACTGGGCCGTGGCCACACCAAGGGCGACACGGTGGCCTGGTTGCCGCAACAGAAGATCCTCTTCAGCGGCGACCTGGTGGAATTTGACGCCACGCCGTATGCCGGTGACGCCTACTTCAAGGACTGGCCGCAGACGCTGGACAACCTGGCTGCGCTGCAGCCGCAAAAGCTGGTGCCCGGCCGCGGTGCAGCGCTGGTCACGCCCGAGCAGGTTCGCGCCGGGCTGGAAGGCACACGCGACTTCATTGCCGATGTTCGCGCCAGCGTCGAAGCCGGCGCCAAAGCGGGCCTCGACCTCAACACCGTCTACCAGCAGACCATGGCCAAGCTCACACCCAAATACGGCCACTGGGTCATCTTTCAGCACTGCATGCCCTTTGACGTGACACGTTGTTATGACGAGATGACGCAGTACACCGACCCGCGCATCTGGACCGCCGAGCGCGACATCCAGATGTGGAAGGCGCTCGAGACCTGACCGCCACGAATCATCAACAGCCACCCCCTGCAGGAGCTGCCATGCCCATCCAAC
>JANMZP010000105.1:0-9186 GCA_031383435.1 Betaproteobacteria bacterium | reverse complement strand
GGGGCGCTGCGGCCGATGCCGGCGGTGCGGGCGATCAGGGACATCCCTTTTGGATAGTCCAACTGTTCGAGGTTTTCCTTCAGCTCTTCGCGGTCCTCGCCCTCGATGCGGCGGCTGACGCCACCACCGCGCGGGTTGTTGGGCATCAGCACCAGGTAGCGGCCGGCCAGGCTGACGAAGGTGGTCAGCGCCGCGCCCTTGTTGCCGCGCTCCTCTTTCTCGACCTGGACCAGCAGTTCCTGGCCCTCGCGGATCGCCTCCTTGATGGTGGCGTTCTTGGCCTCGATACCCTCGCGGAAATAGGTTTTCGAGATTTCCTTGAAGGGTAAAAAGCCGTGGCGGTCCTCGCCGTAGTCGATGAAGCAGGCCTCCAGCGAGGGCTCGACCCGGGTGACGATGGCCTTGTAGATGTTGCCCTTGCGCTGTTCGCGCCCTTCGATCTCGGTCTCGAAGTCGAGCAGCTTTTGGCCATCAACGATCGCCAGGCGCCGCTCTTCGGGCTGCGTGGCGTTGATCAACATGCGTTTCATGTGCGCTCCCGCGGGCCGTGTGGACCCGCCTTATCAATGTCAGGCAACCCGTTCAGGCGGGATGCCACTTTTCACATCGATGCACGAAAAACGCGGTCGAACCGAAGTCGCGAGTGCCCTGGACTGCGATCACGCCGCCGTGTGGCGGTCAGTGGCGCAGCGTTGGCGCGTGCGTGTCGGCGGGTGCTGCTGCAGGGTGGTTCGCCTTGCGCGCTGGCCCGGGCCGCTGCGGATCGCGCAGTGGCACCCCCAAGCCCGCGGCAGCCCGGGTAACGGCAGAGCGCCGACGCCGGGTGGGGCAGGTATGGGGTTGATCGGGATGGAGCGACAACAAGGGCGACATGGACTGCTGCGAGCGCGCCGGACGCTGGGTGCAAGACGGCGGCTGACCGGGTCTTGCACCGTGGGATTCACGGTGGCCTCACGGGCTGTTTCTACAGCTGCGAGGGTGGGGTTCTTTGCGTTCTTCTGCCGCCTGCGGCTGCCACCTGCCGGGTCACTGGGGGTCCCCGGCCCGATGGCTGCATCAGGCGTTGCATCACCTCTTTGCCAGCACGATGTTCGTGCCAAGCAGACCACGCGAACGCCGGATGAGCCCGGGTAAACTCCGTTAAATCAAGCACTTACGGCGCATACGTGGAGCTCAAGAGTATAGGGGTGAAAGTCGGCACACCCGCCGCACCCGCTGCGTTAGCCCAACCCGCGGCGAGCCACCTCATCGTGGACGCCGAATCGGCCGGGCAGCGCCTGGACAACTACCTGATGCGCATGCTCAAGGGTGTGCCCAAGACCCACGTCTACCGCGTCATCCGCTCGGGCGAAGTGCGCATCAACAAGGGCCGCGTGCACGCCGACACCCGCGTGGCCGAGGGCGACGACGTGCGTTTGCCGCCCGTGCGCACTTCGCAAAATTCGGCGGAAAAGCCGGCCGGCCCGCTGGCCCCGGCGCGTGAATTTCCCATCCTGCTGGAAGACGAACACCTGCTGGCCATCGTCAAGCCGGCCGGTGTGGCGGTGCACGGCGGCAGCGGCGTCAGTTCGGGCGTCATCGAACAACTGCGCCGAGCGCGGCCCACGGCCAAGTTCCTGGAACTGGTGCACCGGCTGGACAAGGAAACCTCGGGCATCCTGCTGCTGGCCAAGAAACGCAGCGCGCTGGTCCACCTGCAGGACCAGTTCCGCAGCCGTGACACCGGCAAGGTCTACGCCGCCGCCGTGCTGGGCACCTGGCCCGAGAACCTGAAAGTCATCGACCTGGCCCTTCACAAGGGCCTGGACGCGGCCGGCGAACGCCATGTGCGCGTGGTGCCGGCCGACCATGCAGACGGCCGCCGTTCCATCACGCTGGTCAAGGTGCTGCAGCGCCGGCCCGACTTCACGCTGCTGGACGTGACCATCAAGACAGGCCGCACGCACCAGATCCGCGTCCACCTGGCGCACAGCGGCCACCCCATCGTTGGCGACCCCAAGTACGGCGACTTCGCGCGCAACAAGCTCTTCGCCAAGCAACACCGCTTCGAGCGCATGTTCCTGCACGCGCGGCAGCTGGCTTTCGACCACCCCGCCTCCGGCGAACGCATCACCCTGCAGGCGCCGCTGCCGGCTGACTGCGCGACACTTTTGAAGTCATGAAGCCACGCCAAAAACAGCGCCGATTCGACCTCATCGTCTTCGATTGGGACGGCACCCTGTTCGACAGCACGATGCTGATCGTGCGCTGCATCCAGGCCGCCTGCCGCGACATCGCCGTGGCGGTGCCCAGCGACGAGGCCGCCGCCTACGTCATCGGCCTGGGCCTGCACGACGCCCTGCAGCATGCGGTGCCCGGCCTGCCGCCCGCGCGCTACCCCGAACTGGGCGCGCGCTACCGCCACCACTACATCGCCAGGCAGCATGAACTGCTGCTGTTCCCGGGCACGCTGGACATGCTGCAGGCGCTGAAAGAGCGCCAGCACTGGCTGGCCGTGGCCACCGGCAAGAACCGCAAGGGGCTGGACGACGCGCTGGCCCATTCGCAACTGGGCGCGCTGTTCGACGCCACCCGCACGGCCGATGAAACCGCCAGCAAGCCGCACCCGCTGATGCTGCAGCAGTTGATGGCCGAATTCGGCGTGCACCCCGAGCGCACGCTGATGATTGGCGACACCACGCACGACCTGCTGCTGGCCGCCAACGCTGGCACGCCGCGCGTGGCCGTCAGCTACGGCGCGCACGACCGTGAAGCCTTCGAGGCGCACGGCCCCTTGCACGTGGCGCACAGCACCGCCGACTTGCACGCCTGGCTGCTGGACAACGCTTGAACCCGGCCGACGCCAGCCTGCCGGCCGCCGACCCGGGCCTGCCCCTGTGTGACAGCCGCGCCCTGGCCGAGTGCGGCAAGGCCTGGGGCTGGGACGTGCTGGAGTACGGCCGCCCGGTGCGCGCTTTCGCCTTGCGTTTCGACGGTGCGGTGCGCGCCTACCTGAACCGCTGCGCCCACGTGCCCGTGGAAATGGACTGGCAGCCCGGCGAGTTTCTCGACAGCGACCAGCGTTTCATCCTGTGCTCCATCCATGGCGCGGCCTACGCGCCCGAGAGCGGCCGTTGCGTCGGCGGGCCCTGCGGCCGGGGCCGTCTCACCGCCCTGCGCACAGAAGAACGCGGCGGCATGGTGTATTGGTATCCTTCGTCTGACATTCGGCCGGTGGCCAGCGGCACACCCGCCTGAAGAAAGCACTTGATGAGCACCCCCGATCCGACCCAGGGCCCCGCGCCTGTGGCATCCCCTTTTGAAACGGCCATGCCCCTGCCCATGCCCAAGCCCGTGACGGCCAGCGAAGGCGCTGCACCGGCCGGCCGCGCCGGCCTGGAGGCCGCACTGGAGCGCGTGGCCTGCGAACTGCTGCACGAGCGCAAGGCCGAGCGCCGTTGGCGCAACTTCTTCCGCCTGGCTTGGCTGGGCCTGGCCGCCACGGTGCTGTGGCTGGGCTTCGCGAGCCGCTTCGCGCCCAGCGCGCCGAGCACGCCGCACACCGCCTTGGTGGAAGTCCACGGCGAGATCGGTGCCGACACCGAGGCCAGCGCCGAAGCCCTGGTGGGTGCCTTGAAGAACGCCTTCGAAGACGCCAGCGCGCAGGCCGTCGTGATCCGCATCAATTCGCCCGGCGGCAGCCCGGTGCAAAGCGGCATCGTCAACGACGAGATCCGGCGGCTGAAAGCCAAGCACCAGAAGAAGGTCTACGCCGTTGTCGAGGAAATGTGCGCCTCGGGTGCCTACTACATCGCCGTTGCAGCCGACGAGATCTACGTCGACAAGGCCAGCATCGTGGGCAGCATCGGCGTGCTGATGGACGGCTTCGGCTTCACCGGCCTGATGGAGAAGCTGGGCGTCGAACGCCGGCTGTACACCGCCGGCGAGAACAAGGCCATGCTGGACCCCTTCAGCCCGGTCAAGGAACGGCATCTGCGCCTGAACCAGGCCATGCTGGACCAGATCCACCGCCAGTTCATCGCCGTGGTCAAAGAAGGCCGTGGCGACCGCCTGAAGGAAACGCCGGACACCTTTTCAGGCCTGTTCTGGAACGGCGAGGAAGCGGTTCGGCTGGGTCTGGCCGACAAGCTGGGCAACCTGGACTATGTGGCCCGCGAGGTCATCAAGGCCGAAGACATCATCGACTACACGCCGCGTGACAACGTCGCCGAACGGCTGGCCAAGCGTTTCGGTGCCAGCGTGGGTGCGGGCGCGGTGAAGGCGCTGCATTCGATGGCACCGCTGCGGTGACGGCACCGGTGGCGGTGCCTTTCAGTGAACGCCTGGCCGTGGCCGCGCAGCACCTGCTGCCCAAGCAGGCCCTGACGCATTTCGCCGGACTGGTGGCGGGCTGGCAAGGTGGCGCGGCCACCACGGCCCTCATCCGGTGGTTCATTCAGCGCTATGGCGTGAACATGGCCGAGGCGGCCAACCCCGACCCCGCCGCCTACGCCAGCTTCAACGACTTCTTCACCCGCGCTTTGAAGCCCAGCGCCCGGCCGTTGTCAACGGCGGACTTGATCTGCCCCGTGGACGGCGCGGTCAGCCAGCTCGGCCCCATCGACGGCGACCAGATCTTCCAAGCCAAGGGGCATGCCTACAGCACCACGGCTTTGCTGGGCGGCGACAGCGCGTTGGCCGCGCATTTCCACGGCGGTCATTTCGCGACCCTCTACCTCAGCCCCAAGGACTACCACCGCATCCACATGCCCTGCGCCGGCCGGCTGCTGCGCATGGTGCACGTGCCGGGCCAACTGTTTTCAGTGAACCCGGCCACCGCGCGCGGCGTGCCCGGCCTGTTCGCGCGCAACGAGCGCGTGGTGTGCGTGTTCGACGGCGAGCACGGCCCGTGGGTCAACGTGCTGGTGGGTGCCACCATCGTGGGCAGCATGGCCACGATGTGGCACGGCGTGGTCAACCCGCCGCGGCGCGGCCTGCTGCGCGAGTGGGCGTACGAAGCGGGGCAGGTCGACCTGGCGCAGGGTGCCGAGATGGGCCGCTTTCTGCTGGGCTCGACGGTGGTGATGCTGTTCCCGCGCGGGCCGCTGACCTTCAATTCAGCCTGGACGCCGGGCCGCGCGGTGCGCCTAGGCGAGGCGATGGCGCAGCGCGCCTGATCCGGCGTCAACCAAACAGACCCGGCGCGTGCGCCGGGTCGTCGATCTCGCTGTAGAAACACGACGGACACACCGCGCGGTAGCGTTCGTTGCCGCCGATGACGACCTGCTCGCCTTCCTGCACGCGCCGGCCCTGGTCGTCCACGCGCAGGTTCATGCTGGCCTTGCGCGCGCAGGCGCAGATGGTCTTCATCTCTTCCAGGTCGTCGGCCAGCGTCAGCAGGGCGGCAGCGCCCGGAAACGCATCGCCGCGAAAGTCGCTGCGCAAGCCGTAGCACAGCACAGGCAGGTGGGCGGCGTGGGCCAGGCGGTGCAGTTGCCGCACCTGCTCGGGCGTCAGGAACTGGGCTTCGTCGATGAGCACGCAGGCGTAGCCCGTGCCCAACCATTCGGCGTCGAACACGGTTTGCGGGCCGAAGGTCTCGACCGAACGCTGCAGACCCAGCCGCGACCCGATGATGCCGGCACCGGCGCGGTCGTCGTGCGCGGCCGTGAACAGCCGCACCTTCATGCCGCGTTCTTCGTAGTTGTGCGCCGCCTGCAAGAGGTTGGTGCTCTTGCCGGCGTTCATTGCCGCGTACCTGAAATAAAGCTTGGACAACAGAGCCCCTCGGCCGACGGATACATCGGCCGATCCCCCGAGGGGATGCGGGCCGGTTTGGGAGCGGCCCGGCGCTCGGCCCGCTCAAGCGCCGATTTTGCCCGCCGTGGTCAGAGCCTCGGGATGCGCAGCAACTGTCCCGGGTAGATCTTGTCCGGGTGGCTCAGCATCGGCTGGTTGGCTTCGAAGATGACTGGGTACTTGTTGGCGTTGTCGTAGTAATGCTTGGCGATCTTGCTCAGGTTGTCGCCCGAGACCACCGTGTGCCACTGCGATTCGTCAGCCGGTTCGTCTACCGTCATCATGTCGTTGACGGCCGCCACGCCCGACACGTTGCCGCAGCACAGCAGCACCTTTTCTTTCGTGGCCTGGTCGGCCACGCTGCCCGACACGGTGACCGTGCCACTGGCGGCTTCAACGGCCACAGCCAGGCCGCTGACGGCCAGGCCCTGGGTCTCGATGTAGGCCACCACTGCGCGGCCGGCAGCGGCGCTCAGCGCGGCCACGTTTGCTTCGGTCGGCGCGGCGGTCACGGCATCTTGCGCGGCCTTGGCCTCGCCCTTGTGGAACAGCTTCTCGCCGGCTTCCTTGATGAACGACAACAATCCCATGCACTTCCCCTTGGCACCGGAATTGGCGTTTGGGCAGAATATTAGGGCCTGCATCCCGTTGGCCTCGCCAGGCGTGAGAACAGGGCCGCAGAACCGACCCGACCGCTCAGCCCGCGAACGACCCAGCCCATGCACAAGACACCCTTGACGATCACGCTGGCCGCTGCGGTGTGGGTCCTGCTTTCGGCCGCACCGCCAACCGCGTGGGCTGGCGGTGGCAAGCTGCTGCTCACCGGCGGCGTCAGCAGCATCGACGGCGCGGCCGGCGGCGGCTTGTCGCCCTGGGCCGTCACCGGCAGCTACGCCACCCAGGGCGAATGGGGTGCCACGGCCCACGCCAGCACCGCCCAGACCGGCAACTACGGCCTTGCGGGCTACGGCGCGGCCCTCGGTTGGGGCGACCGCTTCGAGGCCAGCATCGCCCGGCAAGATTTT
Source organism: Betaproteobacteria bacterium (assembly GCA_031383435.1). Classification (GTDB taxonomy): domain Bacteria; phylum Pseudomonadota; class Gammaproteobacteria; order Burkholderiales; family Burkholderiaceae_C; genus Rubrivivax. Next base: position 2,383 of record JANMZP010000105.1, on the reverse strand, counting down.
GACACCCGCAACAATCTGGCAGCGCTGGGCCTGGGCGGCTTGCACCTGAAGCAGGACATCGTCGGCTTGAAATTGCGCTTGGCCGGCGACGCCGTGCTGGACAGCGACCGCTGGCTGCCGCAAATCGCCATCGGCCTGTTGCACAAGCGCGCCGATGTGGGCGCCCTGGGCCCCACGCTGACCGGTGCGCTCGGTGCCAGGACATCAGGCACCGAGGTCTACCTCAGCGCCACCAAACTGTTCCTGGCCCAGGGCGTACTGGTCAACGCCACGCTGCGCGCCACCCAGGCCAACCAGGGCGGTCTGTTGGGCTTTGGCGGGGCGCAAGGGCAGGGCGTGCGCGTGCAGCCGGAAATCTCGCTGGCTTACCTGGTCAACCGCCAGTTGGTCGTGGGTGTCGAAGCCCGCGCCAAGCCCGACAACCTGAACCGCAGCGTGCTGGGCACCGGCGCGCTGAAGGAAGACGATTGGGTCGACGTTTTCATGGCCTGGGCACCGAGCAAGACGCTGTCCATCACCGCCGCCTGGGTCGACCTGGGCCGCATCGTGCCGGCCCTGCAGCCGCGCCGCCAGACCGGCGGCTACCTGTCGGCGCAAATCGCTTACTGAGCTTCGGAGCACCCGCCATGCGCAAGCTTTTCATCGCCCTGGCCACGGCGCTCTTGAGTGCCGCTTTCGGCGTGGCCCACGCGGACGACACCAGCCTGTACCAGGCCCTGGGCAGCAAGCCCGGCATCGCCAGCCTGATGACCGATTTCGTCAGCCGGCTGAACACCGACGCCCGCATCGGTCGCTACTTCAAGGACGTGAAGCCGAGTGCGTTGGCCGAGTCGCTGACCGAGCAGATCTGCAGGGTCAGCGGCGGCCCCTGCGACTACGAAGGCGCGCCAATGAACAAGGCCCACCAGGACCTGGAGATTGACCGCGCCGCCTTCAACCGCCTGGTCGAGGTGCTGCAAGACGCGATGCAGGCCAAGGGCATCGCCTTCGGCAACCAGAACCGCCTGCTGGCCCTGCTGGCGCCCATGCACCGCGACATCGTGACCCGCTGAGGGCCGCTACAGGCCGCTGAAAGTCGCAACCGGCTGCGTCTTCAGGCGGTCAGCAAGCCGCGTGTCTCGATGAAGCGCACCACGGTTTCCAAGCCCTCTCGCGTGTGCAGGTTGGTCATCACATACGGCCGTTTGGCGTGCTCGCCGGCGTGGTCGGGCCGCATGCGCTGGGTGTCGGCTTCCATCACCGCCAGGCTGGCTCTGACGTAGGGTGCCAGGTCGATCTTGTTGATCACGAAGAGGTCGCTCTTGGTGATGCCGGGGCCGCCCTTGCGCGGGATTTTTTCGCCGGCCGCGACGTCGATGACGTAGAGCGTCAGGTCGCTGAGTTCGGGGCTGAAGGTGGCCGCCAGGTTGTCGCCGCCGCTTTCGATGAAGACGATGTCGGCGTTCGGGAACTTCTCCAGCATGCGGTCAACGGCTTCGAGGTTGATCGACGCGTCTTCGCGGATGGCGGTGTGCGGGCAGCCGCCGGTTTCCACGCCGACGATGCGTTCCGCGTCCAGCGCGCCGGCCACCGTCAGCAGGCGCTGGTCTTCCTTGGTGTAGATGTCGTTCGTGACCACCACCAGGTCCCAGCGGTCGCGCATGGTCTTGCAGAGCATCTCGACCAGCGTGGTCTTCCCCGAGCCCACCGGGCCGCCCACACCGACGCGCAGCGGGGGCAGCTTCTTGGTTCGGCCGGCGATCTGGTGCAGGGGGCTGTTGTGCATGCGGTGGGGCGCTTGCTTGGTGCTGGCTTCGTGCTTACTTCGTGGTCACTTCGTTGTGTAGCCCCGGCCGTCCATGCAGGCGTCAACCGCGCGCATGAAGACCGACGAGTCGTTCAGCGCGGCGGGCTGCGTGGTCGCCCAGCGGTTGCACGCCTGACGGTCGGCCTCCAGCTGTTGCGCGGTCTGGCCGTTGCGGGGGTAGATCACCGGCTCGGGCGGGCTGGGTTGCGGCAAGGGCAGCGGCACGGCAAGCGGCTGCGGCGGCTGTTCGATGATGACAGTGGTCGGCGGCGGGGCGTACCAGGGCGCGGCCAGCAGCAGGCCGACGCCAAGGCCCAGGCCCACGCCCCAGGCACCACCGCCCCGGTAGTAGCCGCCATGGTGGTTGCCGTGGTAACCGCCGCGCCCGCCGCGGTAGCCCACTTGCACCGCCCCGACCGGGCCGCCCAGGCTGGCGTAGCCCCCTGCCACGGGCAGGCCGACGTTGATCGCGACACCGCCAGCATGGGCCGTGGCCCAGGTGCCGACCAGCAGCGCGGGGGGGGGCCCCAGACGGCCGCCGCCGCCGCCCGGCAATTTTGTGTTCAACAATGCAAAAAAACCCCAATAAGGCCCCCA
>JANMZP010000131.1:0-27429 GCA_031383435.1 Betaproteobacteria bacterium | reverse complement strand
CGGCCGGCGCGGCGCTGCTGCCCGCGCTGGACGCCGTGGCCACCGCCACGCAAGGCCGCAGCATGCCGCGCGGTGGGGCCACGGCCAGCGCCACGTTGGGCCTGCAGGCGGCCTGGGAGATCGACCTGTTCGGCGGTGGCGCTGCCGGGCGCGACGCCGCTCAGGCGCGCCTGCAGGGCGCACAAGCAGCCCTGGCGGGGGCCGTTTTGGCGGTTGCCGCCGAAACGGCCAGCAGCTATGTCGACCTGCGTGCCTGCGAAGCGTTGAGCGTGCAGACCCAGGCCGACGCCCAGTCGCGCGGCGAAACTGCGCGCTTGACCGAGCTCAGCGCGCGCGCCGGCCTCACCCCGCCGGCCGACGCCGCGCTGGCCCGGGCCGCGGCCGCGCAAGCGCGCAACCTGGTGGTCAGCCAGGTGGCGGCCTGCGACACGCTGGTCAAGTCATTGGTGGAACTGACCGACGGGGCCGAGCCTGCGCTGCGCCGGCAACTGGCCCCTCGCAGCGCCGTCTTGCCGCAACCGGGCGACTTGAGCCTGGCCGACACGCTGCCGGCCGCGCTGCTGGCGCGCCGGCCCGATCTGGTCGAGGCCGAGCGCAATGTCATGGCCGCCGCCGGCGACCGGGGTCAGGCCCAGGCCCGCGAAAAGCCCAGTCTCAGCCTGAGCGGTGCCCTGGCCGGCGGTGTGGGGCGCAGCAGCGGCATCACGGTCAGCGGTGCCACCTGGAGTTTCGGCCCGCTGGTGGTCGATTTCCCGCTCTTCGACGGTGGCCGCCGCGTGGCCGACAGCGCCGCCGCGCAAGCCGCTTACGACGACGCGGTGGCGCAGTACCGCGGCCTGGCGCGCCGCGCCGTGCGCGAGGTCGAAAGCGCGCTGGTGGCCCTGCAGTCCAGCCGCCAGCGCCAGGCCGATGCGTTGAGCGCGGCGCAAGACTTCGAAGCCTCGCTGCGCGCCACTGCCGCCCGCCAGCAAGGCGGCCTGGCCAGCCTGTTCGACCTGGAAGCCGCGCGGCGCAACGCCGTCACCGCACAAAGCGCGCTGATCGACCTGCAGCGCGAGCGCGCCGTCGCCTGGATCGGCCTGGTCCGCGCCCTCGGTGGTGGCTGGGACGCCAGCACGCTGAGCGCGGCCGCTGCACCCTGAGCCCGCGGACCGTGAAAACACCTTTCGAGACCGACGCCATGCCCAAAGCCAAGCCCTTCGCTGCTCTCAGGCTGCTGCTGAGCACCGCCTCGCGCCTGCACTGGAACGCCACCGCCGTGGTGGTGGCCGCTGGCCTGGCTGCAACCTGGATGGCGCAGGCCGCCGACAGCAAACCGGCCGCCGACATCAAGACCGCCAACAAGCCTGCCAGCAAGCCCTCGCTGACCGTCACGCTGACCCAGGCCCAGCGCGTCGACCTGGCCGTCACGGTGGCCGCCAACGGCAACATCGCGCCCTGGCAGGAAGCCATCGTCGGCGCCGAAAGCAACGGCTGGCGCCTGGCCGATGTGCGCGTGAATGTGGGTGATGTCGTGCAGCGCGGCCAGGTGCTGGCCACCTTCACGGCCGACCTGGCCAACGCCGAACTGGCGCAAAGCAAGGCCGCGGTGGCCGAAGCCGAAGCCACTGCGCTGGATGCCACCGCGAATGCCGTGCGGGCCCGCGAACTGCAGACCACGGGCGCGCTGTCGGCCCAGCAGATCAACCAGTACCTGACCGCCGAGCGCACCGCGCGGGCCCGGCTGGACGCGCTGCGTGCCAGCGCCCAAGTGCAGCAGTTGCGCCTGGCGCAGACCCAGGTGCTGGCCCCCGACGCGGGCGTGATCTCGTCGCGCAGCGCGACCGTGGGCGCGGTGGTGCCGGCTGGGGCCGAACTGTTCAGGTTGATCCGCCAAAGCCGCCTGGAATGGCGCGCCGAAGTGGCGGCCAGCGACCTGGCCGCCATCCAGCCCGGCATGGCTGTGCGCGTGACCCCGGCCGGCGGCAGCACGGTGGCCGGCAGCGTGCGCATGGTGGCGCCCACGGTGGACGCGGCCACCCGCAACGGCATCGTTTACGTGGACTTGCCCGCCGCGCTGAAAGGCGGCGAGCGCGGCGCAAATGGCAAAGGGCGCAGCGCGTCGGGCGCGCGGGCCGGCATGTTCGCGCGCGGCGAATTCGACATTGCCCGCAGCAGCGCCATGACACTGCCGCAAACCGCCGTGCTGCTGCGCGACGGCTTCAGCTATGTGTTCAAACTGGCCGCCGACAACAAGGTGCAGCAGCAGCAGGTGCAGGTCGGCCGGCGCGTTGGCGAGCGCATCGAAATCACCCAGGGCCTGGACCCCAACGCCCAGGTCGTGGCCACCGGTGCCGGCTTTCTGGGTGACGGCGACACGGTGCGGGTGGTGGCAGCACAAGGGGCAGCGCAAGGGGCTGCGCAAGGGGCTGCGAAATGAACGTCTCAGCCTGGAGCATCCGCAACCCGATCCCGGCGGTGATGCTGTTCGTGCTGCTCAGTGCCGTCGGCCTGCTCGGCTTCAACGCGATGAAGGTGCAGCAGTTCCCCGACATCGACCTGCCCACCATCACCATCAGCGCCAGCCTGCCCGGGGCGGCGCCGGCGCAGCTGGAAACCGAGGTCGCGCGCAAGATCGAAAACGCCGTGGCCGCGCTGCAGGGCGTGAAGAACATCTACACCAAGGTGCAGGACGGCGTGGCCTTGGTGACGGTGGAATTCCGCCTGGAAAAGCCCACCCAAGAGGCGCTGGACGACACCCGCGCGGCGGTGCAGCGCGTGCGTGCTGACCTGCCCGGCGAACTGCGCGACCCGGTCATCTCGAAAGTCGATCTGGCCGGTTCACCCATCCTGACCTACACCGTGGCGTCCAGCAAGATGGACGATGTGGCCCTGAGCTGGTTCGTCGACAACGACGTCAGCAAAGCCATCCTCAGCGTGCGCGGCGTGGGCAGCGTGGCGCGGGTGGGCGGCGTGTCGCGCGAGGTGCGCGTGGAGCTCGACCCGGCGCGCCTGCTGGCGCTGAACGCCACCGCCGCCGACATCTCGCGCCAGTTGCGCGCGGTGCAGCAAGACGCCTCGGGCGGGCGGTCTGATGTGGGCGGCATCGAACAGTCGGTGCGCACCATCGCCACGGTGCAAAGCGCGGCCGAATTGGCGCGCCTGGAGATCGCACTCAGCGACGGCCGGCGCATCCGCCTGGACCAGGTCGCCACCATCAGCGACACCGTGGCCGAGCAGCGCAGCGGTGCGCTGCTGAACGGCAAGCCGGTGGTCGGTTTCGAGGTCGTGCGCTCCAAGGGTGCCAGCGAAACCACGGTCGCCGACGGCGTGCGCGAGGCCCTCGCCAAGCTCCGCGCGGCGCATGCCGACGTGGACGTGACCGAGGCCTTCAACTTCGTCGACCCGGTGGTCGAGAACTACCACGGCAGCATGGTCTTGCTGATCGAAGGTGCGGTGCTGGCCGTCATCGTGGTTTTCCTGTTCCTGCGCGACTGGCGGGCCACGCTGGTGGCCGCCACCGCGCTGCCGCTGTCGGTCATTCCCACCTTCGGCGCGATGTACTACCTGTTCGGTTTTTCGCTGAACACGGTGACCCTGCTGAGCCTGAGCCTGGTGGTCGGCATCCTGGTCGACGACGCCATCGTCGAGATCGAGAACATCATGCGGCACTTGCGCATGGGCAAGACACCGTTTGATGCCGCGATGCAAGCCGCCGACGAAATCGGCCTGGCCGTCATCGCGACGACCTTCACGCTGGTTGCCGTGTTCCTGCCCACCGCCTTCATGGCCGGCGTGCCGGGCAAGTTCTTCGTGCAGTTCGGCTGGACGGCGGCCATCGCGGTCTTCTTCAGCCTGGTCGTGGCCCGCGTGCTGACGCCGATGATGGCGGCCTACATCCTGAAACCACCGAAGCGTGAACACCGCGACGCGGCCTGGATGACGCGCTACCTGGTGTGGGCCGGCTGGTGCCTGAAACACCGCCTGCTGACGCTGGCCGCCACGGCCGTGTTCTTCGTCGGCAGTTTCATGCTGGTGCCGTACTTGCCGACCGGTTTCCTGCCGCCTGATGACCTCAGCCAGACCCAGGTGACGGTGACCCTGCCACCCGGCAGCACCTACCAACAGACCCTGGCCGCCGCCGAACAGGCCAGAGCGCTGATCCAGAACAACGAGCACGTGAAGATGGTCTACACGGCCATCGGCGGTGGTGCCACCGGCGGCAACACCTTCGACCCGGGCAGCGGCCTGGCCGATGTGCGCAAGGCCACGCTGACCATCAACATGACGCCGCGTGGCGACCGGGGCGGTGTCACCAAGCAAGCGGTTGAAGCGCAGTTCCGCGAACTGCTGGCCGTGCTGCCCGGTGCCCGTGTCAACGTCGGCTTCGGCCAGAGCAGCGAGAAGTACGTGCTGGTGCTGGCCGGTGAAGACGGCGCTGCGCTTGGCGCCCACGCGGCTGTGGTGGAACGCGAATTGCGCGGCATTCCCGGCATCGGCGCGGTCACCTCCAGTTCCAGCCTGGTGCGGCCTGAACTCATCGTACGGCCCGATTCGGCGCGCGCCGCCGACCTCGGCGTGACCAGCGCGGCCATCGCCGAAACGCTGCGCATCGCCACCGCCGGCGACTACGACCAGAGCCTGCCGAAACTGAACCTCAGTCAGCGGCAAGTGCCCATCGTCGTCCGCCTGCCGGCCAGCGCGCGCGCCGACCTGAACCTGCTGACGCGCCTGCCGGTGCCGGGCAAGGCCGGGCCGGTGGCGCTGGGCAATGTGGCCACGCTGGCAATAGCCAGCGGGCCGGCGCAGATCGACCGCTACAACCGCCTGCGCAATGTCAACTTCGAGCTCGAACTGAACGGTCAGGCGCTGGGCGAAGTGAAGCAACAGGCGCTGAATCTGCCCAGCCTGAAGAGCCTGCCACCGGGCGTGATCCAGACCGAGATCGGCGATGCCGAGGCGATGGAAGAGCTCTTCGCCAGCTTCGGCCTGGCCATGCTGACCGGCGTGCTGTGCATCTACATCGTGCTGGTGCTGCTGTTCAAGGACTTCGTGCAGCCGGTCACCATCCTGGGCGCACTGGTGCTGTCGATACCGGGCGCCTTTCTGGCGCTGTTCATCACGCACACCGCGCTGTCCATGCCCAGCATGATCGGCCTGATCATGCTGATGGGCATCGCCACCAAGAACAGCATCCTGCTGGTCGACTACGTGATCCTGGCGCGCCGCGAACACGGCCTGGGCCGTATCGAGTCGGTGCTCGACGCCTGCCACAAGCGCGCCCAGCCCATCGTGATGACGACCATTGCCATGGCCGCCGGGATGCTGCCGATCGCTTTGGGCATCGGCACCGACCCCAGCTTCCGCGCGCCGATGGCCATCGTCGTCATCGGCGGGCTGATCACCTCCACCTTCCTCAGCCTGCTGGTCATACCGGTGCTGTTCACTTACGTGGATGACGCCATCGCCTTCAGCCAGCGTTTGTTCAAGCGCGGCCCCGCCGCGCCACCGACGGCGGTGGCGCCGTTGTCGTTGACGCTTCCTGCCACCAAGGTTCAACCATGAAGTCTGTCCCGATGCAGCGGCCCACGCGCCGCGCCTGTTTGCGCTTCGGCGCTGCGGCGTGGATCGCCGCCGCTTTCCCGCTGAGGGCCTTCGCGGGTGCCGAAGCGCCGCCCTACGAGGTGCTGGACCTGGACTGGACGGACAGCGCCCGCCAGCGCGCGGTGCCGGCGCGGCTGTACCTGCCGAACACCGCGCCGCCAGTGCCGCAACCTGTGCCCTTGATGGTCTTCTCGCACGGCATCGGCGGCTCGCGCCAGGGCTACAGCTGGCTGGGCCGCCACGTGGCCAGCCAGGGTATCGCCAGCCTGCACCTGCAGCACGTGGGCAGCGACCGCCAGTTGTGGACCGGCGGCAATGTCTTCAACATGGTCGGCCGCTTGCAGGCGGCGGCGCAGGAAGGCGAAGCGATCAACCGGGCGCTGGACCTGCGCTTCGGCCTGAACACGCTGCTGGCCAGCCCGCTGGCCGGGCGCATCGACACGCAGCGCATCGTGGCCGCCGGCCACAGCTACGGTGCCAACACCACGCTGCTGGCCAGCGGCGCGCGCGTTGAACGCCTGGGTCGCGTTGTCGACCTGCAAGAGCCCCGCGTCAAGGCTGCCGTGGTCATTTCAGCGCCGCCTTTTTATGGTGATGCCGACGCGCAGAAAATTCTGGCTGGCGTGGCCGTGCCCAGCCTGCATGTCACGGCCACCGAAGACGTCATCCGCATCCCTGGCTACTACAGCGGTGCCGAAGACCGCGTGGCGGTGTTCGATGCCACCGGCGGCGCGCGCGGGCCTGACAAATGGCTGGCCGTCTACGAAGGCGGTTCGCACAGCATGTTCACCGACCGCGTCGGCGCCGGCGGCACCGCGCTGAACCCGCAGGTGAAGGCGGCCACGCAGGCCCTGGTGCTGGCTTTCCTGCGCCAGGTCTTCGACGGCGACGCCAGTGAACTGGGCGCCTGGCCGCAACGCAACGCGGCGCTGCTGGCGCGCTTCGTGACGCCGCTCAAGGGATGATCGAAGGGCTGATTGAAGCGCTGGACGGGCCCAGGGCGTCACCTCTGACAAGCTGAAGTATTCGGCGTGCTTCATGCAAGCCAATACGCGCTTCACCCAGCGACCAAGCCACAAACTGGTCAGGACGGACCAGTACCAGCTGCGCTTCGTAGCGCGCGCCTTCGCCGTGTGCAGGGTCTTCAACGACTGTCAACGGCAGGCTCAATCCGGTCGCTGCCGCACGGAATGCCTGGACGCATTCGGCATCGGCTCCGAATGCCAACAAGGTGAACCCAGAGCCCAGCGCTTCGAACACATTGACGCCCGAACCCAGCATGGCAGGCGCCAAGTGATGGCCGGCTCTGGCCTCGAAACGGTGTGATCCTTTCGCGCTGCAGACAGCGCCTCCGCCAGATTCGCCAGGCTCGCCATGGGGATTCCACACCACGGGCGAGCCTTCGTAGTTCGGTTCGAAGGCATGCACCTCGCCAACCGCGCCCTGTGCGCGCGCCTGCAAGGCTTGCTCGAATGCAGTCCTGTCACGCTCGGGGCTGAACGTTTCAAGAAAGTCTCCGTCCGTTTTGATGGACTTGGCAATGAAGTCGTCCACCGTCGACTTGAACACCGGCCGGCGTTCGGCGTCATACGAATCCAGCAGCTTTGCATGGCCCCAGCCCTGCAACACGGCAGCCAGCTTCCAGCCCAGGTTGCACGCGTCCTCCAAGCCTGAATTGATGCCGTAGCCGCCGTAGGGCGGATGGCTGTGCGCCGCGTCACCCGCGATGAAGATGCGTCCGGCCCGGTAGGCGTCGGCGATGGCAAAGCGCAGATCCCAGAAGCCGATGTACTCGAACTCGACTTCGAACTCGGCGCCCACCGCCTCATGCAGATAGGCGCGAAAGTCGAAGTTGTCAGCCGTCGTGCCAGGCGGAACAGGCGCGTGGAAAAACCAGGTGTTGCCCAAATCCACACGGCCGAAAAACTTCCAGTAGCCCTTCAACGCCGGATGCAGCACGTTGTAGTACGACTTGCCGGGATGGTGCTTGAGCAGTTCATGCAATTGCTGCGAACGGAAGACCAGCAGCACCATCATACGGTCGTGGTCGGTGCGCGTTTGCGTCAGGCCGGCCTGTTCACGTACAGGTGAACGGGCGCCGTCGCAGCCGACGGCGTAAGCGGCACGGAGGACGCGCTCGTCGCCTGGTTGATCACCCGGTCCTGCGCCGTGGACGCGTTCCGTGATCGTCACGCTGACAGCATCGGCGGTCTGTGTGATGGCCGCAGCATCCCAGCCATACAGCGTCTGCACCGACGGCAATTCCGCCGCACGTTCGCGCAGCACCGCCTCCGTCGCGTATTGCGGCAGCCGCTCGTTTGCGGTGAAGTAATACTGCTTGACCAGATCGCGCTGCAGCCAATCGTGGGCATGCGGGCTCAGCAGCGTGCCGTAAGCCGTGAGGCCGCCGATGCCGTATTCCGGCGGAATGGTGCGTGCTGCCCGCAGACGTTTCTCGGCACCCCAAAAATGAAAGTGCTCCATCGTGCGCTGCGTCAGATTCTGGCCTTTGGGAATCGGCTGTGGCTTGGGGTGGCGCTCGACGACGATGCAGCGCACACCACGCTGTCCGAGTTCGATGGCCAGACCCATGCCGACCGGGCCGCCGCCGATGATGACGACCTCGGCGTCGTGTGCGTTTGCTGCTGCTGGTTCCATCTTCATGCTGTGGCTGTCCATCAAGCCTGTCATTCGGCCGTGATGCCTTGTGCCTTGATCAGATCGGCCCAGCGCTTGGCGTCAGAAGCCATCACCTGGCGGAATGCATCTGGCGTGCTGTGTTCTGGCGTCATGCCCTGGGTCTCGAAAGCGCTGGCCACGGCGGGCAGTGCCAGGATGTCGCGCAGCTCGCTGTTCAGCTGGGCAATGTCGGCCTGGGGCGTGCCGGCAGGTGCCAGCACGCCGTACCACATGTCCACATTGAGGTTGCCGAGGTTCAGCGTGCTCAGCGGCGGCACTTGCGGCAGCAGGGGGTGCGGCTTGTCCGAACTGATGGCCAGCGCCAGCAGCTTGCCGGCCTTCACGTGCTGCAGTGCGACGTGGATGGGCACGAACATCACGTCGATCTGGCCACCCAAGAGGTCGGTCAGCGCGGGCGCTGTGCCGCGGTAGGCGATGTGGGTCAGCGACACCTTGGCGCGGTTCTTCAGCAGTTCCATCGCCAGGTGGTGCGGCGTGCCGGCGCCCGGTGATCCGTAATTCAGCGCGCCAGGCTTGGCCTGGGCGCGCGCCATCAGCGCTTGCAGCGTGTCGATCTTGGTGGCCGCGCCCGCCACCAGCAGCAGTTGCCCGCGGCTGGTGATGCTGATGGGCACCAGGTCGGTCAATGGGTTGAACCCAGCCTTGGGGTAGAGCGCCGCGTTCATCACCAGTGTGTTGACGCTGACCAGCAAGGTGCTGCCATCAGGTGCCGAGCGAACCACATCCAGCGTGCCGATGTTGCCGGACGCGCCGGGTTTGTTCTCGATGAAGACCGGGCGCTTCATGCGCTCGGCCAGAGGTGGGCCGATCTGCCTGGCAATCAGGTCGATGCCGGTGCCGGGCGTGAACGGCACCACCAGGCGTAACGGTGTCTGCCTGGCCGGCGCTTGCGGCCATACCGAAGAAGATGCGGCGGCGCCGAGCAAGGTGCCCAGCACCAGCCGGCGGCGGCCCATGGGCGGGAAAAGGGATATTTGACGCATGACGATGTGTGCCTCCGTGATGTCACGAGAACGTTTGACGAAACTTGAAAAGAACCTAGCGACCGGCGTCAGCCGGCCTTCACCACCGCGTAACGCAGCAGCGTCTTCTCGCGCGCCTCGGCGTGGTCCACCACCGGCAGGGGGTAGTTGCCGGCCGGGCCCAGCGTGACGCCAGCGGCCAGCAGCGCCAGCGGCGGCGCGGTCCACGGGGCGTGGATCAGCTTGTTCGGCAAGTCCTTCAACTGCGGCAGGTAGCGCCGGATGAACTTGCCGTCGGGATCGAAACGCTCGCTCTGCGTCACCGGGTTGAAGATGCGGAAATAGGGCTGGGCATCGCAGCCCGAAGAAGCGGCCCACTGCCAGCCGCCGTTGTTGGCGGCCAGGTCGAAGTCGTTCAGGTGCAGGGCGAAATAGGCTTCGCCCTTTTTCCAATCGACGCCCAGATCCTTGGTCAGGAAGCTGGCCACCACCATGCGCAGGCGGTTGTGCATGTAGCCGGTCTGGTTCAACTGGTGCATGGCGGCATCGACCAGCGGGTAGCCGGTGCGGCCCTCGCACCAGGCGGCAAACAGCGCGTCACCGTGCTTGCCGTGTTCCCACTTGATGCGGTCGTAATCGGGCTTGAAAGCACGCTCCGCGACGCGCGGGTGGTGGTGCAGGATCTGGTGGTAGAAGTCGCGCCAGATCAGTTCCGACAACCAGACCTGCGCGCCGCGCGAGCCGGCTGCGGCCCGAGCGTGCGCCTCGCGCGCCAATCGGCGGATGCTGACCGTGCCGAAGCGCAGATGCGTGCTGAGGTAGCTGGGGCCCTTCAGCGCCGGGAAGTCGCGCGTGTCGCCATAGCGGTCGATGCGGGTCAGGAAATCGTCCAGCAATGCCTGCCCGCCCGCCGGCCCCGTGGGCAGGCGCAGCGTGTGCAGATTGGTCTTCACGAAACCCAGCGTTTCCAGCGCCGGCACGCCGGGTTCGGCCGCCGGCCGGGGTGCCAGCGCGGCGGCGTAAGGGGCCACCGGGTAGCTGCTGAGGAAGAAGTCGTCGGCCTTCTTCAGCCAGGCGTTCTTGTAGGGCGTGAACACCGAATAAGGGTTGCCGCTGAGGGTCAGCACCTCGCTGCGTTCGAAGACCACGTGGTCCTTGCCGGTGTGCAGCACCACGCCGGCATCGGCCAGCCGGCCGCGCACTTTCGCGTCGCGCGCCAGGGCTGCCGGTTCGTCGTCGTGGTTGGCGTAGACGGCCTGCACCCCCAGGCTGTGGGCCAGCGCCGGAATCTCGCTGTGGGCCCAGCCGTGGCGCACGATCAGGCCCGCGCCTTCGACGCCGTGGGACGCACCCAGCGCGCAGAGTTCGGCGTCCACGCCGACCAGGCTGTCGCGGATGAACTCGACGCGCCGGTCCGCGCGCGGCAGCGCGTCCAGGATGTCGCGGTCGAAGACGAACACGCACCACACCTGGCGCGCGTGGCGCAGTGCGTGGTGCAGGGCGGCATGGTCGGCGGTGCGCAGGTCGCGGCGCAGCCAGACCAGGGCGCGGGCGAAGGTTTCCGAGGGGTAGGCGTGGTTCACGGGGCCGAGTGTGCCGGGAATAGAATTGCCCGATGCCCTCAGGTTCTCGCATCGACCTCACCAACCAGTTCCTGATCGCCATGCCGGGCATGGCGGACGAGACCTTCGCGGGCGCCGTCGTCTACCTGTGTGAGCACAACGAGAAAGGTGCGCTGGGCCTGGTGATCAACAAGCCCATCGACATCAAGCTGCGCAAGCTGTTCGAAAAGGTCGAGCTCAGCCTGGGGCACGAAGCCCTGGGCAACGAACCCGTCTACTTCGGCGGCCCGGTGCAGACCGAACGCGGCTTCGTGCTGCACCACAAGCTGGGCGAGGGCGCCGTGCCCTACAACAGCACGCTGTCCATACCCGGCGGCCTGGAAATGACGACCAGCAAAGACGTTCTGGAAGCCATGGCCGACGGCGGCGGCCCGCGCCAGGTGCTGGTCACGCTGGGCTACAGCGGCTGGCAGGCCGGCCAACTGGAAGACGAGATCGGCCGCAACGGCTGGCTGACGGTCAACGCCGACCCCAAGGTGATCTTCGACACGCCCATCGAACAGCGCTACGACCGCGCGGTCGGGCTGCTCGGTATCGATCCCCGCATGCTGTCCCCAGAGGCGGGTCACGCTTGACTTCAGGCGCTGAGCGAACCGCGCCGCGGGTCGCCTTGGGTCCCGTGGTTCACAGCTTTCTATCTTTCGATTTCGGCACCCGCCGCGTCGGCGTGGCCACCGGCAACACGCTGCTGCGCCGCGCCAGCCCGCTGAAGACGGTGGCTGCGGAAGGCGATGTGCGCTTCACCGCCATTGCCCACCTCATCGCCGAATGGCAGCCCGACGCCCTGGTCGTCGGCGTGCCTTTCCACCCGGACGGTGCCGAGCACGAGAACACCGCCCGGGCGCGCCGTTTCGCGCGCCAATTGCACGGCCGCTTCCGCCTGCCGGTGCACGAGGTGGACGAGCGCTACAGCACCACCGAAGCGCTGAGCGACGGCGCAAAAGACGCCGACGCTGCATCGGCCGTCATCATCCTGGATCAGTATTTGCGCACCTTGCCTGGCCCCCCGGACCCCCTGACCGCGCCTTCAGAAAGCCCCGATGCTGCAACTTGATGCCGAAGCCCTGTATGCCGAACTGCGCGAAGGCGTGCGCCATCTGTTGAAACCAGACAGCGCGCTGGTCGGCATCTGGTCGGGCGGCGCCTGGTTGGCCGAACGCCTGCAGCGCGACCTGGGCTTGCCCGGTGGCGACAAGGGCTACGGCGTCATCAGCAGCACGCTGCACCGCGACGATTTCAGCGAGCGCGGTCTGGTGACAGGGAAGAATGGCGGTGCCGACCCGACCCGTTTGCCGTTTGCCATTGACGGCCGCCACATCGTGCTGATAGACGACGTGCTCTACACCGGCCGCACCCTGCGCGCGGTGGTCAATGAACTCTTCGACTTCGGCCGCCCGGCCAGCGTGACGCTGGCGGTGCTGGTCGACCGGGGCGGCCGCGAACTGCCGATGGCCGCCGCTTTTTCGGCCGCCAAGCTGGTGTTGCCGGCCACGCAGAAACTGTCGCTTGGACGTCGGGACGACGGCGGCTTCCACTTCAGCGTGACCGAAGCCCACGCGGCCTGACAATCAAAGCACGCACCATGCTGTCCCGACGCAACCCCCAGCTCAACGCGCACGGCGAACTGATCCACCTGCTGTCCATCGAAGGCCTGCCCAAGGCCGTGTTGACGCAGATCCTGGACACCGCCGGCACCTTCCTCAGCGTCAACGACCGCGAGGTGAAGAAGGTGCCGCTGCTGCGCGGCAAGAGCGTGTTCAACCTGTTCTTCGAGAACAGCACGCGCACGCGCACCACCTTCGAGATCGCGGCAAAAAGGCTGAGTGCAGATGTCATCAACCTCGACATCGCCAAGAGCAGCACGGCCAAGGGCGAAAGCCTGCTGGACACCATCGCCAACCTGAGCGCGATGCATGCCGACATGTTCATCGTGCGCCACGCCGAGAGCGGCGCGCCCTACCTGATTGCCCAACACGTTGCGCCGCATGTGCACGTGGTGAATGCCGGTGACGGCCGCCACGCCCACCCCACGCAGGGGCTGTTGGACATGTACACCATCCGCCACTACAAGAAAGACTTCACGCAGCTGACGGTGGCCATCGTCGGCGACATCGTGCACAGCCGCGTGGCGCGCTCTGACATCCACGCACTGACCACGCTGGGCGTGCCCGAGATCCGCGCTGTTGGTCCTAAAACACTCGTGCCCGGCGACCTCGCCGGCATGGGCGTGCGCGTCTGCCACAGCATGGAAGAGGGCATCAGGGACGCCGACGTGATCATCATGCTGCGCCTGCAGAACGAACGCATGAGCGGCGGCATGCTGCCCAGCGCCGGCGAGTTCTTCAAGAGCTACGGCCTGACGCCCGAGAAGCTGGCGCTGGCCAAGCCCGACTGCATCGTGATGCACCCCGGGCCCATCAACCGGGGCGTGGAAATCGACAGCAGCGTGGCCGACGGCAGCCACAGCGTGATCCTGCCGCAGGTGACCTTCGGCATCGCGGTGCGCATGGCGGTGATGTCCAGCATCGCTGGGAACCAGGCATGAAGATCCTGATTCAGAACGGCCGCGTGATCGATCCGGCTTCGGGGCGTGACGAGGTGGCCGATGTGGCCATCGCGTCGGGTCGCATCGTCGCAATCGTGGCTGGCGGGAAGCTACCGGACTTTGGCGCCGACCGCGTCATCGACGCCCGCGACCTCATCGTCGCCCCCGGCCTGGTGGACCTGGCCGCGCGCCTGCGTGAACCGGGGCAGGAACACGAGGGCATGCTGGAGAGCGAACTGGCCGCCGCAGCGGCCGGCGGCGTGACCAGCCTGGTCTGCCCGCCCGACACCGACCCCACGCTGGACGAGCCCGGCCTGGTGGAAATGCTGAAGTTCCGCGCCCGCAAGCTCAGCCGCTGCCGCGTCTTTCCGCTGGGCGCACTGACGCGCAAACTGGAAGGTCACACCTTGACCGAAATGGCCGAGCTGACCGAGGCCGGCTGCGTCGGTTTCTCGCAGGCCGACGTGCCCATCACCGACAGCCTGGTGCTGCTGCGCGCGCTGCAGTACGCGTCCACCTTCGGCTACACGGTGTGGCTGCGCCCGCTGGACGCCTGGCTGGGCAAAGGCGTGGCCGCACAGGGTGCGATGGCCACAAGGCTGGGTTTGTCGGGCGTGCCGGCGGTGGCCGAGACGATTGCGCTGCACACGATTTTCGAACTGGTGCGCGCCACGAAAGCGCGGGTGCACCTGTGCCGTTTGTCCAGCGCCGCCGGCGTGGCCCTGCTGCGCGCCGCCAAGGCCGAAGGGCTGCCGGTGACGGGCGACGTCAACCTCAATTCGCTGCACCTGACCGACGTGGACATCGGCTACTTCAACGCCGACATGCGTTTGACGCCGCCGCTGCGCCAGGGCCCCGACCGCGTCGCGCTGCGTGCCGCGCTGGCCGACGGCACGCTGGACGCCCTGGTGTCCGACCACAACCCGGGGGCCGACCACATGAAGAACCGGCCTTTCGGCGAGGCCGCGCCGGGCGCAACGGGACTCGAACTGCTGCTCAGTCTGGCGCTGCGCTGGGGCACCGACAGCGGCCTGCCGCTGACCCGCACGCTGGGCCGCGTGACCCACGACCCGGTGCGCGTGCTGGGCAACGCGCTGGGCTCGCTGGCCAGCAGCGCGGGGCGGCTGGTGGAAGGCGGCGTGGCCGACGTCTGCGTCTTCGACCCGGCGGCGCAATGGATGGTCAGCCCGGCGATGCTGGCCAGCCAGGGCAAGCACACGCCCTTCAGCTTCGCGTCCACCGGCATGGCTTTGCCGGGCCGGGTGCGGGCCACGCTCGTGGCGGGGACCCTCGCGTTTGAAGCCCCCGCCGTGGCCGCGGCCTGATGCGCCGCCCGAATGCCTGGCGGCCACCGCTGCGCGGTGCCGTGGCGGCGTGGCGCTTGTCGCGGGCCGTGCTGCACGTGCTGCACGGCATGCTGGTGATGACGCGCTTCCCGCGGCTGGACGCCGCCGGGCGCCACGAACGCATCCGCTGGTGGTCGGTCGGCCTGCTGCGTGCGGTGGGCATGACGGTGCAAGTGAGTGGCGTCGCCCCTCGCCCTGGCGCCACGCTGGTGGTGGCCAACCACGTGTCGTGGATCGACATCGCGGCCATCCACGCGGCCGCGCCGCACGCGCGCTTCGTCAGCAAGGCCGACGTGCTGGCCTGGCCGCTGCTGGGCTGGCTGATCAAGAACGCCGGCACGCTGTTCATCGAACGCGAACGCAAGCGCGACGCCGTGCGCGTGGTGCACGCCATGGCCGAAGCGATGCAGGCCGGCGATACGGTGGCCGTCTTCCCCGAAGGCACCACCGGCGCCGGCCCCGAACTGCTGCCCTTCCACGCCAATTTGCTGCAGGCGGCCATCGCCACGGCCACGCCGGTGCAACCCATCGTGATCCGCTTTGCCGACGCCGCGCAGGCCTACAGCCCGGCGGCGGTCTACATCGGCGAGACCACGCTGCTGCAAAGCGTCTGGCGCGTGGCCCGCGCGCGCGGTCTGACGGCGCATGTGCACGTGATGCCGCCCATCGCCACCACCCACGCCGACCGCCGCGCGCTGGCGCTGCACCTGCGTGAACTGATGGCGGCGGAGTTGCCCGCGTGACGGCCCTGACGCCCCTGACGCCCCTGACGGCCCTGACGGCCCTGACGGTGGCCGTGGCGACCCCGTCAACGGCGACGCCCTGGCCGTCGGGGTCCGCGACCCCGATGCTGCTGGCCTGGACCGACGAAGCCACGTTGGCCCAGGGCTTGGCCGCTGCGCTGGGTTGGCCTTGGGCGCTGATCGGCCAGCATGCCTTCCCCGACGGCGAAACGCGCTTGCGCCTGCCGCCGCAGCTGCCGCCGCGCGTGGTGCTGCTGCGCGGCCTGCAAGACCCGAACGCCAAGTTGACGCCCTTGCTGCTGGCGGCCGCCGGCGCGCGGGAACTGGGCGCGCAGCAGCTGACGCTGGTCAGCCCCTACCTGGCCTACATGCGGCAGGACCTGGCCTTCACGCCCGGTGAGGTGGTCAGCCAGCGCCACATCGGCCGGCTGCTGGCGGCCAGCTTCGACGCGGTCATCACCGTCGACCCGCATTTGCACCGCGTGGCCACGATGGACGAGGTGGTGCCGGGGCGGCGCGGCATCGCGTTGACGGCGGCCGAACTGTTGGGCGGCCATGTCGCGCAGCAGGTACCGGGCGCCCTGCTGCTGGCGCCCGACGAGGAAGCCGGCCAGTGGGTGCGGCGCGCCGCACAGGCCCACGGCCTGGACCACGCGGTGTGCCACAAGACCCGCCACGGCGACCGCGATGTGGACGTGGTGCTGCCCCTGCCCGCCGGCGTGGTGGCCGGCCGTGCCGTGGTGCTGCTGGACGACGTGGCCAGCACCGGCCGCACGCTGGCCGCCGCCGCGCGCGGCGCGCTGGCCGCCGGTGCCGCCAGCGTGGACGTGGCGGTGACGCATGCGCTCTTCATCGACGACGCGCTGGCCCAGGTACAGGCCGCCGGCGTTCGCTGGGTCTGGAGCAGCGACTGCGTGCCGCACGCCAGCAATGCGGTGTCGGTGGTGCCCTTGCTGGCGGCGGCGCTGCGCACGCTGTAGCGTCGCGGTCGCTGGCCGGCCGGGGCTTTGCCGCTGGCGGCCCGGCGCAGCACGAAAGTTGCAATCCACGGCCCATGGCAAAAAACCTGTTCCGTCGCGCAGCACTGGCCCGCAGCCTCATTGCCGTCGCCAGTCTGACCAGCCCGCGGCTCTGGGCGGCCGACGCACCCAAGGCCCGGTCCACCGACGCCACCGGCGGCGACCCCTTCGGCTCCTTCCTGTGGCCCGACCTGCGCGCCGAATTTCTCGGCACAGGGCCGGTGGTCTTCGACGCCCGCGTCAAGGTCAGCGGCCCGGTCTTCGCCGAAGACCCGATGAACGTGCCCATCACGGTGTCGGCCGACGGCCTGGCCGACATCGAGATGATCACCGTGCTGGTCGACCGCAACCCCATTCGCAAGGTGCTGGACTACCTGCCCAACCTGCCGCTCGGCGCGCTGCCGCGGGTCAGCTTCCGCTTCAAGCTGCAGCAGGCCAGCCCGGTGCGTGCGGCGGTGAAGACGCGCGACGGTGTGTGGCACGTGGGTGGCACGCTGGTCGATTCGGCCGGCGGCGGCTGCACGGTGGCGGGTGAAACGCGCAAGGACGGCAGTTGGTCGAAGTCGCTGGGCGACGTCAGCGCCCGCGTGTTCCCGCGCTCGGTACCCGCCGGTGCTGCCGGTGGCGAAGCCGCCACACGCCTGCGGCTGCGCGTGATGCACCCGATGGACACCGGCCTGGCCGGCGGCATCCCGGCCTTCTACATCAACCGCCTGTCGCTGCGTGACGAAACGGGCCGCGAACTGCTGCGCCTGAACGCCTACGAACCGGTCAGCGAAAACCCCATCTTCAGTTTCGACTTCGCGAATCCGCCCACGGGCCGCTTGCAACTGGTGGGCAGCGACAACAACGGCAACCGCATCAACGGAGCGGTGGAATGACGCCGGGCTGGCGCTGGCTGGCGGCCTTTGCGGGCCTGTGTGCAGTGGCAGTGGACGGGCCCGCCGCAGCCGATGCGCCGACGGTGAACGTGGCGACCTTGGACTACGGCCTGCAAGCCCGCGCGCTGGCACCGGGCGTCTACGTCGTGACCGGCGCCAATGCCGACTTCAGCGTGGCCAACGGCTGCAACATCATCAACACCGGCTTCATCGCCACTGGGGCCGGCGTGGTGGTGGTGAACACCGGGCCCTCCCAGCGCTACGGCGAACAACTGCGCGCGCTGATCCGCCGCACCACCGCCGAACCGGTCGTGCAGGTCTTCAACCTCAACCTGCACCCCGACTATCTCTTCGGCAACCAGGCTTTCGCCGATGTGCCGCGCGCCGCCACACCGGCCACGCGCGCCGGCATCCAGCGCGAAGGCAAGGCCTACGAGGACAACCTCTACCGCCTGTGCGGCGACTGGATGCGGGGCAGCGAACTGCTGATGCCGTCGGCCGACCTGCAGCCCGGCGTGCAGCGCATCGGCAGCCGCGACATCGAGCTGCGCGAACTGCAGGGCCACACCGCCAGCGACACCGTGCTGATCGACCGCCGCAGCGGCGTCGTCTTCGCCGGCGGCCTGGTTTTCGCGCAACGCGTGCCGACCACGCCGCACGCGCAACTGCCCGCCTGGCAGGCCAGCCTGCGTGAACTGCAAGGGCTGAAGGCCGCCGTGCTGGTGCCCAGCCACGGACCGGTGGCCGCCGATGCCGCGGCCGTTGCCAGCGCGATCAGCGACACGCAAAGCTACCTGGCCTGGCTGGACGCCGCCTTTTGCGATGCCGCCCGGCGTGGCCTGGACATGAATGAGGTACTGCGCCTGCCGGTGCCGGCCGGCTTCCAGCGCTGGGCGGCTTTCGACAGCGAATACACCCGCAACGTGGCCCATCTCTATCCGCGTTATGAACAGGCGGTGCTGACCCGCCGACCTTGAGCCGGCGCGCTGTTCAGCGCCGGCCTGGACCGTGCGCCGGCGCGCCGTTCAGCGCCGGCTTGGACAGTGAGCCGGCGCGCCGTTGAGCGCCGCCTGTGACACTGTGCCGGCGCCCCTGTTCAAAGCTGTAGCAGCGCGCGGGCAAACCCGCAGCGTTGAGGCGGCTTACACCGCTTCAGAAGCCGCTGTGGTTGTTCCATTCGGTGTCCTTCGCGGTGGCATGGTTGTTGCCCTTAAAGCCACCGACCGACCCTGCGTGCTGCGCCGGGCGAGCGCCCACCCCCCGAGGAGACACCCACCATGCAAATCCAAAGACACGCCCTGCTGAGCACCCTGGCCCTGGCCGCGATGGCCGTTGTTGCGCCTTCGGCGGTTCACGCCGCTGGCGTCACCGACAAGATGATCGAAGACTCGGCCAAGACCGGCAACGAGGTGCTGTCCTGGGGCATGGGCACACAAGGCCAGCGCTACTCGGCACTGAAGCAGGTCAACACGGCCAACGTCGCGCGCCTGGTGCCGGCTTGGGCCTTCAGCTTCGGCGGTGAGAAGCAGCGTGGCCAGGAATCGCAGCCGCTGATCCACAACGGCAAGATGTTCGTCACCGCTTCCTATTCGCGCATCTTTGCGCTGGACGCGGGCACCGGCAAGAAGCTGTGGAAGTACGAACACCGCCTGCCCGAGGGCATCATGCCCTGCTGCGACGTGGTCAACCGCGGCGCCGCGCTGTACGACAACCTGGTCATCTTCGCCACGCTGGACGCCCAACTGGTGGCCCTGAACGCCGACACCGGCGACGTGGTCTGGAAGGAAAAGATCGACGACTATGCGGCCGGCTATTCGGCCACCGCCGCGCCCATCATCGCGCAGGGCTTGCTGCTGACCGGCGTGTCGGGCGGTGAATTCGGCGTGGTCGGCCGCGTCGAGGCGCGCGACCCGCGCACCGGCAAGATGGTCTGGAGCCGCCCCACGGTGGAAGGCCACATGGGCTACACCTACGACGCCACGGGCGCGAAGAAGGAAAACGGTATCTCGGGCACCACCAACAAGAGCTGGCCGGGCGACATCTGGAAGACCGGCGGTGCCGCCACCTGGCTGGGCGGCACCTACGACGCCAAGACCGGTCTGGCCTATTTCGGCACCGGCAACCCGGCACCCTGGAACAGCCATTTGCGCCAGGGCGACAACCTGTTCAGCTGCGCCACCGTGGCCATCGACGTGAAGACCGGCCAGATCAAATGGCACTACCAGGGCACGCCCAACGACGGCTGGGACTTCGACGGCGTGAACGAGTTCATTACCTATGACGAAGGCGGCAAGCGCCTGGGCGGCAAGGCCGACCGGAACGGCTTCTTCTACGTGCTGGACGCCACCACCGGCAAGCTGGAAAACGCCTTCCCCTTCGTCAAGAAAGTGACCTGGGCGACGGGCATCGACCTGAAGACCGGCCGGCCGAACTTCGTGCCGGAAAACCGCCCCGGCAACCCGACGGCCGGTGCCGATGGCAAGAAGGGCAATGTCGTCTTTGCAGCGCCTTCCTTCCTGGGCGGCAAGAACCAGATGCCGATGGCCTACAGCCCCGACACCAAGCTGTTCTACGTGCCGGCCAACGAATGGGGCATGGAAATCTGGAACGAGCCGGTCACCTACAAGAAGGGTGCCGCCTACATGGGCGCGGGCTTCACGATCAAGACCATCAACAACGACTACATCGGCGCCATGCGCGCCATCGACCCCAAGACCGGCAAGATCGTCTGGGAGGTGAAGAACAACGCGCCGCTGTGGGGTGGCGTGCTGACCACCGCCGGCAACCTGGTGTTCTGGGGCACGCCCGAGGGCTACCTGAAAGCCGCCGACGCCAAGACCGGCAAGATCGTCTGGGAATTCCAGACCGGTTCGGGCGTGGTCGCCCCGCCCACCACCTGGATGCAGAACGGCGAGCAGTACGTCAGCGTCGTCTCAGGCTGGGGCGGTGCGGTGCCGTTGTGGGGTGGCGACGTGGCCACCAAGGTCAACTTCCTGGAGCAGGGCGGCATGGTCTGGGTCTTCAAGATCCCCAAGGCCGGCGGCGAAGCCGCACCGAAGGCGGCCACGGTGGCCAAGGCCAACTGACCGCACGCCAGCACCAGGAGACCTGACATGACGATGCGCCCCACACGACGCACTTTCCTCATCGCCACCGGCGTCGCGGCGGGCACGGCGTCGGCCTGTGCGCCGGCCTTCGCGCAGGCCGGCGCACACGTCGAGGAAGCCGACGAGCAGGCGGTGGCGCTGGGCTACAAGCACGACAGCAAGAAGGTCGACGCCAAGAAGTTCCTCAAGCACGACGCCCAGCAGCACTGCGCCAACTGTTCGTTCTGGCAGGGCAAGCCCACCGATGCCTGGGCGGGCTGCGCGATGTTCGGCCGCAAGCACATCGCCAACGCCGGTTGGTGCACGGCTTGGGTGAAGGCGCCGGGCTGATAGCACCCACGACACGACCGAACGGCGGGCCGCGTGCCCGCCGTTTTTTTGTCCGTCGCTACAGCGTGACGCGCAAGCCCACCCAGCCCGTGCGCGGCGCGCCGGGTGCCAGGAAAGTGCCGCGCACCAGCGGGTAGTCGCCGTTGGCGTTGGGCGGCAGCGGGCGGGCGATGTAGTGGCCCTGCGCGTCAAAGCCGTTGGCGCCCAGCTGTGCGGCGTTGCTGTAGCGCGTGTCGAACAGGTTGTTGACTTGCGCGAAGACGCGCCAGCGCGGCATGGGCCGCCATTCCACGCCCCCGTTCAGCACCGCGTAACCGGCGCTGCGGCCAGGGCCGGTGTAGGCCACGCCGTCTTGCTGGTGCTGGCCGTTTTCATTGCCGCGCGCCGGTGCGCCAGTGGCGGCGTTGAGATCAAGGTTCAGTTGCCACTGCGCGTTCACGTCCCAATCGGCGAACAGCTTCAACTGGCCGCGTGGCAGCAGCGGGATGCGGTCGCCGGGGCGGATGTTGATGGTGCCTTCGGTGCCCGGAAAACCGGCCAGCGCGCCGCGGTTGCTGCTGTTGCCGGCGCCGCCCACCACTTCGGCGCTGCGGTAGGTGGCATCCAGCAGCGTGAGGTTGCCGCCCACGCTGAGTGCCTCGCTGGGCTTGATGGTCAAACCGGCTTCGATGCCCTGGCGGCGCGTCTGGCCGAAATTCTTGAAGTAGCCGTAGCCGCTGGCGTTGTCCGACACGAAGAGCAGGTCGTCGCGGTTGGTGGCGCGAAAGACGCCGAAGTTCCAGGTCACTTCACCCAGAGGCGTGGCTTTCAGGCTGCCGCGCAGGCCGGCCTCCAGCGTGGTCGTCACCACCTGGCGCAGCGGTGGGTCGCCGGCGAAGGCGTTGGGCAATTTGCAGGGGCTGACCGGGTCGGCGCAGCCCAGTTCCACCGCTGTCGGCGCGCGGCTGCCCTGGTTGGCGCCGGCGTAGCCGCTGAGCGCCGGGCTGTCCACCCACACCAGGCCGATAGCCGGGTTGAAGCGCGCGAAGCGGTGGTCGCCATCCAGCGAGCCGGTGCCGCCGCCCGGCTTCAGTGCATCACGCAAATGCACCGTGTTGCGGTTGTAGCGGCCGGCCAGCGTCAGCAGGGTTTGCGCGTTCAGCGCCACGGTGTCGGTGGCGTAGAGGCTGGCGGTCTGCGCGCGGCTGGCCAGGCTCACGCGGGCGTCAAGGGCGTTCTCGGATTGCTGCGTGCCGTCGGCAAAGGCGCCGGGGCCGGCCACCGCCGTCACCGAGCGGTCGGCGTTGATGAAACCGAACTGCGTGCCTTGGGTGAAGCGCACGCGGCTGGCGTCGTAGCCCAGACCCAGAACCGCGCGGTGGTCCAAGCCGGCCCAGCGCGGTGTGGCAGACACTTCGACCGTCAGCCCACCGTCGGTCTGTGTGGTGGCGGTGCGGTTGACCAGGCCGTTGCACTTCTCGTTGGGTTCTTCGTTGAGCAGCACGTTCGCGATGCAGCGCCATTGCGGAAAGGGCGTGTTGGCGGCCGTGGCGCCGCTGGCCGGGAAGCCGGTGTAGCCGGCGCTCGTCAGCGCCGCACGCTCGGCGGCCTGGGGTTGGTAGACCGATTGATCCAGCGCGCCTTCGTTGAGGTCGCCGTTGGCAGTGCGGGTGTTCAGACGCCGCGCGTGCGTGTTGACGGCCAAGCCCAGGCCGCCGTCCAGCTGCTGCCGCCAGGACGCCGACAGCAGCAGCGAGCGGTTGCGCGTGACGTCGGGCGTGGTGTAGGCGCTGGCCCAGTCGCGCTGCAGTGCAGCTTGTTCCTGCAGGCCGCTGCCGGTGAGCCGGTTGTCGGCCACGGCCACGGTCAGGCGGGCATCAGTGCGGCCTGCGGTGTAGCCCAGCGTGCCGAAGAGCTGGCTGATGTCGGACGGCGTTGCCGCGCGCCAGCCCTGTTCGTGGAAGCGGTTGCCGGTGACGTAGGCATGCAGGCCGCCCCCGCTGCGTTCACCGCCGATGCGGCTGATGCCGTGCTCGAATTCCACGCCCACGCGCTGGTGCGCGCCGGCCAGCAACTGCACCGAGGTGCCCGGGTCGCTGAGCCCGGTCTTGGTCTGCACCGCCAACGCGCCGCCCAGCGTGTTCAGGCCGAACAGCGGGTTGCTGCCCGGCATCAGCGTGACCTGCGCAATGGCCGCGCGCGGGATCAGGTCCCAGCTGACGACATCACCGAAGGGCTGGTTCAGGCGCACGCCGTCCAGGTACACCGACAGGCCTTGCGGCGTGCCCAGCAGCGGCGACGCGGTGTAGCCGCGAAAGCTGATGTCGGGCTGGTAGGCGTTGCCCTGCAGGTCGCCCAGGCTGACGCTGGCCAACGTGCGGTTCAGGTAGGCCGACAGGTCCAGCGCGTGGCTGCGGTCCAGCGCTTCGGCGGTGGCGGTCTGCACGTTGGCCGGCTGCTGGCTGGCGCTGCTGCCCAGGCCGTGCAAAGGCGTGACACCGATGATCTCGACACGTTGCACGGTCACGGCGGCGACCTGCTGGGCGCGGGCGGTTCCCGCGCAGCACAGCGTGCAAAACAGCACGCAAAACAGCGCGCAAAACAGCGCGCATGCCGAGGTGGTGGCCTCGGCTGTGGCAGTGAACCCGAGGCGGGGACAGACCGGCGAAGCCCGCCTCATTCCCACGATTCCAACTCCAGCGTGCGCGTGCCGCCGGTCAGGAAGGCCGACTGCGCGGGCTCGTCGCGCTGCACCTTCACCAGGCCCACGCCTTTGCAGTACCACTCGGTGGTGGTCAGCGGCAGGTCGCGCCAGCCGCTGGCCGGGTCGGCGTAGACGCGCACGCTGCCCAGGCCCTTGACGCGCAGGCAGCCGGCGTGTTTGCCGGCGGGCGTTTCGACCTGGTCGTCCACCGCTTCGATCTGGTAGTTCATCGGGATGCTGGGGTGGCTGTGGCGGATCTCGCGCGGGAATTCGCTGCGCCGCATCAGCAGGTAGGACGTGGTCGTCGCCTGCCACTGCGTGCCCACGGTGTAGGGCGCTTTCAGCACGAAGCGCAGCGGTTTGTCGAGCACCGGTTCGGCCTGGATGTCGGTCTTGCTGGCCACCCGGTAGATGCCGGTTTCGTCGGCGCGCAGCCAGTAGTCGATGCCGCTGTCGCTGCGCCGGCGGTAAGCGCGCTTCGTGTCCAGCAGCGGCAGCGCTTCGGCGCCCAGGGTGCGCAGCGTCAGCGTCTCGCGGTCGCTGGTGTCGTCGCCACTTTGGGTGCTGACGCGGTAGGTCCAGCGGTGGCCGGCTTCCAGCGGAAACAGTGCGTCGGCGGGCAGCTGGGCGGTGCAGCCCGCCAACAGCAAGCAGACGGTTGCCAGCAGAGCGGGGTGCATCATTTTTCGGGTAATTGCGGTGAGGGCAGATCGCGCAACTTCACGCTCTGTTCGTCGTTGCCCGGGCGCAGCCAGCTCAGGCCGCCCTTGCCCACTTTCGGCTCGCTGGTGCCGTACTGGCTGACCCCTTCGCGCACCTTCTTCAGGCCTTCGTTCAGCAGTGCGTGCAGGTCTTTCGCGTAGGGCAGTTTGTAGGCCCGCGGCTGGGCGGCGGGCTTGCCGTTTTCCAGCGCGTTGACCCACACGTACAGCGCGCCCGCCGTCTTGTTGCTGGGTTCTTCGATGACAGCGGCCAGCAGCACGAAACGCTCGGGCAGCGCGTCGCTGCTGGGCCAGCCCCAGACGCTGTGCACCACGTCGTTGGCGAAGAAGTAGAAGGCCGTCACGCCCACCACCAGCAGGCCTTTCAACCACGCGGGCCAGCGCGACCACAACAGCGCCAGCAAGGCGATGAAAGCCAGCGCGGCAAAGCTCAGAACAACAGGCAGGGTCATAGTCTTTGCACGAGTGATTTGGGCAGGGTATTGACGTTGACCACGCTGCCGTCGGGCAGCAGCGTGAAGCGCGCGGCGGTGGCTTCGTCGCCCTGACGCGCCAGCCTCAATTGGCCGTAGAACACGACCTCGGCCTTGGGGTTGACCTTGATGACGGAGACCGTCACTTCCACCGGCTGGCCGTCGCGCGACTGGTAGTACTGCACGTTGACGGTGAACTCGCCCGGCACGATGCCGCGCACGGTCACCACCTCTTGCCGAAACGGGCTTTGGATGCGCTGGCCGTTGATGACGATGGCGTCGTTGGCGTCGCCACGGTCGTCGCGGTCCAGGTACATCAGGCCGGCTTCGCGGGCGCGAAACCACACCAGGTTGCCGCCCGGGTCCTGCACCCAGGTGTCGATGTCGTTGGGGTTGCGGTCGGGCCAGCTGACGTTGACGATGTACTCGGCCTTCGAAGGAATGTCGCCGGCCTTCAGCGCCTTGGGGTTCATCGCCAGCAGCGCGATGATGAAACAGAAGACGAAGGCGATCAGCATGTTGAACAACATGTCGTAGAACGGGTCGACTTCGGCCTCGCGGCCCGGGCGACGACGGCGCATCGTCATGGCTGGGCAGCGGCGGCCTGTCGGGACAAGCCCAGGCGCTGGATGTCGGCCACCAGCGCGTCGGCGTAGCGGTCCAGCCGCGTCAACTGCAAGCCCAGCAGGATGTTGCCGACCAGGCCCACCATGGTGGTCAGCAGCGCCACGCCCAGGCCAGTGGTCAGGCTGCGCAGCAGGTCTTGGGACTGCGACGCGTCGAAACTTTGCAGGCTGCCGATGTTCAGCGCCAGGATCGAAAACCCGATGACCTTGCCCAGCAGGCCCAGCTTCAGCTGGATGCCGTTGACCCACCACGCGGTGACGTGCGGGCCGTGCGTCTGTTCCAGCAACAGGTCCAGGGCGGTGGCGCTGTCCACCGCCGGACCGGCCAGGGCGCGGCAGTAGTCGGCCGACCAGTCGGCGGTGTCGTCAGAAGCAGGCCGGTCGGCTGCGCGCTGCGCTGGCAGGGCCAGGGCCGAAGTCTGTTGATTCGAGAGCAGCGCCGAGCGCTGCCGGTGCAGCACCCGCGCCCGCGCGCCGCACCACAGTGTGCAGGCCGCGAACAGCACGATGATGACCAGCGTGATGCCCGTCGGGTCGGACCGCAGCAGCAGGCCCCACACGCCCCGCACACCCAGCAGCCAGGTCGCGAAGCCCAGCACGCCGGCCAGCGCCAGCCATTCCAGCCACAGCGGTTCGGGCAGGGCCACTGGGTTCAGTGCGCGGCGGCGCGGGGCGCCGAGCTTGTCGAAAAGAGAAGAGCCGTTGGTCACTTGGAGGGGGCCGCGCAAGGTCATGTGGGCTGTGGGCCGGGCCCGGCAGAAAGCTTGCTTGCAAACTGCCGGTGATGCGCCTGACCGTTTTGCAATACCCATGCCGCTGCGCTGTAGCGGTGCTGGCGCGTGGTTTGAAGCGTCGAAGGGCTGGTGCCTGTTCCAAATCGGACCAGGTCTGGCGGCACAGGCCTGCGGGATTCCTCGGGGCCTGTTTCGCAGCCTGTTTCGCATCCGGGTTCGGCCTGCTGTTGTTGTTTCACCCCTTTCAGGCCGCCCAGGCGGCCAGCGCCTGCGCGCGGCGGGCCGAACACGGGGCCTGGCCGGTGCTGCAGCCGCTGGGCCGCCAGCGCTGGTGGGTGGCCGCCGCGCGCGGCGAGCCCGACACGGCCAACGCCGGGCGCACCGTGCAGTTGCTGCTGGTGCGCGACGGCGCGCGGCTGTGGCTGGTGGGCAGCGGCCCGACCCCTGACCACGGCGTGGCGCTGGCGTGCGCCGTGCAGCAGACCTTGCACCGCGCCGTCACCGACATCGTCAACACCCGCGCTGCACCGGAACTGGCGATGGGCAATGTGGCCTTTCCCGGGGCCCGGCTGTGGGCTCTGCCCGACGTGGCGCTGGTGATGCAGGCCCGCTGTCTGACCTGCCAGACGCGCTTGAAGGAACAACTCGGCGCGGCCGGCGACAGCCTGCAGGCGGCTGCGATTCGCGCCCCCACGCGGCACGTCGGCGTGCCGGGTCAAGACGCCGGGCGCCTGGGCCCCTTCGACTGGCTGGCCCTGCCACGCAGCACCGGCGACCGCACGCTGGTGCTGCGCCTGCGGGCCGGCGACGGCCTGGCGCTGGCGCAAGGCCTGCTGTGGGTGGGCGACGTGCCCGACCTGCGCGGCACGCAGGCCAGCCTGCTGCTGGACAGCTGGCGCAGGCTGCATGACTGGGTGGGCGACGCGGCGGTGCTGGGTGAGCAGGGCGGGCTGGGCGCCGCGCGCGACATCGGCACCCACATCGACTACCTGATGGCCCTGCAGGGTGCCATCGAACCGGCACTGGCACGCGGCGACCTCTGGGGCGCCGCGCCGCTGGACCTGCCCGCCTGGCAGGCCTTGCCAGGCTACGCGCTGCGCCATCCCTTGAACGTGCAGCACCTGTGGCTGGCTCTGGAGCCGACGATCTTCCGTTGACCGCGCCGCGCCGTCAGGCTGCGCCCGGGGCGTTGTTCCAGCGCAGCTTGCGGTAGATGGTGTTGCGGCTGATGCCCAACTGCTTCGAAGCCGCCGAGATGTTGCCGCCCAGCGCCTGCAGGGTGCTGCGGATGAGCTCGGTTTGGACCTCTTCCAGTGTGCGAGTGGGCAGCGGTTCGACCGGCGGCAGCGCGTG
>JANMZP010000093.1:0-3638 GCA_031383435.1 Betaproteobacteria bacterium | reverse complement strand
CCACGGGCCATAGCGCGAAACGCCAAAGCCGCCAAAACCACCGCGCCACCACATCGGGTCGTCCCACAGCTGCATCTCGACACCGCTTTCGCGGGCGCCCAGTTGCACGTAGACATCGGGCTCGGTGCCGGCCGCCACGGGGGTGAAACCGGCCTTGGCCAGCGCGGCGCGGGCGCTGTTTTCCAGCGCGTCGCTCTCGGCCACGCGGGCCTGTTGCGAGGGCAGGCGTTCGAAGGCGTAGCGGCCCGGTGCGCGGCCGGCCGGCCAGTCGCCAAAAGTCGAGACTTCACTCGACACCGTGCGCATCGCAGCGCAGCCGCCCAGCAGCGTGGCCGCCGCCAACGCACCCGCCATCACCACCGTCAAGCCTTGTCTGCGTTGCATGGTTCAGTCCTCGGGTTGGTTCACCTCGTCGCGGTGCGGGTGCATCGCAACCACGTTCTGCGCCGGTGGCGCGCAAGGCTCGTCGTCGAAGGCGATATCGCCTTCAGCACTCGCCACGCCCGTCGTCTTGAGCGTCGTGAAGGGGTAGAGATTGCGGTCCAGCAAATGCGACTTCACCACGTGCCCCATCGCGTGCAGCATGTTGTCACTGCGCCCCGGGTATTGCTTTTCCCATTCGCGCAGCATCTTCTTCACCTGCACGCGCTGCAAGGCGTCCTGGCTGCCGCACAGGGTGCACGGGATGATGGGGAACTGTCGGTGCGTTGCCCAACGCTCCAGGTCGGTCTCGGCCACATAGGCCAGCGGGCGGATGACGATGTGCTGGCCGTCGTCGCTGGCCAGCTTGGGCGGCATGCCCTTCAGGCGGCCACCGAAGAACATGTTCATCAGCAGCGTCACCACGATGTCGTCGCGGTGGTGGCCCAGCGCGATCTTCGTGCAACCCAACTCACCGGCCACGCGGTACAGGATCCCGCGGCGCAGCCGCGAGCACAGGCTGCACATCGTCTGGCCTTCCGGGATCAGCTTCTTGACGATGCTGTAGGTGTCCTGGTTCTCGATGTGGAAGGGCACACCGCGCGCTTTCAGGTAGGCCGGCAGGATGTGCTCGGGGAAGCCGGGCTGCTTCTGGTCGAGGTTGACGGCCACCAGGTCGAAGCGGATGGGCGCGCGTTCGCGCAGGCTCATCAGCACGTCCAGCATGGCGTAGCTGTCCTTGCCGCCCGACAGGCAGACCATGACCTTGTCACCTTCTTCGATCATGTTGAAGTCGGTGATGGCCTGGCCCACCTGGCGGTGCAGGCGCTTGCTGAGCTTGTTGATCTCGAAGGCCGCCTTCTTGGTGGCGTGGAAGTCGGTCGGGCTGTTCACGCGGGCTCCTTCATGCCGAACACTTCAACGCCCACGGTCGCGCAGTCGGGGTAGACATCGGGCTTGGACGTGGACACGCAGGCCGCACGCACCTGCGGGTGGGCCAGCATCAGTGCCAGCAGGTCGTCGACCAGCGTTTCCTGCAAATGGATGTGGCCCTGGGCCACGCGGCCCATCACCGTGCGGCGGATGAAGTCGTAGTCCAGCACCTCGTCGAGCTTGTCGGCCTGCGGTGTCGATTGCGCCAGCGGCACGTAAAGATCGACGTTGATGAGCACGCGCTGTTCGCCCTTCTTCTCGAAGTCGTGCACGCCGATGTTGATCCACACCTCGTAATCTTTGAGGAAAAGGCGGCGGCAGTTCGCCAGTTGGGGGTGGTTCAGAAAGCTGTGCATCAAGGCGCCTGGTTCGGTTCACGGGCCAGGAACATCACGTCCCGGTTCTGGGCTTGCAAATGCTGGCCGCCATCGACCAGCAAGGTGGTGCCGGTGATGGCCGGCGATTCGAGCAGGAAGCGCACGGCGCGCGCCACGTCCTGCGGGGTGGAACTGCGCTGCAGCGGCGTCATGCGGTGCGAGGCGTTGAATTCCTGGCCGTTCATCTCGCCCGACAGCAGCGTCACGCCGGGTGCCACGCCGCACACGCGCAAACGCGGCGCCAGGGCTTGCGCCAGCAGCGTGTTCGCAGCTTCCAGCGCGGCTTTGCTGAGGGTGTAGCTCAGGTAGTCGGGGTTGGGGTTCCACAGCTTCTGGTCCAGGATGTTGACGACCACGCCGCCGTCGCGCCCGCAGTGGCTGTGCAGCGCACGGGCCAGCAGAATGGCCGGTGCGGTGTTGGCGCGCCAGTGCGCTTCCATGCGCGCCAGGCTGAAGCTGGCGACGTCGTCGTATTCGAACAGCGAGGCGTTGTTGACCACCGCGTCCACCCGGCCGAAAGCGCGGTGCACGGCGGGCACCAGGGCTTCACATTGGGCCTCGTGCGCCAGGTCGGCGCCGAAGGCCTGGGCCTGGCCACCGGCCGCGCGGATGGTGGCCACCGTGGCGTCGGCCTGCTGGGCCGAACTGCGGTAGTGCACGCCCACGCGCCAGCCGTTCGCGGCCAGATCGAGGGCGATGTCGCGGCCGATGCGCTGGGCGGCTCCAGTAACGAGGACAACGGGCTTCGAATTCATGCTTCCTACAATCTCGGTCATGCATCCAACCGGGCCCAAGAGTTTATCGGCGCGACTCCACACCCGCCTGACCACGGCCATCGCTGAGAACGGCGACTGGCTGCCCTTTGATCGGTTCATGGCTTTCGCGCTCTACGAACCCGGGCTGGGCTACTACGCGCGGGGCAGCCAGCAGTTCGGCAGCCTGCCGCCCACGGCCACCCGCGCCGGCAGCGATTTCATCACCGCGCCCGAGTTGTCGCCGCTGTTCGGCCAGGCGCTGGCGCGCCAGGTGGCGCAGGCACTGGAGGCCAGCGGCACCCACGAGGTGTTCGAGTTCGGTGCCGGTTCGGGCGCGCTGGCCGCACAACTGCTGGGTGCGCTGGATGCGCTGGGCCAACGGGTGCAGCGCTATTCCATCATCGACCTGAGCGGCACGCTGCGTGAAAAACAGGCGCAGACACTCGCGCCGTGGGCGGGCCGGGTGCAGTGGCTGAACGCGCTGCCCGAGGGGATGCAAGGCGTGGTCGTCGGCAATGAGGTGCTGGACGCGATGCCGGTGCAGCTGCTGCACTTCGACGGTGAGCGCTGGTTCGAACGCGGTGTGGCGGTCGAGGCTGGCGTTTTCGTTTGGGCCGACCACGCCACCGCCCTGCGTCCCCCCGGCGAGCACGATTTCCCGCCCGGCACCGTCACCGAAATCCACCCGCAGGCCGAGGCCTTCATCGGCACGCTGGCCGCGCATTTGCAGCGCGGCGCGGCCTTCTTCATCGACTACGGTTTCCCCGAGGCCGCGTACTACCACCCGCAGCGCCACGGCGGCACGCTGATGTGCCACCGCGCCCACCAGGCCGACGACAACCCGCTGCTGGATGCGGGCGACAAGGACATCACCGCCCACGTGAATTTCAGCGGCCTGGCGCTGGCCGGGCAAGACGCCGGGCTGGATGTGCTGGGCTATGCGTCGCAAGCCCACTTTCTGATGAACTGCGGCCTGCTGGACCTGCTGCACGGTGCCGACATCCGCACCGTGGCCAACGCGCAGAAGTTGCTGACCGAGCACGAGATGGGCGAATTGTTCAAGGTCATCGGATTCGCCAAAGATTGCACTTTCGAGCCCATCGGTTTTGCGCGCGGCGACCGCAGCCACACGCTTTGAATTCTTGATCGCCTG
>JANMZP010000037.1:0-1709 GCA_031383435.1 Betaproteobacteria bacterium | reverse complement strand
GGTTTTCAGCTTGCCCAGCAGTTCCAGAATCTGCCGCTGGATGGTCACGTCCAGCGCCGTGGTCGGCTCGTCGGCAATCAGCAGCTTGGGTTCGCAGGCCAGCGCCATGGCGATCATCACGCGCTGCTGCTGCCCGCCGCTCATCTCGTGCGGGTAGCTGCCCAGACGGCGTTTGGGTTCGGGAATGCCGACCTCGCCCATCAGTTCTTCGGCGCGCTTCAGGGCCGCACTGCGGCCCATGCCCATGTGCTTGATCAGCGGTTCGCACAGCTGCTGGCCCACGTTGAACACCGGGTTCAGCGAACTCATCGGGTCTTGGAAGACGCAGGCGATTTCCTTGCCGCGCATGGCCTGCAATTCGGGCAGTTTGGCCTGCAGCAAGTCACTGCCCCGCCACAGGATTTTTCCGGTGCGTTCGGCGTTGTCCGGCAGCAGGTTGAGCACGCTCATCGCGGTGACGCTCTTGCCCGAACCCGATTCACCGACCAGCGCGATGGTGGTGTTTTCGGGGATCTCGAAAGACACGCCCTTGACGGCTTCGGCGCGCACGCCCTTGCCCATGCGGAAGGCGACTTTCAGGTCTTGGATACTGAGCAGCATCGCGTTACTCCAGGCCACGCAGTTTCGGGTCAAGGGCATCGCGCAGCGCGTCGGCCATCAACGAGAACGCGGTCACGAACACCGCCATGAAGACCGTCGCGGCGACCAGTTGCCACCAGTGGCCCAGGATCAGTTCAGCCTGGGCTTCGGCCAATATCGTGCCCCAGCTGACCTGGTCCACCCGCACGCCCAGACCCAGGTAGCTCAAGATCACTTCGGCCTTGATGAAACCCACCACCAACAGCCCCATGCGCACCAGCACCACGTGGCTGACGTTGGGCAGGATGTGCTTGAACATGCGGCTGGTGGTGCTGGCCCCGATGGCCTCGGCACTGCGCACGTATTCGCGGCTGCTGTGTTTGATGAATTCGGCGCGCACCTGGCGGTACATGCCGGTCCAGCCGGTGAAGGCCAGGATGATGACCACGCTTTGCACGCCGCGCCCGGCCACCGCCGCGAAGGCGAAGATCAGCAGGATGTTGGGGATGCTCTCGAAGACGTTGTAGACCCATTCCAGCGCGTCGCCGATCTTGCCGCCGAAGAAGCCGCCGAAAGCACCCAGCAGGGTGCCGATGGCCGCAGCCACCAGCGCGGCGGCCACGCCCACGAAGACCGAGATCTCGGTGCCCTTGATGGTCTTGCTGAGCACGTCGCGGCCCAGGCGGTCGCCGCCGAAGGGCAGGGTCGTGGACTTCACCGTTTCGGTGGTCTGGAATTGCTTGGCGCGTTCGGCCCATTCGGCATAACGCGGGGCCAGCGGGTCGATGTCGCTGAGGTCGACATTCGGGCCTTTCGGGGCGGCGATGACGCTGGCCGTCTGCGTCTTGGCCGGGCCCATGAAAGTGGGCGGCGCGTCGGGCACGCCGACTTCGCTTTGCCAGCCTTTGGCCACCATTCCCAGGCTGGACGCCACGATCAACAGCAGGAAGGCGGTCACCACGATGAGCGACACCAGGCCCACGCGGTCGCTCTGGAAGCGACGCCAGGCGGCGTGCCAGACGCCTTCACTTTTCTGCAGCGCATCGCTGGGTGCGCCGTCGGCGGACAAGACGGCTGTATTCACTTGAGCACCACCCGGGGGTCGACGATCTTGTAGGCCAGGTCGGTCA
>JANMZP010000019.1:0-19089 GCA_031383435.1 Betaproteobacteria bacterium | reverse complement strand
TTGGCATAGGCCGCCACGTCGGGCAGTTCCTGGTTGCCGACTTGGGGGTTGGCCGGTGCGCCCGGTACGGTGCTGACACGGGTTTCAGCAGTGACCACCGCGCCGCTGTTGTCGTAACGCTTCAGGATGATGTCGTAGCTGCTGCCGCCCACGTTGCCGGCGCTGGTCCACACCACCGCGTAGCCGCCGCTGTAGCTGGCCACCGCGTCGTGGTACTGGTTGCTGCTGGTGGTGGTGTTGACCAGAATTTGCGCGCCCACCTTCACACCGGCCGCGTCATAGCGCTGGCCGTAGATGCCCCAGCCCGAACCGTCGTTGCCGTTGTCTTGCCAGGTGACGACATAGCCGCCGCCGCCCGCACCGGTCAAAGCCGCAGCGTGGGGGTAGCTTTGTTCGCCACCGGTGCTGGTGTTGATGCGCACTTCACCGCCGATGGCCACGCCCTTGGACGAGTAGCGCTGCGCGAAGATGCCGTAGTCGGTGCTGCCCGACTCTTGGGCATACGACTGCCAGACGATGACGTAGCTGCCGTCGGCCAGCACCGCAATTTCGGGCTCGTACTGGTCGGTCGCGGTGTAGGTGTTGACGTGGTCCTCAGCCCACACCGCCTGCGCACCGTCCACGTCCAAGGTGACATTGATGACCTTGGAGCCACCCACCGAAGCGCCACCGTCGCCGTCCGACACGCGGATGCCCACCGTTCGGCTGGGCGTGGGGCTTTGCGAGGTGGTGGCGTAGGTCAGGTTCTGGATCAGTTCTTCAACCGCATCGACCGTGGCCGATGCGTTGAAAGTGACGACCAGGTTGCTGCCATTGCTGCCGTTGTTGCCGCCGGAAATGGTGCCGATGGCCACGCCCTGGAAGCTGACGGTGTTGCCGGCCACGCTGATCTGGTTCGAACCCGTGCCCACATTGCGCACGCCGAGCTGGTCGGTGCTGGTCCAGCCTTGCAGCCAGTACAGGTCGAGCTGTCCCCCGTCGAAGTTGCTCGAATCGGGGTCGAACAAACCCACCACCGGCGCAATCACCTGCGGCGTGGCATTCACCAGGTTTTCGCTGAAGGTGATGCTGCCGCTGAAGTTGTCGAAGGCCGGTGCCACTTGCAGCGCCGCGCTGGCCGGCGGCCCGAAGATCTGCTGCGCGATGTCGTTGCCGAACGCGGAAACACCGCTGGCGTCGGTGTAGGTGACCACGTAGCGGCCGCCGCCCAGGTCCACCACCACCGGCTGCGATTCGCCGCTGTTGGTGGCCGAAATCAGTTTGACCTGGCCCGTCACCGCCACGCCGGCGGCCGAGTACTCGCGCACGTAGACGTCGCTGGTGGTGCCGCTGCCGCCGACGTCATAGTTGTCGTTGTAGAAGGCCACCACATAGCCGCCGGTGCTCAGCGCGGTGACGTTGGGCTGGTACTGGCCGCCGTTCGTGGTTTGGTTGACCAGGAACTCGCCGGCGATCTTCACGCCGGCGGCATCAAAGCGTTGGCCGTAGACGGCCGCGCTGCTGCCGTCCCCCGTATCGGACCGCCACACCGCGACTGAGGTCCCGTCGACCAGGTAGGCCACGCTGGCTTCGTACTGGGCACTGGCTGTAGCGGTGTTGACCAGGAAGGTGTCAGACAGCACGCCGCTGCTGGCGGTGTAGCGGCGGCCATACACGCCGTAGCTGCTGCCGTCGTTGCTGCTCTGGTCGGTCCAGGCGATGAACAGGTCGCCGTTGGGCCGTGCGGCCATTTCCGGGAACTGCTGCGTGCCGGCCTGCGCGGTGGCGGCACCCGGCGTGGTGCTGATCAGCACTTCCACGCCCACCTTGTTGCCGGCGTTGTCCCAGCGTTGCAGGTAGACGTCGTAATTGCTGTTGGTGTAGCTGATCCAGGTGGTGGCGAAGCCACCGGTGTAGGCCACCACCTCGGCTTCGTATTGCGTGCTGCTGGTGGTGGTGTTGACCAGGAAGTTGTCGCCTTGCGGCACCCCGGTGGCGCTGTAGCGCTGCGCGTAGACGCCTTGGCTGGAACTGTCGCGGCCGCTGTCGTCTTCCCAGACGACGACATAGCCGCCGTCCGAGGTGCCGGCGATGCGCGGTGCCGTCTGGTTGCCGTTGACGGGCGTGTTCACCCGCACCTCGGCACCCAGCGGCGCGCCGTTCGCGCCATAGCGCTGCGCATAGATGCCATTGCCACTGCCGTCCTGGCCGGACGACATCCAGACCGTGACGTAGCTGCCGTCCGTCAACGCGGCGGTGTCTGGGGCGGTTTGTTCGCCATTGCGGTAGGTGTTGACGCGGGCTTCTGGCAGCAGGTTCACGGCGAATCTCCGAGGGTGACCACCGGACGCGAACCGCGCCCGTGTGTACCCCTGGGGTTGTACGGCCGCGCACAGACGCAAACAATGACAACTCTTGGGGGCTCCCCCCGGTCGCGGGGTCGCCGCAGACCCCTAAGACTAGGGGGGAGAGGCCAGAGTTGCTGCTTCTGCCGCCCGGGCTGCCGCCTGGTCGCGCAGCTTCTTCAGCCGCTCACGCGGGTCGCCCTTGTCCACCGCTTCTTCCAGCTTCATCTCTTTGATGAAGCGGCTGGGGATGCCCTGCACCGTGTCGCGGCCCTTCTTGCGCCGGCGCAGCGAGCTCACGAGCAGCGACGTGCGGGCGCGCGTGATGCCCACGTACATCAGCCGGCGCTCTTCTTCGATCCGCTCGGCGGTGACCTCTTCGTCGCCGCTTCTGAAGGGCAACAAGCCTTCGTTGATGCCCACCAGTTGCACGTGCGGCCATTCCAGGCCCTTGGCGGCGTGCAGGGTCGACAACGTCACCACGTCCTGCTCGTCGCCGCGCTCGGCCAGGCTGATGATCACGCTGATGGTCTGCGCCACCTGCAGCACGGTCTGCGTTTCGGCCTGCACCGTGACGCCGCCGTCCTGCGTGATCTGGCCGCCGCAGCGTTTGGCGATCCAGTCGATGAAGTCCAGCACATTGCTCCAGCGCGAGGCCGCCACTTTGGGGCTGTCTTCGCCGTCCAGCAGATGCTGTTCATAGGCGATATCTTTCAGCCACTGCAGCAGCAGGACCTTGGCGTCTTCGCCACCGCTGGTGACGGCGGCGCGGTGCTGCAGTTCGTTCACCTCGCGGCCGAATTCGTGCAAGCCATCGACGGCCTTGCCCTTTAGTGCGGAGCCCAGTGAAGGTGAGAACAGCGCATCGAACAGGCTCAGCTTCCACTTGCTGGCGAACTCGCCCAGGCTGGCCAGCGTCTGGTGCCCGATGCCGCGCTTGGGCGTGGTCACGGCACGCAGAAAGGCCGGGTCGTCGTCTTGGTTGACCAGCAGGCGCAACCAGGCGCACAGGTCCTTGATCTCGGCGCGGTCGAAGTAGCTTTGGCCGCCCGACACCTTGTACGGGATCTGCGCCGCGCGCAGCTTCTGCTCGAACACCCGGGCCTGATGGTTGGCGCGGTACAGGATGGCGAAATCGCTGTACTTGACCTCGCCACCCGAACCTTGCAAACCCGCTCTGAGCGACTGGATGCGCGACACCGCCCGTTCGGCCTCGTGCTCTTCGCTGTCGCAGTCGATCAGCTTCACCGGCTCGCCATCACCCAGGTCGCTCCACAGCTTCTTCTCGAAGATCTTCGGGTTGCCGGCAATCACGGCATTCGCCGCGCGCAGGATCTGCCCGGTGCTGCGGTAGTTCTGCTCCAGCGCGATGACCTTCAGCCGCGGGTAGTCCTGCGGCAGGCGGCGCAGGTTTTCGATGGTCGCGCCGCGCCAGCCGTAGATGCTCTGGTCGTCGTCGCCCACCGCAGTGAAGAGGCCGGTTTCGCCGACCAGCGCCTTGAGCAACTCGTACTGCACGGCATTGGTGTCCTGCACCTCGTCGACCAGGATGTGCTGGAACATGCCGGCCCATTTCGCGCGCGCCTCGGCGTCGTGCTGCAGCAGCTTCAGCGGCAGCTGGATCAGGTCGTCGAAGTCCACCGCCTGGAAGGCCAGCAGGCGCTCGCCGTACAGGCGCATCACGCGGGCGGCCACCAGTTCGTCGGCGTCAGCCGCGATGCCGGCCGCGCTTTCCGCGTCCAGGCCCTGGTTCTTCCACAGGCTGATGGTCCACTGCCATTTGCGCGCCAGCGCGGCGTCGGTGGTGCCGCCGGCGTCCTTCATCACGCCCAGCACGTCGTCGCTGTCCAGGATGCTGAAGTTTTCCTTCAAGCCGATGCGTGGTCCGTCGGCCCGCAGCATGCGCACGCCCAGGCTGTGAAA
Organism: Betaproteobacteria bacterium; assembly: GCA_031383435.1. Taxonomy (GTDB): domain Bacteria; phylum Pseudomonadota; class Gammaproteobacteria; order Burkholderiales; family Burkholderiaceae_C; genus Rubrivivax. Next base: position 14,842 of record JANMZP010000019.1, on the reverse strand, counting down.
GGTGCTGACGGCCAGGTCTTTGGCCGCACGCGGCCCGACCAGCGACTTGGCCCGCTCGCGCATTTCCTGCGCCGCCTTGTTGGTGAAGGTGATGGCCGCGATCTGCTTGGGCTGCAAACCAGCCTGCAGCAGCCGCGCGATCTTGTGGACGATGACACGGGTCTTGCCCGAGCCCGCGCCGGCCAGCACCAGGCAGGGGCTGTCGAGCTGGTGAACGGCGGCCATTTGGGCCGAATTCAGGGAAGTGGGCGCGTTCATCAGGGGCGGCAAATGATAGCGGCCGCCCCGCTGGAAAACACTCAACCCATGAAACCGAGGTCGCGCACGCTGGGATTGAACTTCGACAGGTTCGGGAAGATGTCGGCGATCTGTGTGTCCGACAAGCCGAACCAACGGCCCAGCGTGGCACCCAGCTGATCGACCGAGGTGGCTGGCAACAAGGAGCCGTTGCCCAGCTGGTCGGGGCTGCTGTCGAAGTTGCTGTTGTTGGCGTTCTTCAAACCCAGCACCGGGAAGGTGCCATACAAATCACCGCCCTTCACGGCACCGCCCATCACGAAGTGGTGCGAACCCCAGCCGTGGTCGGTGCCGTCACCGTTGCTGGTGAAAGTGCGGCCGAAGTCGCTGCCGCTGAAGGTGGTGACGTTGTTGCGCGCCCCCAAGGTGCCCAGCGTCGTGTCGAAGTAGCTCAGCGCGTGCGCGATGCGGGCATACAGGTCGGCATGCGCCCGGTTCTGGCCGTCGTGCGAATCGAAACCGCCGACGCTGACAAAGAACACCTGGCGCTGCACGCCAGTGGCCCCCGACAGGCCGGCTTCGATCATGCGCGCCACCACCTGGAATTGCTGGGCCAGGTTGCTGGACACCGTGGTGCCGGTTACCGGGTTGACATAGCGCAGCTTGGGGTCGTTGGCCTGGCTGTAGGTGGCGGTGCCGGTCGGCGGCGTGCCGAAGACCGGGTCGCTGGCCGGGCGCAAATTGCGCAGCGTCTGTTCGGCGTCGATGGCACGGCCGGCCACGGCGGCCACGTCGGCGTCAAAAGGGTGGTCGCTGCGTGTGCTGCTGGCCAGTTGCTGCAGCAGCGTGCCGACATCGGCCGAACCGTAGACCTGACCGGCGGTGTTGATGCCCATGGCGATGGCACCGTTGGTGCTGACCTGGTACTGCCGCACCGTGTTGCCCGAGACAAAAACCGAATTGCCAGAGGCCGAAACCGCCGTGAAGACCGGCTTGCTGTTTTGCGCCACCAGCATGTCGCCCATGCGTCCGCCCCAGCCCAGCGAAACGCCTTCTGGCCCCAACGCCTGCCAGGTGTTCTGCTGGTCGTTGTGCGAGAACAGGCGCGCCGGTCTCGGGTGGCTGGCCTGCCCGTACTGGGCCTTGGTGGTGGGCATCACCAGCGGCCCGATGTTGGGCAGGATGGCCAATCGCTTGTCGGTATCGAACAGCGTTTGCAGGCTGGCCATCATCGGGTGCAGCGCGAAGCTGCGGCTCTGCCCGCGCAGCGGCGTGATGGGCAACACGCCACCCAGGCGCGCCGGCGAACCGGCTGCTGCAGCCGGGTTGGCCGCCACGCCGGGTGCCAGCAGCGAGATCGGGTCGGGTGCCTGGTTGCGCGTGGTGGTGTAGGCCGACCACGAAGCCGCGTCGGTCGGCAGCACCATGTTGTAGGCGTCGTTGCCGCCATAGAAGAACAGGCAGACGATGGCCTTGTAGTCGGCCGCGCCGGCCGCCGCAGCGGTGCCCAGCGCCGACAGGTTCAAGGCCAGCGGGGCCGCGCCGCCAACCAGGGCCGACATCGCGCCGGCCTGGCGCAGGAAGACACGGCGCGAGGCGTTTTTCAGGATGTGCATGGGATGCTTCCGTTCTGGTTACGGCGCTTATTTCTGAACCATGAATTCGGGCGTCGCCAGCGTCAGCAGCACCGCGGCATACACGCGGTTGCGCTTGGCGGTGTCGATGGCGGCCTGGTTGGTGCCGCCGGTGTTCAGCGCCGGGATGGTGATCTTGTTGATCGCGGTGACCATGGCCGAGGTCAGCGCGGGGCTGGCCTGGCCGTAGAGCAGACGCTCGGTGACCGAAGCGACCAACTCATTCGTGCGCGTTGCCAACGCCATCTCGGCCGTCCAGTCGCGCCGCAGATCACGCCGGTTCAGCACCACGTTGTTCACCGTGCCGTTGAACTGCCCCACACCCGACGACAGGTTGTCGCGCATGTAGTTCACCCAGCCCGAGGCGCTGCTTTCGTTCTGCAACTGCAGTTCAGGTGCCAGCATGCCGGCGGCTGCCGACTGCGTGCCCGGTGCCACGTAACCCGGCCGGTAGAAGTTGAAGACCGAAGGCGCACGCAGCGGCGTCTGGCCCAGCGAGGTGCCGGCACTGTCGGTGTTGCCGACCTTGAAATTGCCAGTGTCCGAGGTGTGCGGGAAAGCGCGCAGGTAGGCCGACAGGCGCAGCACCGGTTCGCGCACCTTGCCTGTGCTGGCACTGCGCAGCCGTGCGTCCGGGTGGGTCAGGATGGCCTTGACGACGGCCTTCAGGTCGCCGCGCACGCCGCTGCCGTTGTTGGCGAAAACAGCCGCCACGCTTTGCACATAGGCCGGGCTGGGGTTGCTGCTGACCAGGCGCTGGATCAGCTGCTTGCTGATGAAAGGCGCGGTGTTGGCGTGGTCGGCCAGGGTGTCCAGCGCGACCTTCAAGCTGGCCGCCGGGTTGGCCGTGGTCTGCACGGGAATCGTCACGCCCAGGAAGCTCTTCGCCTCGGTGCTGTGGTACGGCGGGTAGGCCATCATGGGCTTGACGTAGCGGTCGGGGTCGGACACACCGCCCGTGCTGCCGTTGTTGAAGCAGCCGCTGTTCACCGCACCGCAGGCCCAGCTCCAGCCGGTGAACACGCGGGCCATGCCCGAGATGTCGGCCGGGGTGTAGGTGTCGACCGGCAGGTTGTTCACCAGTGCCGGGGTGCCGTCGGGGTTCAGTTTCGTCAGGCCGATGGAGAACAGCTGCATCACCTCCCGCGCGTAGTTTTCGTCGGGCACGCGGCCGGTGGCCGCGTCGGCTTTCTGGTTGCGCAGGCTGGTCAGGTACAGGCCCATCAGCGGGTGCAGCGACACCGCTTCCAGCAGTTCGCGGTAAGTACCCTGGCCCTTGGCCTCCAGCATGTCCAACCAGGCCGCCAGCGCGCGCGGCTGGTCACCCACGTTGCTGTCGACCGCCGAGATCACGAAGATCTGCGACAGCGCATAGGCCGTGCGCAGGCGCAACTGGTCCTTGCTGGTGGTGGCCTGTTTCCAGAACGATTCCCAGACTTGATCCTGCCCGGCACCGCTGGTGGGCGTGACCAGCTTGATGGCCGCATCGGCCGCTTCCCAGTAGGCGCGGTTCGAGGTGGCGGGCAGACCGAACTGGTAGTCGATCCAGCCGGCATAGCCCAGCTTCATCAGCAGTTCGCTGGTCTCGGGGGTGGGCCCGAAAGTGGCTTGCGTGAGGAAGCGAGCAGCTTCCTGCAGGCTGGCCGGGCGGTCGGCCGGCACGCGGGCCGCCGCACCCATCAACGCGTCGGCGGCGTAGCGGTCGCCAGCGGCCAGCGCCACATTCGCGGCTTCGGTGGCGGCGGCGGATGCCGAGGCGGCTTCGGCCGCCGACAGGGCTGCCGCAGGCGAACTGCTGGTGGTGGCGTCGGTGCTGGTGCTGGTGCTGGTGGCACTGCCGCCGCCCCCGCCGCAGGCCGTCAGCAAGGCGGCCGCCAGGCCCACCGTCAGCCAACGCAGGCCGGTTTCGATCAAGACCATGAACACTCCCTCAGGCTGACAAGTGCGCGCCTGTCGGAAGGTGCAACCCTGGCCCGACGCGCTGGCCGCAGGATAGTCAGCGCAATGCCGAAGTGCCATGCAGATTTACCGTTGCTAACGCGGCTTGCGCGGTGCAACGGCCCAAACGCTCAAGCCCGCGTCAACCGAGGCTCAACCCAGCGCCGGTGCCAGCAAGCGCCGCGCTGCGTCGGCCGTGAAGGCCTGTCGGTCGGCCCAGTCCTGCAACTGGTCTTCGCCAATGCGGCCCACGTTGAAGTAGAGCGCATCGGGGTGTGCCAGGTAGAAGCCGCTGACGCTGGCGGCCGGTGCCATGGCCATGCTTTCGGTCAGCGTCATGCCGATGTCGGCGGCTTGCAGCACCTCAAACATCACACCTTTGACGCTGTGGTCCGGGCAAGCCGGGTAGCCGGGCGCGGGGCGGATGCCGCGGTACTTTTCGGCGATCAGGTCGTCGGTGCCCAGTGCCTCGTCGGCCGCGTAGCCCCAGAAGTCGGTGCGCACACGCTGGTGCAGGCGCTCGGCGAAGGCTTCGGCCAGGCGGTCGGCCAGAGCCTTCAGCATGATGGCGCTGTAGTCGTCGTGGTCGTCGGTGAACTGCTTTTCTTTCTTCTCGATACCGAGGCCGGCAGTCACCGCGAACAGGCCGATGTAGTCGGCCTTGCCGCCTTGTTCGATGCGCGGCGCGATGAAATCGGCCAGGCTGCGATTCGGGCGTTTCACACCCTCGACGACCGGGCGTTCCGTCTGCAGGCGCAGCGGACTCCAGCGCAGTGCCACCGTGGTCCGCGTCTCGTCGGTGTAGACCTCGATGGTGTCGTCGCCCACGGTGTTGGCCGGCAGCATCGCAATGACGCCGCTGGCCTGCATCCAGCGGCCTTCGATGGCGCGTTGCAAGAGCCGCTTGCCGTCGCTGAAGACGCGCACGGCTTCGGCACCGACGACCTCGTCCTTCAGGATCTCGGGGAACTTGCCGGCCAGGTCCCAGGTCTGGAAGAAAGGCGCCCAGTCGATGCTCTGCGCCAGTTCGGCCAGGTCGTAATTCTTGAAGACACGGCGTCCGATGAACTTCGGCACCGGCGGCGTGTAGGCGGCCCAATCGACCCGCGCCCTGTTGGCCCGCGCGGCGGCCAGCGTGACCAGTGGCGTGGCCTTCTTGGCGGCGTGCAGCACGCGCAGTTGTTCGTAATCGGCGCGCAGTTCACCGATGTATTTCGCGGCGCGCTCGTCGCTGAGCAAGTCGCTGCACACGCCCACGCTGCGCGAGGCGTCGGGCACATAGACCACCGGGCCTTCGTAGTGCGGCGCAATCTTCACCGCCGTGTGCACGCGGCTGCAGGTGGCCCCGCCAATCAGCAGCGGCGTGCCGCGGCTGCGGAAGTACGCGTCGCGCTGCATCTCGGCGGCCACGTGCTGCATCTCTTCCAGGCTGGGCGTGATCAGGCCGCTCAGGCCGATGATGTCGGCACCTTCTTCGCGGGCCCGCTTCAGGATGTCCTGGCAGGCCACCATCACGCCCATGTTCACGACTTCGAAGTTGTTGCACTGGAGCACGACGGTGACGATGTTCTTGCCGATGTCGTGCACGTCGCCCTTGACGGTTGCGATGACGATCTTGCCCTTGGGCTTGGCCTCACCACCGCCGGCAATCAGGGTCTTCTTTTCCTCTTCGATGTAGGGCAGCAGATGGGCCACCGCCTGCTTCATGACGCGGGCGCTTTTCACCACCTGCGGCAGGAACATCTTGCCCTGGCCGAAGCGGTCGCCGACCACGTTCATGCCGGCCATCAGCGGGCCTTCGATGACATGCAGCGGCCGCCCGCCGCCAGCGGCGATGGCCTGCCAGGCTTCCTCGGTGTCGGCGGTGATGAATTCGGTGATGCCGTGCACCAGCGAATGGCTCAGGCGCTCGTTGACATCACCAGCGCGCCAGGCCAGGCGGGCGCTGTCGTCGATGGACAGGCCTTTCGCCGATTCGGCCACTTCCACCAGCCGTTCGCCGGCGTCTTCGCGGCGGTTCAGCACCACGTCTTCGACGCGCTCGCGCAGCGTGGCTTCCAGGTCGTCGTACACGCCCACCATGCCGGCGTTGACGATGCCCATGTCCATGCCGGCCTGGATGGCGTGGTACAGGAAAACGGTGTGGATGGCCTCGCGCACCGGGTCGTTGCCGCGGAAGCTGAAGGACACGTTGGACACCCCGCCCGAGACCTTGGCCCCCGGCAGGTTGGCCTTGATCCAGCGCGTGGCCTCGATGAAATCGACGGCGTAGTTGTTGTGCTCTTCGATGCCGGTGGCAATGGCGAAGATGTTCGGGTCGAAGATGATGTCTTCGGCCGGGAAGCCGACTTCGTCCACCAGGATCTTGTAGGCGCGCTCGCAGATTTCGATCTTGCGGGCGTAGGTGTCGGCCTGGCCCTTTTCGTCGAAAGCCATCACCACGGCGGCCGCGCCGTAGCGCCGCACCAGCGTGGCCTGGCGGCGGAATTCGGCCTCGCCTTCCTTCATCGAGATGCTGTTGACGATGCCTTTGCCCTGGATGCACTTCAGGCCGGTTTCGATGACGCTCCACTTGCTGCTGTCGATCATGATCGGCACGCGCGCGATCTCGGGTTCACCGGCGATCAGCTTCAGGAAACGGTCCATGGCGGCGGCGCTGTCCAGCATCGCTTCGTCCATGTTGATGTCGATGACCTGGGCCCCGTTCTCGACCTGCTGGCGTGCCACGCTCAGCGCGTCTTCATAGCGGCCTTCCAGGATCATCCGCGAGAAGGCCTTGCTGCCGGTGACGTTGGTGCGCTCGCCGATGTTGACGAAGAGCGAGCCCTGGCCGATGAGCACGGGCTCGAGACCGGAAAGGCGCATCGGCTGCGCACTGAGAGCGGGGACAAGGACGGGTCGGGTGGTGTCGTTCATGGCGCTGGTTCCTTGATTCCCGGGCGGGGGAGATCGAGCGCCGTTGCCTGCCACGCGGCAAGGCCGGCGCGGCGCTCCGAGCCTGGCGGTAGGCCCTGGGCGGGCCACCATCGCAACGCTCCTCGAAAGCCTGCCAATTCTAGGCTGCGCTGCCGTTGCGGGGCCGGCCCGCGCGGCACGCCACTAGCGGCTGTGTGAGGTAAGGCGCGCCAGCGGCCCTGCGCTGCTGATGCCCGGTGCCACGCGCTGTGCGGCAGCGGGTGCGGCGGTGCGGTCCGCTTGCGCGGCGGCGTCGCTGTCGTCCAGGCCGGTCAGATCGATGGCGGCGGCGCTGGCGGAGACCGGCAGTGCCGGCACCGCTTGCTGGCCCAGCTTCATCGCCACGCCGACGGCCAGGATGTCGATGACCAGCAGGTGCAGGATGCGGCTGACCATGGGCACGTGGGTGGCCACGTCTTCGAGATGGTCGACGATCAGCGCCACGTCGGCCTTCTTGGCCAGCGGCGAGTGGCTGGCGGTGATGGCCACCACCTTGGCACCGCGCGCCTGCGCCAAGTCGACCACGACCAGCAGGTCGTCGATGCGCCCGCTGTTGCTGACGATGACGGCCACGTCACCCGGCCGCATCACGTTGGCGGCCAGCACCTGCAGGCGCGGGTCGGTGTAGCTGGCGCTGGGCACGCCGAAGCGCAGGAATTTGAACTGCGCGTCGTCGGCCACCACGCCGTAGTGGCCGATGGCAAAAAACTCAATGCGCGGCGCCGCCGCCAGCAGGTCGATGGCCCGCGCCAACGTGTCGCGGTTGAGCTGCTCGCGCACCTGCAGGATGGCGCTGGCGGTGTTGCCCAGCACCTTCACGCCCAGCTCCAGCATGCTGTCGGTGCCGGTCACCTGGGTGTGGGTCAGCGGGATCGAGCCCGACAGGCCCGAGGCCAGGCGCAGCTTGAAGTCAGACAGGCCCTCGCAGCCCAGGCTGCGGCAGAAGCGGATGACGGTGGGCTGGCTGACCTGCGCGGCCTTGGCGATTTCGGCGATGGGGTCGCTGAGGGTCGAACGCGGGTGCGCCAGCACGTGGTCGGCCACCCGGCGTTCGGCCGGCGACAGGCCGTCGCGGCTGCGCTGGATCTGGCTGAGCAGGGCCGATTCCTGGTCCACCTGGCGGGCCTGCAACTGCGAAGCCAGGATGGCCGACACGCCCAGGAAAGTGGCATGTTCGGCCGTCACGACATAGGTCGGAATGCCCTTCAGGTAGTCGCTGAAACGGCCCTTGTCCTCGAACCGTGCGCGGAAGGGCGACCGGTCGAAATAGCCGCCCAGGCGGGGCACGATGCCGCCGCCGATGTAGATGCCGCCAAAGGCCCCCAGCGTGACGGCCAGGTTGGCCGCCGCCGTGCCCAGCACCGCGCAGAAGGCTTCGAGTGCTTCGGCGCAAACGGCGTCGCCAGCAGCCAGCGCAGCGCGCGTGATCTCGGGCGCCGCCAGCGGCTGCGCGGGCAGGCCGGCACGGGCTCGCAGGGCTTCGTGGATCAGTTCCAGCCCGGGGCCTGACAGCAGGCGTTCGAAAGAAACGTGCGGGTAACGCGTCAGGCCGTGGCGCAGGATGGCAATTTCCCGTTCGTCGCGCGGCGCGAAGCTGGTGTGGCCGCCCTCGGTGCCCAGCGCCACATAGCCCAGGCCCTGGGCGTCGCCAACCGGAATCAGCCCGCTGACACCCAGGCCCGAGCCGGCGCCCAGCACCCCCACCACGCTGTGTTCACGGGCCACGCCGCCGCCCACCTGACGGCGCTGCGCGGCCGGCAAGCGCGGCAGGGCCATGGCCAGCGCGGTGAAATCGTTGACCACCACCAGCGTCAGCAGGCCCAGGCGCTGGCGCAGGTCTTCACTGGAAAAGTGCCAGTGGTAGTTGGTCATGCGAACTTCGTCGCGCTCCACCGGGTTGGCGATGGCCACGGCGGCATGTTCAATGCTTGCAGCCAGGGCGGCCGGCAAACCGGCCAGGTAGGCGGTGACGGCAGCCTGGAAGTCGGGGTGGTCGGCACTGCGCAGCGAAGCCGCCTGCTCGAAACGGCCGGGCGACATTTCGAGGGCAAAACGGGCGTAGGTGCCGCCAATGTCGGCAAGCAGGCGCGGGCTGGGGTACGGAGTCATGAAAATCCTGGGCGGATGCGACGCCGGAAGGCATTGTGCACAAGGCCGAAGCTGTAGCTGCGTTACAGACCCGCGGCCCCGTGCGGTGGTTACGCGGCGGTTACAGCGAGCGTGTGGCCCCGCCCGGCCCAGGTTTCAACCCTTGTTCGATATTTGTAGTTTTGCTACCGTGCGGCGCAAGAATACGGGCATCCGGCCCCATGCTGTGAACCCACCCGAGGCGCCACCTTCACCCACCGGTGCCCGGATTTCAACGACCTGAATGGCATGAACGATTTGAGTCTATCCAACCCGGCAAGCCCACCGGACCCCAGCATGAACGCGGTCAGCCCAAGCGCGGCCAGCGCAGCGCGCCAGGCCGACCTGGCGCGGCCCTGGCTGGTGGCCGACATCGGCGGCACCAACGCCCGTTTTGGCTGGCTGGCCGAGGGTGCCAGCGGCGTGGCCCATGTGGCCACGCTGAGCGTGGCCGAACACGCCGGCCCGGCCGAAGCCGCCCGCGCCTACCTGGCGCAGTTGGCCCTGACACTGGGTGCCGAGGCCGTCGTGCCGCGCGCCGCAGCACTGGCCGTGGCCACTGCGGTGGGCCAGGACCAGGTGGCTCTGACCAACAGCGGCTGGGCCTTTTCGCGCCGCGCCACCCAGCGTGAACTGGGTCTGGACGAACTGCTGGTGCTGAACGATTTCGAGGCGCTGGCGCTGTCGCTGCCGCGCCTGGGCACCACGCAGGTGCGGCCCATCATCGCGCCAGGCGGGTTGCCCCCTGCAGCGGCCAGCTGGGCCGCCACCCCCGGTGGCGGGCTGGCCGTCATCGGCCCCGGCACCGGGCTGGGCGTGGCCGGGTTGCTGCCCACGCGCCACGGCTGGGTGGCGGTGCCGGGCGAAGGCGGCCACGCCACCCTGGCAGCCGGCGACGACTTCGAAGCCGCGCTGCTGGCCGCCGTGCGGCGCGACTTCCCGCATGTGTCGGCTGAACGCCTGCTGTCGGGCATCGGCCTGCCGGTGCTGCACGGCGCGGTGGCCGCGGTGCTGGGCCAGGCCGCTGCGCCCGGCGTGCTGCTCAGCGCTGGCGAGATCGTCGAACGCGGCCTGGCCGGGACGGACCTGGCCTGCGCGCGCACGCTGGACAGCTTCTGCGCGCTGCTGGGCAGCTTCGCCGGCAGCGTGGCGCTGGTGCTGGGCGCGCGCGGCGGGGTGTTCATCGGCGGCGGCATCGTGCCGCGCCTGGGCGAGACCTTCTTCAGCTCGCGCTTCCGCGAACGCTTTGAAGCCAAGGGCCGCTTCCAGACTTACCTGCAGGCCGTGCCCACCTTCCTGATCACCGACACCCTGGCCGCGCTGAGCGGCGCGGCGCTGGCGCTGGAGCAGCACGGGCGCTGACGCCGAAGCAGCACGGGCGCTGACGCCAGAGCAGCACCGGGCCAGGTGGCACGGCGCGTGTGCACGGTTCGGCCGCGCACATCCGCAGTGGCCGGCGCTGCGTACAGTGGCTGATGAGCACCGCGCGCACGTTGATTTCCGCCTTGCTGGCCCTGGCAACAGGGGCGGCCACAGCCCACGACACCTGGTTCGAAGCCCTGCCCGTGTCCACCGGCGGCGCGGCGCTGGTGGCCCTGGGAACCGGCAACCAATACCCGGCGCAGGAAACCGCCATCGACGCCCGCTACCTGGCTGTGCGCGGCTGTCAGGGTGCCGCCACGCCCGCCTTCGGCCGGACGCCACCGACCCTGAAGGCGCTGCGCAACACGCCCACGGCGCTGCTCCTGCAGGCCCCGCCCGGGGCGGCCACCTGCTGGGTGCAGTTGTCGCCTTTCGAGCTGGACATGACGCCCGACAAGGTGCCGGTCTATCTGAAGGAGATCCAGGCCACGCCCGACGTGCGCGCCACCTGGGCCGCCATGCAAGCGCGCGGTCTGCCCTGGCGCGAGCGTTACACCAAGCACGCGCGCATCGAACTGGGTCCGCCCAGCCCAGTGGCGGCGCCACTCGGTATGGACTTGCGCATTGAAAATGCAGCACCCTCCGTGAGAGTGGGCACCAACCTCAGCGTGCAGGCGCTGCGCGACGGTCAGCCGCTGCCCGGCCTGGCGCTGGAGTTGCGCAGCGAGTCCAGCCCGTTGGGTATCTGGCGCCGCAGCGACGCGCAAGGCCGCATCGAAGTGAGCGCGCCGCTGCCCGGCCGCTGGCTGCTGCGCGGCGTCGATCTGCGCGTGTCGGCCAGCGACCCCGACCGCTGGGAAAGCCGCTTCGTGACGTTGGCATTCGACGTGCTGCCAGCCAGCAGCAGCCCGTCGAACTAGAACGGCAGCAACTTCAGGTTGAGCGCCCGCTCGGCCAGCCAGGCCGCCGCCACCACCGCGATCAGCAAAGAGCCACCCAGCAGCACCACGCGACGGTACGAAACGCTGCGCCGCAGCGGGTAGGCCAGCAGCAGGAAGGCCGCCACGATGGCCAACTGCCCGCCTTCAACACCCAGGTTGAAGCCCAGCAGCGCCAGCGCCAGCGCACCCTGCGGTAAACCCAGGTCGACCAGCACGCTGGCAAAACCAAAGCCGTGCACCAGGCCGAAGCCGAAGGCGACCATCCAGCGCCGGCCGTGGAACACCGGCCAGACGTTGTTCAGGGCGGCCAGCACCACGCTGGCGGCAATGCTGGATTCGACCAGCCGCGAGGGCAGCGAAACCAACCCCAGCGTGGCCAAGGACAGCGTGATCGAGTGCGCCACGGTGAAAGCCGTGACGATGCGCAGCACGTCCCAGAAGGCCGGGCCGAAGGTGGCCACCGGCTGCCAGCGCTGGGCTTGGTGCCGATCGGGGCCCGGACGCGCCCACACCCCCACCGCCGGCAGCAACAGGGCCAGCAGGAACAGGATGTGATCGAAGCCGATCCAGATGTGCCAGACGCCTTCACGGGCGTAGTCCAGCAGTTGCTTCCAGTGGCGGGTCTCGCCCAGCACAAAGGTCTGCTGCGCGGTCTGCGGGCCGAACAGCGCGGTGCGCGTGGCACCGCCGGCGCTCAGGTTCAGCAGGCCGCGATGCTGCGGGTCGATGTCGGCAAACAGCGTGTAGCCCAGGGTGATGGCGGCCAGCGCTGGGGCGGTCTGCACTGGATCGGTGTGCGCTTTGGGGCAGGCAAAGCGCAGTGGCATCACGGTATAGGCACCGTCGGTGTGTTCATCGACCCGCTGCGCGCCGATTTCAATGGGGCAATCGACACCGTCGGCCTGCAGCTTCAGCCGCGCGGCGGCGTAGGCGGCGATGGCCGCGTGTTGGGCGCGCACCTCGCCCCAGGTGATCTGGCCGTCGCCGTCGGCGTCCAGGCCGATGGCGAAATCCAGGTCGCGCAGCGCCACGTCCCAGCGGCCGCTGACCTGGCTGTCCTGCACGGTGACGGCCAGGTAGCTGTCCGACGGCTTGTGGGCCTGCGCCGCGCCGCCGACCAGCATCGCTGCCACCACGGACAGACTGGCTGCCAGGCCGCGCCAGGCACTCAACGCAAGCCCTTCAGTTGATCGGCCAAGGGCTGCAGCGCCACGCTCTGGATGCCCGACGCGGCCATCCAGGCCAGCGCCGGCTGGGCGGCGGCGACACTGCGCGCGGCAACGGCGGCTTCCAGCAGGATGCGCGCGTCAATGGGTTCACGCTGGGCGGCGAAGTTCTGTTGGGCCAACCGCAGCGCGCGCGGGCTGTCGCCCTGCACGGCCAGCGCGAAGCGCGACTCTTCCTTGCGGTGGGTGGTATCGCCCCGGCGGCTGGCGGCTTCAAAGCGGGCGGCCATCTCGGCGGCCAGGCTGGCCGCTTTGACGTCACCGGTGGCTTTGGCGGCCTGTGCCAGCCGCAGCAGCAGCACGTCGGCACGGCCCCGGTCCTTCAGCAGCTGCAGCACTTCGGCGGGGCGGCCGCGGTCGAGCAGGAAATCGGCGTAGGCGGCTTGCAGATAGACGTCGGGGATGCCCAGCGCCAGCGCTTCGCGGAAAGCGGCCTCGGCAGCCGGGAACGCGCCGCGCCGTTCTTCGGTTTCGGCCAGCCGGGTCAGGCACCACAGGCGCGCCTCGGGGCTGGCAGCGACTGCGTTTTGCAGCGCCGTGCGCAGCGCGGCGGCGGTCGGGCCGGCCGCGCCGGTGGCGGCGTCAACCTGGGCCAGGCAGGCCACGGCGACCAGCTCGCTGGTCAGCGCGGCCATCTGCTGGCAGCTGGCGCGGGCTTGGGCGTAGCGCGCCTGCACCATCAGGATGGCCGTGCGCCACGACCACGCGGTGGCGTTGCCCGGCTCGGCCGCCACCGCAGCGTCGAGGTCGACCAGGGCGGCATCAAAACGGTGGTCGAACTGAACCAGCATGGCGCGCAGCACGCGCACCGCCACGGGCGGGTCGGGCAGCGCCCACCAGGGCTGCAGCGCGGCCTGGGCGTAGCCCACAAAGCGCGGGTCACCCTCGGCCGCCACTTCGTCGAAATAGCGCTGCGCCAGGCGCACAGCGGTGCCCACCTCATCGGGCTGGGCCCGCCAGGCCTGGCGCAGGGCTATCAGTTCGCGGGCGCGCGGGTCGCTGGCACGGGCCGGCACCGTGGCCAGCACCTGGCTGTCGGCGGCTGGCAGGAACGGCACCGCCCGAGCGGGCGGCAGCGCCAGCATCTGCAGGAACAACAACAGCGAGAGGGGCAGGGCCGGCAAACCGGCCGGCAGGAAGCGGCGCACGGGGTGGATGTTAGCCATCAGGGCTGTACGGCCCGGTGCTGGCGTCGGATGCGCGGCAGCGCACCGACAAAGCCTGTGTCAACCGTTTCGACCGGGCCGCGTTGTTCATCGGTCGGCTGGCGCTGCGGGGTTCCCGCAAGCAGCACTCGATCACTTGAAGTCCGTGGGTTTTCGCGGGTGCCGAGTGAGCACTGAACATTACATCCGTCCACACCCACTACACCGAGAGATTCACATGACCAAGCTCCTGAGCGCCCTGATCCTGTCCGCCTTCGCTTTCAGCGCCCAAGCCGCTTCGCACGCCGGTGGCGCCCCGATGAAGGCTGAAGCCGCTGCCAGCGGTGCCAAGGCCAAGGCTGCCGCCCCGGCCGCCAGCGCCGCCAAGAAGGCCAAGGCCGCCAAGAAGGCCGCTTCGGCCGCCAGCGCCGCCAAGTAAATCTTCGGTTTCGAAGTCAAGAAGGGCCGCAGCCTCGCGCTGCGGCCCTTTTTGTTTTCCAGATCCAGTGGCAGCGACGGGCCGGCCGGTGCGTCCAGCTGTGCCAACACCGCCACCGAGCACCGCATGATGGCCAAGCTGATGGTCGACACGGCCGTGGTCTGGGCGCGCGCTTACCGCATCGACAGCATGCGTTTCGACCTGATGGGCCACCAGCCGCGCGCCGCGATGGAACAACTGCAGCAGGCCGTGAACCGCGCCACCGGCCGCCCCATCCACCTCATCGGCGAGGGCTGGAACTTCGGCGAAATTGCGAATGGCGCGCGCTTCGTGCAAGCCAGCCAGGCCAGCCTGAACGGCAGCGGCATCGCCACCTTCAGCGACCGCGGGCGCGACGCCGCGCGCGGTGGCGGCTGCTGCGACAACACGCCCGAGGCCGTGGCCCGACAAGGCGGGTTGAACGGCCAGTTCCACGCGCCGAACGCGGCTGATTCAGCGCCAGCCGCCACCACCCGGCCCGCCACCCAGCCCGCCACCCGCGACGACCTGCTGCGCAGCGCCGATGGGGTGCGCGTGGGCCTGGCCGGCACGCTGCGCGGCTACCGGATGACCGCGCGCGACGGCAGCGTGAGAACGCTGGCCGAGATCGACTACGCCGGCCAGCCTGCGGGCTACGCCAGCCAGCCCGACGAGGTGGTGAACCACGTCGAGAACCACGACAAGCCGACGCTCTTCGACATCAACGTGCTGAAGCTGCCGCTGGCCACCAGCCGCGAAGACCGCGCGCGGGTGCAGGTGCTGGGGCTGGCCGTCACGGCCTTCAGCCAGGGCATCGCCT
>JANMZP010000280.1:0-2996 GCA_031383435.1 Betaproteobacteria bacterium | reverse complement strand
GGCCGCCGCCTGGTGCTTGCCGGGCTGCAGGAAATCCTCTTCGCTTACTTGTGAAGTTCGACCGCGCGCGTGGCCCACCAGGCGCAGCACACTGAAGATGGTGCCGATGGAGACGTTGACGTCGATGTTGCTGCTGCCGTCGAGCGGGTCGAACAACAACAGGTATTCGCCTTGCGGGTAGCGGTTGGGCACCACGTGGATGCTGTCCATTTCCTCGCTGGCCATGGCCGCCAGGTGGCCGCCCCATTCGTTGGCCTCGATCAGCACTTCGTTGCTGATGACGTCCAGCTTCTTCTGGATTTCGCCTTGCACGTTCTCGACCCCGGCGCTGCCCAGCACGTCGCCCAGGGCACCCTTGTTGACGGCAATGGCGATGTGCTTGCAGGCGCGCGCGACGACTTCGATCAGCAGGCGCAGTTGCGCCGGGATGCGGCCGTGTTCACGTTGCTGCTCGACGAGGTATTGGGTGAGGCTGACGCGCTTCATGAATGGTCTTCCAGGGCGCGTGACACGATTTCGCGCACGTCGTTGCTGAGGTCGGGTTTGGCGGCCACGCGGGCGATGGCCTCGCGCGCCGCGCTGCGGTAGGGCTCGGCCAGCGCGGCCCAGCGGTCCATCACCCGGGCGAAGCGGCCGGCCACATGGGGGTTGATGGCGTCCAGTTCCAGCAGCTTGTCGGCCCACAGCACGTAGCCGGCGGCGTCGGTGCGGTGGAAGGCCGCCGGGTTGTCCATGCACAGGCGGCTGAGCAGGCTGCGCGCGCGGTTGGGGTTCTTCAGCGAAAAGTCCGCATGCTTGAGCAGCGCTTTCGCGCGGTTGAAAGCGCGACCGCCGTGTTCGCCATGCACCTCGAAAACCGGCTCGGGCGCGCGGGCCTGCAGCGTGAACCATTTGTCGAGCAGCAGCGGCTCGCCCTGGGCCTGTGCGTGGAAGCGTTCCAGCGCGCCATCGGCCAGCGGCGATTGGGCATCGATCAGCGCGGTGATGGCACCGAGCCGGTCGGTCATGTTGCTGGCGTCCTTGAAGCGCTGGTAGGCGCGGCCCGGCCAGACCGTGTCGCCCTGCTGCACGGCGTGCAGGCACAGCTGGCTCAAGGCCAGGTGGACCAGCGCGCGCTGGCCGCTTTGGCTGGCGCTGGGCTGGTAGCCGCCGCTGACCTGGTGGGCCTCGAAGGCCCAGATCCAGTCGTCGTGCAGTTGCGTGGCCAGCAGCAGACGCCATTGTTCGCGCACGGTGTGGATGCGCTGCGGGTCGCAGGCCATCAGCTGTTCGGCGATGTAGCCCTCGCTGGGCGCCAGCAAGGCCAGTTCCTTGAAGGCCGGGTCCAGCGCCGGGTCGCGCAGCACGCTGCGCAGCGCGCGGGCCAGGGCGTCGTCCAGCACCGGGGCGCTGCCCGTGTTCACGGCGCGCAGCAAGCGCGCCAGCATCAGGCGCTGGCCGGCTTCCCAGCGGTTGAAGGCGTCGCTGTCGTGGGCCAGCAGCACCACGCGTTCAACGTCCGACAAACCATCGTCCAGCAGCACGGGGGCCGAGAAGCCGCGCAGCAGCGAATGCACCGGTTGCACGGCGATGTCGTCGAAGACCCAGCGCTGTTCGGCTTCATCCAGCACCAGCACGCGCTCTTCGATCAACGCCTGGCCTTGGGCACCGAGCAGGCCCATGCGCACCGGAATCACGAAGGGCAACTTCACCGGCTGGCCCGGCGAGGCCTCGCTGCTTTGCGTCAGCGTCAGGGTGTAGCGGCGCGCCGCCGCGTCGTAGGCGCCGCGCGCTGCCACCCGCGGTGTGCCGGCCTGCGCGTACCAGCGCTTGAAGGCATCCAGGCGTGGTGCCAGTTCGCTGCCCGGGTTGGCGTCGGCGATGGCCTGTGCGAAGTCGTCGCAGGTCACCGCCTGGCCGTCGTGGCGCTGGAAGTACAACGCCATGCCGCGCACGAAGCCGGCGTCGCCGACCAGCGTGTGCATCATGCGCACCACCTCGGCACCCTTTTCGTAGACGGTGCTGGTGTAGAAATTGTTGATTTCCAGGTAGCTGTCGGGCCGCACCGGGTGGGCCATCGGGCCGGCGTCTTCGGGGAACTGCATGCTGCGCAGCTTGCGCACGTCTTCGATGCGCTTGACGGCCGCCGCCGACGGCGAACCGGCCATGTCCATGCTGAACTGCTGGTCGCGGAAGACGGTCAAACCTTCCTTCAGCGACAGCTGGAACCAGTCGCGGCAGGTGATGCGGTTGCCGGTCCAGTTGTGGAAATATTCGTGGGCGATGACGCTTTCGATGGCCGCGAAATCGCCGTCACTGGCGGTTGCCGCGCTGGCCAGCAGCAGCCGCGTGTTGAACAGGTTCAAACCCTTGTTCTCCATCGCGCCGCCGTTGAAGTCGTCCACGCCGACGACCATGAAGCGGTCCAGGTCCAGCGCCAGGCCGAAGCGGGCTTCGTCCCAGATCACGCTGGCCACCAGCGAATTCATCGCGTGCTCGGTCTTCCCCAAGTCGCCCGGCCGCACGTAGACCTGCAGCAGGTGGTCACGCCCGGCGCGGCTGCGGATGCGCTGTTCGCGCGCCACCAGCTGGCCCGCTACCAGCGCAAAGAGGTAGCTGGGCTTCGGGAACGGGTCGTGCCACTTGGCGAAGTGGCGACCGTTGTCGAGCGGGCCTTCCTCGACCCGGTTGCCATTGCTCAGCAGCACCGGATACTTGGCCTTGTCGGCGCGCAGCGTGACGGTGTAGACCGCCATCACGTCGGGCCGGTCGGCGAAGAAGGTGATGCGGCGAAAGCCCTCGGCTTCGCACTGCGTGAAGAAGCCGCCGTTGCTGGTGTACAGGCCTGACAGCTCGGTGTTCTTGTCGGGCGCGCAGGTGTTGCGGATCTCCAGCACGAAGCTGTCGGCTTCGGGCGGGTTGTCGATGATCAGTTCGCCGTTTTCGTGGCGGAATGAAACGCTCTGCCCGTCGGCTTGCACACGCAGCAGCGTCAGGCCTTCGCCGTGCAAACGCAG
>JANMZP010000245.1:0-1627 GCA_031383435.1 Betaproteobacteria bacterium | reverse complement strand
TGCAGGCGCTCACAACCGCCGAGCAGGCCGTGGCCGTGGCGCTGAAGTCGCTGGTGCGGCGCTTTCGCTTCAAAGATGCCGTGCTGGCCAAGGGCGACGGGGCGCGGTTGCACTTCGGTGTCATCGCCCAGGACGTGGCCGCAGCCTTTGCGGCGCAGGGCCTGGATGCTGACCACTACGGCCTGTTTTGTTCAGACGCCTGGACTGACGGCAACGGCGCTTCACGCACCCGCCTGGGCATCCGCTACGAAGAACTGCTGGCCTTCGTCGTTGCCGCGCTGTAGCCCATGCGCATCCTTTCTGCTCCCGAGCTGGCTGCCCTGCAGCGAAGCCCGCTGCCGCTGGCTGTCCTGCTTGAAATGGACCTGGGCAGCGGGCCGCTGAACCTGAACACCGCCAGCCTGGACCTGACCGTCGATGGCGCCGTCTACTACGGCACGCGCGGCCTGGGCAAGATTGAGCCGGTGCAAGATTCGCCGGCCGAGATCCGCCCGCTGAAGTTCGAGCTGTCTGGCGTGCCCAGCAGCGCCATCGCGCTGGCACTGACCGAGCCGGTGCAAGGAAGGGCGGCGCGCATCAAGCTGGCGTTGTTCGACCCCGACAGCTACCAGGTGCTGGGCGTGCATCTGCGCTGGGCTGGCAGGCTGGATGTGATGGCGATTGAAGATGGCCCGCTGGCGGCCACCTTGCAGGTGACAGCCGAACACGCGGCCATCGACCTGTTGCGCAGCACGCCCAGTTTCTACAGCGACAGCGAACAGCGGCGGCTTTACAGCGGCGACCCGTCGCTGCAATTCATGGCCGACCAGGTCGACATGCGCGTGATCTGGCCAGCCGCCAGCTGGAGGCCGTGACCATGCACCACGACGCCAGCCTGGCAACCGCCTGCGTCGCCCGCGCGCGCCTGGACGCCCTGGTTGCTCAGCGCATGGCCGCGCCCTTCGAATGGGGCGTTCACGACTGCTGCCTGTGGGCCGCCGATTGCGTTCGGTCCCTGACCGGTACCGACCACGCCGCCGACGTGCGCGGCACCTACAGCGACGCGGCCGGCGCGCTGCGCGTGCTGGCCCGCCTGGGCGGCGTTGAAGCGGTGGCAGCGCGCGCCGGGGCACCTGTGACGCCGCTGGGTGCAGCAGTCGGCGACGTTGGGCTGATCGTGCTTGACGACCGCAGCTTGCTGGCCGTGTGCATGGGCGCGGTGTGGCTGGCGCCTGGCGCGCAAGGCCTCGGTGCGCATGCGCTGCAAGATGCCCGCAAGGCATGGAGGGTCGCCCGTGGCTGAAGCTACAGCAGCGGCAATCGCCAGCGCATTGTTCGAAGCAGGCCTGTATGAAGCCGGCGCATACGCGACGTTCTACGGCGCGACGGCGCTGACCTATGCAACCTACGCGGCAGTTCTCTACAGCTCGTACGACCAGCAGCGCAAAGCCGGCAACGCGCAGCGCGCAGCTTACGAAGCCAGCCTGCGAGACCGCTACCTGATGTTTCGCGGCGCCACCGAACCGCGGCAGGTTGTGCTCGGCCGGCAGCGCGTGTCGGGCCCGCAGGCGTACATCGGCAGCTACGGTTCAAACCGCGAGCATCTGGTGTTCTTGGTGCTCCTGGCTGCGCATGAAATCGATGGTGT
>JANMZP010000072.1:0-11267 GCA_031383435.1 Betaproteobacteria bacterium | reverse complement strand
GCTGCTGGCGATGGCCAGCGCGCGCAGCTTGCCGCTCTTCACATGGGCCACGCTTTCGGGCAGGTTCGAGAAGATCACATCCAGCTGGCCGCCGATCAGGTCGGTGATGGCCGGCGCGCCGCCCTTGTAGGGCACGTGCTGCACCTCGGTCTTGTACAGGTCGTTGAACAGCGCCAGCGTCAGGTGCGGCGGCGTGCCGTTGCCGCTGGAACCGGCATTCAGCTTGCCGCCCTTGGCGCGCTGCACCAGGTCCTTGAAGTCCTTGATCGGGCTGGCCGCCGGCACCACCACCAGCATGGGCGAGCCGGCCAGCAGGGCCACCGGGCGCAGGTCTTTCTGGAAGTCGAAGGCGGTGCGGCCCTTGAACAGCGTGACGTTGGCGGCGTGGGTCATGGTGATGGCCAGCAGCGTCTGCCCGTCGCCCGCCGCCTTGGCCACCTCGGCCGCGCCGATCTGCCCGCCGCTGCCGGGCTTGTTGTCGATGGTGACGGTGACCTTCCAGCGGTCACCCAGCTGCTGGCCCACCAGCCGCGCCATCACGTCGGTCAGGCCGCCGGGCGGGAAGGGCACCACGTAGCGCAGCAGCGCGCCGGCCTTGGGGTAGTCCTGGGCCCGGGCCAGCCCCGGGCAGATGGGCAGCAACAGGGCGGGGGCGGTCTTCAGCAGGTCGCGTCTTTGCATGGTGGCTTTCAGGCTCTGGTGCCAGTCGTCAAATGGGCTGCAGGCTGGCCAGCATGGCGTCGGGCACTTCAACGCCATCGCGGCGGGCGCGCTGCAGCAAGGCTTCACGGCGCACACCCGGCAGGCGCACGCCCTCGTCGGTCAGCATCTCCGTCACCAGCACCTCCAGGCGGTCGAGGTAGCTGCTCTGGCCGGCCAGCACGCCGGGGTTGATGACGATGAAGGCCTGGCCGATGCCGGGCCGGTTGCCCGCGTCGACGAAGAAGCTCGACGCCTCGAAGCCGAACTGCGCGCCGATGACGGCCGTGACCAGCAGTTCGACAACCAGCGCCAGCATCGCGCCTTTCGGTGACGAGGCTGCCCCGATGGGCAACATCGAACCGGCCATGCCGGCCTGGGGGTCGGTGGTGGGCTGGCCGGCGGCGTCCAGTGCCCAGCCGGTCGGAATGGCGCGGCCTTCCTTGGCCGCCACCATCAGCTTGCCGCGCGCCACTTCGCTCAGGCTCAGGTCGATCATCAAGGGGTCGGCAGCGCGCCGCGGAAACACCGCCGCCACCGGGTTGGTGCCGAACACCGGGTGCTTGCCGCCGGCTGCCGGCATGGCGGCCGGCGAGTTGGCAAAGCCCAGGCCGACCATGCCGGCTGCCGCAACCGCGCGCAGGTGGTCCACCACCACGCCGCAGTGGTGGCTGCGCACCACGCCGGCGACGGCGATGCCGTGTTCGCGCGCAGCGGCGATGCCTTCAGCCACCGCCAATTCGCAAGCCGGAAAAGCCAGCCCCTCCTGTGCGTCGATGACCAGCGCGCCACCGTGGCGCCGCAGCACCTGTGGCTGCGCTGCGCCGTTCGCGCGGCCGTTGCCCAGGTGGGTGGCGTACTGGCCGATGCGGCTCAGGCCGTGCGAACCCAGGCCCTGCGCTTCGGCCAGCACCAGCGCACGCGCGGTGCAGTCGGCCATGGCAGCGCTGGCACCGGCGGCTTGCAGGCGGCGCGACACCAGCCCTTCCAGTTCCGTCATCGCGACTTTCATCGCAGGGCCTCCAGCATCTTGTCGGCAATCAGGAAGCTGACGCGCTCGTTGGCCTCGGCGGTGACACCCGCAATGTGCGGCGTGAGCAGCAGATTCGGGCAGTCCTGGAAATGCGATGACACGGGCAGCGGCTCGGTGCCGAAGACGTCGATGGCCGCACCGCCCAGGTGGCCCGACTTCAAGGCCGCCGCCAGCGCCACTTCGTCGACGATGCCGCCACGCGCGGTGTTGATCAGCACCGAGCCGGGCTTCATCAAAGCGATGCGAGCCGCACTGAACAGGCCGCGCGTGCCGTCCACCAACGGCACATGCAGGCTGATGACATCGGCGCTGGCCACCAGGGCGTCCAGCTTGACGCAGGCCGCGCCGTGCTCGGCAAAGGCCGGGTGGTCGGCGGCCATCAGCGCGTCGTGCGCGATCACCCGCAGGCCCAGCCCTTGCGCCAGCCGCGCCGTCAGCTGGCCGATGGAGCCGAAGCCGATCAGCCCCAGCAGCTTGCCGCCGGCCTCGCGGCCGTTGGACAGCGCGTTGCGTGGCCACTGCCCCTGCGCCACGGCGGCGCTGGACTGGTAGGCCCCGCGCAGCAGCAGCAGGGCCGTGCCGACCACGTATTCCGCCACGCTCAGCGCGTTGGCGCCGGTGGCCGGGATGACCTGCAGGCCGCGCGCTTCACAGGCTGCCACGTCGATGTTGTCCAGCCCCACGCCCAGCCGGCCGACCACGCGGCAGTTCGCCAGCGCCGCCAGCAGATCACCCCGCACCTGGGTGCGGTTGCGCACGACGATGGCGTCGGCCCTGGCCGCTTCGGCGAGCAGGCGCGGCGCGTCATCGACCAGCCTGGCGTCGTACAGCACGTCGTGCACCGCCGCCAGTTGCGCCACCGCGCGCTCGTCCATGAACTCGGTGATGACGACCCTGGCCACGGTCAAGCGCTTTCGTACAAGCGCGTCATGACGAATTCGCGGTGGCCCAGCGCCTCGGCCGCCGTCAGCCGCCCGTTCGCGGTGCGCAGCATGTTGTCCAACAGCTTGTCGCCGGCCTGGTCCAGCGTCAGTTCACGCTGCAGCAGGCCGGTGGTGTCGACGTCGATGTGCTCGCTCATCGTGCGCACGGTGCGCGGGTTGGCGCAGATCTTGATGACCGGCACGATGGGGTTGCCGATGACGTTGCCCTGGCCGGTGGGGAAGAAGTGCACGGCGTAGCCCGAAGCCGCGCACAGCGTGACCATCTCGGCCGCCGCGCTGCTGGAATCCATGAACCACAGGCCGGGGTGGGTGGGCATCTCGGCCTTGTCGATGACACCGTCCACCGTGCACTTCTTGCCGATCTTCTGGATGTTGCCGAGCGCCTTTTCTTCGATGGTCGTCAGGCCGCCGGCGATGTTGCCTTTGGTCGGCTGGCTGTCGGACAGGTCGCTGGTCTTGTGGCGGTTGATCACGTCCTGGTAGCGGTTGAACATGAACATGAACTGTTCGCGCACCGCGTCATTGGCGCAGCGCGCGGCCACGATCTGTTCTCCGCCGGTCAACTCCGTCGTCTCGCCGAAGCACAGCGTGCTGCCCAGCGCATGCAGCTTGTCGAAGGCGTCGCCCACCGTGGGGTTGGCGCCGCAGCCGCTGGTGGTGTCGCTTTCACCGCACTTGGTGGAGACCCACAGTTCGTGGATGGGGCAGACCTCGCGCTGCTTCTCGCTGGCCCACTGCACGTATTCGCGCGCGGCCTTGCTGGCCCGCATGATGGTGTCGTGGTCGCCGTGCAGTTCGATGCCGAAGCCGACCACGGGCTTGCCGGTGGCCTTGATGCCATCGACCACTTTTTGTGTCCAGCCGTCCTCGATGCCGATGACGACCACCGCTGCCACGTTGGGGTTGCAGCCCGCGCCGATCAGGGTGCGGAAGTGCAGGTCGAGGTCGGCACCGAACTGCAGCCGGCCATAGGGGTGCGGGATGGCCATCGCGCCCTTGATGTTGTGCGCCACGGCTTCGGCCGCCGCGTTGGACAGGTCGTCCAGCGGCAGGATGATGACGTGGTTGCGCACGCCCACGCGGCCGTTTTCGCGGCGGTAGCCCATGAAGGTGGTGTTCTTGTCGACGATGCTCATGGCAGCTTTCCTTACCAACGTTTTGTCTTGATGTTGTGCACGTGGGCGTGTTCGCCCGCCTGGATGGGCGCGACGACCTTGCCCATGTCGATGCCGTACTTGACGACGGTGTCGCCCACGGCCATGTTCTTCAAGGCGACCTTGTGACCGATGGGGATGTCTTGCCGCGCATCGACGGCAATCATCTTGTCCTCGTCCATGATCCAGCCGTTCAAGGCCATGCCGGCTTTCACGCCTTCGACCACCACCACCGCCACGCTGTCGTGGGCGTCGTGCAATACAAAGTGAATCATCCTTGGCTCCTGTTCAGCCCACCCGGTGCTTCAGGCGGGCTGCCAGTATTGAGGCGCTGAAAAGCCGCGTCAATCAAGTCATATAGATGACTTGGATGAATGCGGGGAGGTCTGCCTAGAATGTGCCATGTCTGCCGCCCACCGCCCCATCGTTCACCGTGCGAGCAAGCTGCAGACCATCGCGCCCGATGCGGCCGGCATGCCGCTCTTCCGGGCCGTCAAGCGCGAGCTGCTGAGGACCATGGAAGGCGGCACCGTGGCACCGGGTGAGGCCCTGCCCAGCGAAGCCGAACTGGCCGCCCGCTACGGGGTTTCGGTGGGCACGCTGCGCCGCGCGGTGGACGACCTGGTGGCCGAGCACATCCTGGTCCGCCGCCAGGGCCGCGGCACCTTCGTGGCCATGCACACCAGCGACCGTTTCCTGTTCCAGTTCTTCCACGTCGAGCGCAGCGACGGCCTGCGTGAGGCGCCCGAGGTGGAATTGGTGTCCTTCGAGCGCACCCGACTGGATGACGAGGCTGCCGAGGCGCTGGCGCTGAAGGCCGGCGAGCCGGCGCTGCAGATCGAGAACCGGCTGCGTCTGCAAGGCCGGGCGGTGGTGCACGACAGGCTGGTGCTGCCCGCCAAGCTGTTCCGTGGGCTGACCGAAAAGCGACTGCGCGAACGGCCCAGCACGATGTACCACCTGTACCAGACCGCGTTCGGCATCAGCGTGGTGCGCGCCCACGAGCGCCTGCGTGCCGTGGGTGCCGACCGCGCCGCCGCGCGCGTGCTGGGCGTGGTCGTGGGCCAGCCGGTGCTGCAGGTGCGCCGCGTGGCGCTGGGCCTGGGCGGGCAGCCCGTGGAGTGGCGCGTCAGCACCCTGGTGACGGCGCAGCACGACTACGTGAACCTGCTGTCGCGGCCGGCATGAAAAGGCCGCAGCCGTGCCGGCGCTGACACCGGCGGTGGCATTGGCGTGGACACGGGCACAGTCACGGGCACGGGCAGTGGTGCCGGGCCTGCTGGTGGCGGCCTCGGTGGGCGGCGCTGCCGCGCTGTTGGCCGCGCTGCACGGCGGCCCGCAGATGCTGTACGCCTTGTTGTTTGGCGTGGTGCTCAACCCCTGGGCCAGCGCGCTGCGAACCAAGGCCGGCGTCGAATTCAGCGCGCGCACGGTGCTGCGCCTGGGCGTCGGGCTGCTGGGCGCGCGCATCACCGGCGTGCAGATCGCGGCCCTGGGCTGGCAGACCGTCGGCGTGGTGGTGCTGGCGGTCGCCAGCACGCTGGCGGTGGCGCTGTGGCTGGGCCGCCGCCTGCGTCTGAGCCGGGCGCGCAGCGTGCTGGCTGGCGGTGCGGTGGCGATCTGCGGGGCCTCGGCGGCGCTGGCCCTGTCGGCCGTGCTGCCGCGTGAGAAAGACGGCGAGCGCTACACCCTGGTCGTGGTGGTGGCCGTGACCCTGCTGTCCACGGTGGCCATGGTGCTGTATCCGCTGGTGGTTCGGGCGCTGGGGCTGCCGCCGGCGCTGGGCGGGCTGTTTCTGGGCGGCACCATCCACGATGTGGCCCAGGTGGTGGGCGCTGGCTACACCATCGACCCGCCCACAGGCGACGTGGCCACCATCGTCAAGCTCTTCCGCGTGACCCTGCTGACCGTGGTGGTGGCTGGCGTGTCGCTGGCCTTTCGCGCCGAGCGCGTGGCCGCGCTGCAGGCGCAGGCCGACGGCCATGCAGCGGGCCGGCCGGCGTTGCTGCCCTGGTTCCTGTGGCTCTTCATTGCCATGGTCGCGCTGAATTCGGGGGGTGCCTTCTCGACGGCGCTGCAGCAGGCCTTGAATGTGGGTTCGCGCGCCTGCCTGGTGCTGGCCATTGCCGCGCTGGGCATGAAGACCTCGTTCCGGCAGTTGGCGCGCATGGGCTGGGCGCCGGTGGTGCTGATCGTGGCCGAGACGCTGTGGCTGGCGCTCTTCGTGCTGGCTGCGGTGCTGTGTCTGCGGTGAACCTGCCGGGATCTCGTGGCGGCGCGCTCGCTGCGTGCTCGCCATGCGCAGGCGCAAGCGGATTCAGCCGCCCGCCGTGCTGCCGCGCGCCACCAGCCCCCAGGCCAGCGTCACGGAAGTTGCGGCCTTGCCGCGCTGCAAGGCGTGCAGCAGCGAACGCGCGGTCTCGGCGCCGATGGCGTGGCGCGGCAGTTGCACGCTGGACAGCGACGGGCTCAGTTGCCGCGCGATGGCGAAGTCGCCAAAGCCCAGCAGCGCCATGCGCTCCGGCACCGCCACACCGCGCCGGGTGGCTTCCAGCAGCGCGCCGCAGGCCAGGTGGTCGTTGGCAAAAGCGGCGGCGGTGACGGCCGGCGGGCCGGCCCGCACCAGGTCGCCCAGTACCTGGCGGCCGGCGTCGAAGGCGTCGCCTGCGGGGGCCTTGATGACCGTCACGCGGGCACCGCTGGCTGTTGCAGCCGCGGTGAAAGCGATGCCGCGTTCGTGGGCGCGGTAGTCCTCGGCGATGCCGCTGTCGACGTAGGCCAGTTCGCGGTGGCCGGCGCGCAGCAGGTGTTCGGCCATGGCGCGGCCAACGTGGTCGTGGTTGAAGCCGATCTGCGTGAAGTGCGGGCGGCGCGGGCCGGGCTCGGGCGGGTGGTGGTCCCAAATCTCGATGACCGGCGTGCCGGCGGCTTTCGCGTTGGCCAGCAGTTTCAGTGCGCCCACCGAATGGCGCCGGCCGGTGACGACAACGGCCGCCGGGTGCCAGCCCAGCAGGGCGCGCAACTGCTGTTCTTCGCGTTCCTGCGAATAACCGGTGGCGGCAATCAGCAACTCGAAACCGGCCGCTTGCAGGCCGTCGCTCAAGCCCTGCGCGGTTTCGGCAAAGATCGAATTCGACAGGTTGGGCAGCAGCACTGCCACGATGTTGCCCGCGCCGCTGGCCAGCAGGCCGGCCTGCTTGTTCGGCACATAGCCGCTGGCCGCCAGCGCGGCGCGGATGCGCTGGGCCGTTTCTGGCGCCACCACCTGCGGTTCGCGCAGGTAGCGCGACACCGTGATGGACGTGACCCCGGCCGCAGCGGCCACGTCTTGCAGGGTCACGCGGCCGTGGCCCCGGCGGGCCTGGCGAGCCGGGGCTTCGGGGGCGCGTGGCGTTGCCGCAGCTGCAGCCGGACCAGCCGCAGCGGCGGGCCGCAAGGAGGGGGTGGGAGTGGGTTTGGGCACCGGGTTAGCCAGAATGGACGCTGCCTGAACAGCGACCTATGTTAGCGGTAACAAAACCCGCAGTCACCTGCATGATCCGAGCCCTTGCCGACCTTCGCAGCCGCCGCTGGTTTGCCGCCAACGACATGCGTGGTTTTGCCCATCGGCAGCGCATGCAGCAGATGGGTTTGCGACGTGAAGACGTGATGAACCGGCCCATCGTGGCCATTGTCAACACCTGGTCCGACCTGTCGCCCTGCCACGCGCACCTGCGTGAACGCGCCGAGGCCGTCAAGCGTGGCGTGCTGCTGGCCGGCGGCATGCCCTTCGAGCTGCCCGCCATGAGCCTGGGCGAGGTCATGGTCAAGCCCACCACCATGCTGTACCGCAACTTCCTGGCGATGGAAACGGAAGAGCTGCTGCGCAGCCTGCCCATCGACGGCGCGGTGCTGCTGGGTGGCTGCGACAAGACCACGCCGGGGCTGCTGATGGGCGCCATCAGCATGGGCCTCCCGGCCCTGTTCTGCCCGGCCGGGCCGATGCTGAACGACCGCCACCAGGGCAAGACCGTCGGCGCCGGCACGCACACCCGCATGTTCTGGGACGAACTGCAGGCCGGTCAGATCGGGCCCGAGGAATGGGTGCGGCTGGAATCGCGCATGACGCGCAGCCCCGGCACCTGCAACACCATGGGCACGGCCAGCACCATGACGGCGATGGCCGAAGCGCTGGGCCTGTGCCTGCCCGGTGCCAGCAGCATCCCGGCGATGGACGCCGCCCACCCGCGCATGGCGGCCGACTGCGGCGAGCGCATCGTGGCCATGATCTGGGAAGACCTGAAGCCGCAGCGCATCCTGACGCGTGGCGCTTTCCTCAACGCCGCTGCGGTGCAGATGGCGCTGGGCGGCTCCACGAACGCCGCGGTCCACATTCTGGCGATGGCCGGCCGCGCTGGCGTGAACCTGACGTTGGCCGATCTGGACGCCCTGGCGCGCCGTGTGCCGGTGCTGGCCAATCTCTTCCCCAGTGGCGACAAGCTGATGGAAGACTTCTATTACGCCGGGGGTTTGCCGGCGCTGATGAACCGCATCCGCGAGCAGTTGTCGCTGGACGAGATCACAGTGACGGGCTTGCCGCTGCGTGCCCAGCTCGACGGCCGCGAGGTCGGCGACGACGAGATCATCCGCCCGCTCAGCCGCCCCGTCAGCCCGCACGGCGCGCTGGCCGTGCTGACCGGCAACCTGGCACCCGATGGTGCGGTGATCAAGCCCAGCGCGGCCAATCCGAAATTCTTCCAGCACCGTGGTCGCGCGCTGGTTTTCGACAGCCAGCCGCAGATGCAGGCGGCCATGGCCGACCCCGACCTGGATGTCCACGAAGACAGCGTGCTGGTGCTGCGCAACGCCGGTCCGGTGGGCGCGCCGGGCATGCCCGAATGGGGCAATCTGCCGCTGCCCAGGAAGCTGCTGCAGCGCGGCGTGCGCGACATGCTGCGCTTGTCTGACGCGCGCATGAGCGGCACCCACTATGGCAGCTGCGTGCTGCACATCAGCCCCGAAAGCGCCGTGGGCGGTCCGCTGGCGCTGCTGCGCACCGGTGACATCGTCGAGCTCGACGTCGCTGCGCGGCGCATCGCCATGCTCGTGTCCGACGAAGAACTGGCGCAGCGCCGCGCCGCCTGGGTGGCGCCGGTTCAGCCTTACACGCGGGGCTACACGCAGCTCTACCAGCAGCACGTCACGCAGGCCCACCAGGGCTGTGATTTCGATTTCCTGCAAGGCACGGCGTCCACCCCCGAGCCCTCGATTTACTGAACGAACGAAGCAGAACGAACGAAGCAGAACGGACGGTGCCCGCGATGAACCCCTTCACACAACTGCTCCACCAGCGCGCCACCCGCGTGCCCATCGGCACCTGGGTGATGTCGGCCAGCCCCATCGTCGTGGAAGCCGTCGGCTGCGCCGGCTTCGACTGGGGCGTGATCGACATGGAGCACACGCCGCTGGACCTGATGGACCTGGTGCACATGCTGCAGGCTGTTGCCGGCACACCGATGCTGCCGGTGGTGCGCGTGCCCTGGAACGACACCGTCAACGTCAAGCGCGTGATGGATGCCGGCGCCAACACCTTGCTCTTCCCCTTCATCCAGAACGCCGAAGAAGCGCGCCGTGCGGTGGCCGCCACCCGCTACGCGCCGGATGGCGTGCGCGGCATGGCCGGCATGAGCCGCGCGTCGCGTTTCGGCACCACGCCCGACCACTTCCGCCACGCCAACCAGAACGTCTGCGTGCTGGTGCAGATGGAAACACCCGAGGCGATGGCGCGCCTGGAAGACATCGCTGCCGTGCCCGGCGTGGACGGCTTGTTCGTCGGCCCGGGCGACCTGTCGGGCGTGATGGGCCACGTCGGCAACCTGACCCACCCGGACGTGATGGACCTGATGGCCGACGCCGGCCGCCGCGCCAACGCGCTGGGCGTGCCCATCGGCACCGTTGGCGGCACGCCCGAGGTGGTGGCCCGCTACCGCGCCATGGGCTACGACTACGTGGCCGTGGCCTCGGACCTGGGCCTGCTGATGCGGGCGGCGCAGGCGGCGGCGCAGGCGCTGCGGGCCATCGATGGCGGTGCGCCCACAGCTCCCGCTGCGAAGCCTCAAGGCGGGTACTGATGGCTGAGGTCGCGCTGCGCAGCGTGACCAAGCGCTACGGCGCGGTGCCGGTCATCCACGGCATCGATCTCGATATCCGGCATGGCGAATTCGCGGTCTTCGTCGGGCCTTCGGGCTGCGGCAAGAGCACGCTGCTGCGCATGATCGCAGGGCTGGAGCCGATCAGCGGCGGCGACGTCAGCATCGCCGGACAGCGCGTCAACGACCTGCCGCCGCGCCACCGTGACATCGCGATGGTGTTCCAGGACTACGCGCTGTACCCGCACAAGAACTTGTTCGACAACATGGCCTTCGGCCTGCGTTTGCGCAAGACGCCGGAAGCCGAGATCCAGCGCCGCGTGATGAACGCCGCGCAGCTGCTGCGCATCGACCACATGCTGGACCGCCGGCCCGCCGCGCTGTCGGGCGGCCAGCGCCAGCGCGTGGCCATCGGCCGTGCCATCGTGCGCGAACCCAAGGTGTTTCTCTTCGACGAGCCGTTGAGCAACCTGGACGCGCAGCTGCGCAACGAGATGCGCAGCGAGATCAAGCGCCTGCACCAGCGCCTGGGTGCGACCATCATCTACGTCACCCACGACCAGACCGAGGCCATGACGCTGGCCGACCGCATCGCCGTGCTCAGTGCCGGCCGGGTGATGCAGTACGACACGCCCGATGTCATCTACAACCAGCCCGCCGCGCTGTTCGTTGCCGGCTTCACGGGCGCGCCGCCGATGAACCTGTGCGATTGCACGCTGGACGCGGGCCATGCTGACCTGGGCGGCCTGCGCCTGCCGCTGCCGGCTGCGCTGGCCGCCCGTGCGAACGGCCACGCCACGCTGAAGTTCGGCGTGCGGCCCGAGAACGTGCGCCTGGCCGCAGAAGGTGCCGACGACATCGCCGTGCCCGCCGAGGTGGCGCTGCTGGAACCGCTCGGCGCCGAGACCCTGGTGACCTTCAGGCTGGGCGCGGCGGAAGTCGTGGCGCGCTGCCCGGCGGCCTTCCGCGACAAGCCGGGCACGCGGCTGACCGTGTACCTCAGCCCGGCGCACCTGCACCTTTTCGACCGCCAGACGGGAGCCGCGCTTTGAACATCCGCCCCTTCGCTCTCGGCCTCGCCACGCTGGCAGCCGCTGCGGCTGCGCCAGCGGTCCGCGCCCAGGCCGGCTTCCCCGACCGCCCGATCACCCTGGTCGTGCCCTTCGGCCCCGGCGGCACCACCGACATCATGGGCCGCATCCTGGCCGATGAATTCGCCCGGCAACTGGGCGGCTCGGTGGTGGTGCTGAACACGGCCGGCGCGGGCGGCGCCATCGGCATGGGCAACGTGGCACGGGCGCGGCCCGAT
>JANMZP010000220.1:0-62423 GCA_031383435.1 Betaproteobacteria bacterium | reverse complement strand
CTGGCGGCCGGCCAGGACGGGCAGCAGGTCGGACTGGTCGTGCGGCGCGGCGGCGGCGGGACCAACGGCTTTGAGGGATTGAGCGACCGCGGCTTCACCGTCACCGCCGGGCGGAACTGGCAGCGCTACAGCCAGGTCTTCCAGGCCCTCCAGACGGTCAACTTCCAAGACCCCAACACCGGTGACCTGGGTGCCCGCGTCGACGTGACACCGATACAGTCTGGCAGCAGCGTCAGCCTGGCCAATATGGAGTTGGTCTTGATCACGCCCGATGCGGCGGCCCTGGCGGCCACCCTGCTGTCCAACACCGGCAGCAACGCCGCAGTCCAGAACTGCCCTTACGCAGCCACCCAACCCGCCTTGTGCGGCAAGCTTCGACGCCTGAGCGACGACGCATGGACGCTCTGGCCCTACAGCTTGCCTGCCCACAGTGCGGTCATCCTGTATGCGCAGGAGGCGACTCTGGTCGACAGCGATGGCGACAGCATTCCGGATGTGCAGGACTTCTGCCCCGGCACGCCGGCCGATCTGGCGGTCAACGCGAAGGGCTGTCCCCTGACCTTGCGCTGAGCCCGCTGCGGCGCTGGCCGCTAGTCGTTCAGCGCGCTGTCCGCCAACGCCGCCTGCACCTGCTCGATCATCGCGTGCAGCGCCACCACCTGGTCGGCACCCAGGCGCTCGTTCAGCGACAGTTGCGCGCGCTTCCAGTGGGCCTTGGCTTGGCTGTGCTTGGTACGGCCGGCTGGGGTGATGGTGACCGAACGCGAACGCGCGTCGGCACCCGGGCCTTGTTCGCACCAGCCCTGGTCGACCAGCGGGCGCAGGTTGCGCGTCAAGGTGGACGCGTCCATGCCCATCTGGGTGGCCAGTTCATTCGGTGCCACCGGGCCCAGCGCCGCCACGTGTGACAGCAGCGAGTACTGCGTGGTCTTCAGGCCGCTGTGGGCCATTTGCGCGTCGTACAGCCGGGCCACGCTGCGCAGCAGCTGGCGCAACTTGAAGTTGGTGCAGCCCTGCGGCTGGCTGGATGTGTTTGCGTTTGCGTTTGCGGACTGGCGCGCCGATCGGGTCTTCATGGGATACTTTACTTGTATATGCAACCGTTGCATCTGCAGGCAATTTGAACGCAAGGCTAGCACCCGTGAACACCGTCGCCAACCCCGCGCCACAACCAGCGCCCGCTCCAGCGCCCGCTCCAGCGCCCGCTCCAGTGCCGAACCCCTTGCTCAGCGGCCCCATCCTGCCCACGCTGCTGCGCTTTGCGCTGCCCAACATGGCGGCCATGCTGGCCACGGCGCTGGCCACCATCGCCGAGACCGGTTTCGTCGGCAGCATGGGCGTGGCGTCGCTGGCCGGCATGGCGCTGGTGTTTCCGATGGTCATGCTGCAGCAGATGCTGTCGGCCGGCGCGATGGGCGGCGGGGTGTCGTCGGCCATCAGCCGCGCCCTCGGTGCGGGCGATGGGGCGCGGGCCAACGCGCTGGCCGTGCACGCGATGTGGATCGGCCTGGGCGTGGGCACCGTCAGCACCGTGGTGATGCTGGCTTTCGGGCCGGCGCTCTACGCCGCGCTGGGCGGGCGCGGCGCAGCGCTGGCGCAGGCGGTGGCCTATTCCAATGTGGCTTTCCTGGGCGCGGTGGGCATCTGGTTGCTGAACACCTTCGCATCGGTGTTGCGCGGCAGCGGCAACATGCGCGTGCCCTCGGCAACGCTGCTGGCGGTGGCCGCCACACAGGTGCTGGTGGGCGGCACTTTCGGGCTGGACTGGCTGGGTTTGCCGGAGTGGGCACCACGCGGCATGGCCGGCGTGGCGCTCGGCCAGGTGCTGGCCTACGGTGGCGGCGCGGTGTTCCTGTTCGCCTACCTGCGCTCGGGCCGGGGGCACCTGAAGCTGGCGGTGGGCAGTACCCGCCTGCAGGGCGATTTGCTGCGCGACATCCTGCGCGTCGGCGCGCTGGCCTGCCTGTCACCGTTTCAAACGGTGTTGACCATCCTGGTGCTGACGCGCCTGGTGGCCCGCTTCGGCACCGACGCACTGGCCGGCTACGGCATCGGCACGCGGCTGGAATTCCTGCTGGTGCCGATCGCCTTTGCGGTGGGCGTGGCCTCGGTGCCGCTGGTCGGCATGGCCATCGGCGCCGGGCAGATCGCCCGCGCGCGCCGCGTGGCCTGGGTCTCGGCGGCGGTGGCTTTCGTCGGCCTGGGCCTGCTGGGTCTGGGGCTGGCGCTGTTCCCCGATGCCTGGACCGGCCTGTTCACGCGCGAAGCCTCGGTACTGGCCTCGGCCGCCAGTTACTTCCACTGGGCCGGGCCCGGCTACGGCCTGTTCGGGCTGGGCCTGTGCCTGTACTTCTCGTCGCTGGGCGCGGGCCAGGCCGGCGGGCCGGTGCTGGCCGGCACCTTGCGGCTGGTGGTGGTCGCGCTGGGTGGCTGGATGCTGGCTGAAGCACAGGCCGCCACCTGGACCATCTTCGCGCTGGCCGGTGGCGGCATGCTGGCCTACGGCCTGGCGATGGCGCTGCTGGTGCACCGCGCGAAGTGGGGGCCCCAATCAGCTTGAGTGAACAGCGCGTACGGGCCGCTTGAACGCCGCGCCGTTCAGGCTGCCGCCAGTTCCGCGCGGCGCGGCAGGTCGGCACCCCGACGCGAACAGGTGATGGCTGCGGCCTGCGCCGCGAAGGCCAGCACGGCCGTCACCTCCGCAGCACGCAGGTCGCGCAAGGCCTTGCGGCTCAGCAGGCCGCGTTCGGCCAGCGCGGTCAGCAGCGCGGCCTGGAAGGTGTCGCCGGCGCCCACGGTGTCCACCACCTGCACCGGCACCGGTGGCGCGGCCACGTGGTCGCGCGCGGTCCAGGCCCAGGCACCGGCACCACCGCGCGTCACCACCACCAGCGCCACGCCGGCGGCCAGCCACTGCGCGGCCAGATCGGCGACCGGCACGCCGGGGTGCAGCAAGCCCAGGTCTTCGTCACTCACCTTCAGCAGCTGCGTGCGGGGCAGCATCCAGGCCAGGGTATCGCGCCAGCACTGGATGTCGGGCTCGACGTTGAGGCGGATGTTGGGGTCGTAGGCGATGACGGCGCGCTCGCCTTCACTTGCGACGTCGCGCGCCATTTCGCGTTCGATCAGCGCGCGCTGCGTGGCGGCCACCGGCTCCACCACCATCGCGTAGCTGCCGAACTGGTAGACCTGCGCGGCGGGCACCCGGCCCAGCGCGGCCAGCGGCAGCAGGCGGTCGGCCGCGCCGCTGCCGTAGAAGGCGTAGTGGGGCACACCTTGCGCGTCCAGGCCCACCAGGCTCAGCGTGGCCGGTGCGTCCACACGCACCGTGCACCCCGTGTCGACCTGTTCATCGTGCAAGGCCTGCATCAGCCGGTCGCCCAGAAAGCCGCTGGACACACCGCCGAAAAAGGCCGCTGGTTGGCCCAGGCGGCGCAGGCCGATGGCCACGTTCAGCGGGCTGCCGCCGATGCGCGCGTCCAGCGCCAGGCCGGTGGCCGTGGGGCCGGCCGCGAACACGTCCATCAAGGCTTCGCCGCTCACCACGATCATGCCTTCCTCCTGGCGTTGAAATCGGCAGCGACTATAGAGTCACGGCTCCTTCGAAAACGCGCCGCATGAACACCACCGAACGCTTCCTGATCGCCATGCTGATCGTCTTCAGCGTGCCCTACCTGCTGTGGCGTCTGGGCCGCACCGACTACTGGGCGCCGCTGGTGGTGGTGCAGATCGTCACCGGCATCCTGCTCGGCCCCGGCGTGCTGGGCACTGCGCTGCCCGAGGTCTACGGCTTCGTGTTCACGCCGGCCGTCATCCAAAGCCTGAACGGCATAGCCTGGTGGGCGGTGATGGTTTTCGTGTGGATCGCCGGCATCGAACTCGACCTGTCGCAGGCCTGGAAATACAAGCGCGAAAGCGGCATCACCGCCGGGCTGGCGCTGGGCATGCCGCTGCTGTTCGGCTGCGGGGCCGCGGTGGCCATGCTGGCCCTGTCAGACGGACTGGGGGGCGCGGGCTGGATGGGCGACAAGGCGCTGACCTGGCAGTTCGTGCTGGGCGTGGGCATGGCGTGCGCGGTGACGGCGCTGCCCATCCTGATCCTGCTGATGGAAAAGCTGGACATCCTGCGGCGGCCCATCGGCCAGCGCATCCTGCGTTACGCCAGCCTGGACGACGTGGCCATCT
Source organism: Betaproteobacteria bacterium (assembly GCA_031383435.1). Lineage (GTDB taxonomy): Bacteria > Pseudomonadota > Gammaproteobacteria > Burkholderiales > Burkholderiaceae_C > Rubrivivax. The sequence goes on along the minus strand of JANMZP010000220.1, from coordinate 58,238 downwards.
GGGGCGTGCTGGCGCTGATCCTGATGGACTGGGAGCGGGTCGGCAAACAAGTCGCCTTCCTGGCCGCTTTCGCCGTCGTCGGCTTCTACTTCCGCAAGCTGATGCTGCGCATACCGGAACGCGACCGCTGGTACGCCGGGCTGATCTGGCTGGCCGCCTGCGGCCTGGGTGCCGACTGGTCGGGCCTGCACTACATGGTGGGTGCCTTCCTGGCCGGGGCCATCATGGACAGCCATTGGTTCGACCAGAAGCAGATGGACATGCTGCGCCACCACGTGCTGCTGGTGGTGATGCCGGTGTTCTTCCTGAGCACCGGCCTGCGCACCAACTGGTCCATCGGCGGCAACGCGGTGTTCATCGCGGCGGCCGGTTTGCTGCTGGCCAGCGTGGCCGGCAAGCTGATTGGCATCCACCTGGCCGGGCGCGTGCTGGGCTGGGCCCAGGGTGAGGCCAGCCTCATCGGCTGGCTGCTGCAGACCAAGGCGCTGATCATGATCATCTTCGCCAACGTGCTGCTCGACAAACACATCATCACCAACGAGACCTTCACCGCGCTGCTGCTGATGGCCGTGGGCAGCACGATGTTGACGGTGCCCGTGGTGGCCCCGATGCTGCAGAAGATGAAGGCGGTGCTGGGCAAAACCAGCTGAGGGTTCAGCCCTTCAGGTAACGGTGGGTGAAGCGGTCTGATTCGCCGATGGCCGTGTAGCGTTCGCGGTCCACGTCCTTGCCGGCGAAGGTGGGCGGCAGGGCCCAGACGCCGTTGGCGTGGTCTTTCGTGTCGCGCGGGTTGGCGTTGACCTCGCTGCGCGCGGCCAGCTTGAAGCCAGCCTGCTGCGCGCGGGCTTGCATCAGCGCTTCGGTGACGTAGCCGCTTTTCATCTGCGCCTCGATGGCCGTGCCGGGTGCCGCGCGGTGGTCGACCACGCCCAGCACGCCGCCGCGTTTGAGCAGCCCGTGGCAAGCCTTCAGGGTGTCGTCCAGGCTGCCGTCCTGCAGCCAGTTGTGGGCGTTGCGGAAGGTGACGATGAGGTCGGCACCGCCGTCCTTGGCCAGCGCCGTGCTGATGTCGTCAAAGCGCCCGCCACTGGGCAGGGTGCCGCTGAACAGGCGGTCGTACAGCTCGGGCTGCTTGGCCAGGCGGGCGTCGAAATTGGCCCGTGCGCGGCGGCGTCCGTCGCTGCCGCCTTCCTTGGCGAAATGGGCGGTGCAGAACAGGCCCTGGGGGCGCAGATACGGTGCCAGGATTTCGGTGTACCAGCCACCGCCGGGTGTCAGTTCCACCACCCGCAGCGTGGGCTGGATGCCGAAGAAGCGCAGCGTTTCATACGGGTGGCGGGCACCGTCGCGGGCACGGTTGGCGGCGCTGCGATGGGCACCGGCCAGCGCGGCGCGCAAGGCTTCGTCTTCGGGCGCTGGGGCCGGGTTGGCGGCTGAACCCGGCAGGGCGCTGCAGGCTTGCAGGCTGCCCAGCACGGGCAAGGCAGCGAAGGCCGCCAGAGCGGCCAGCACGGGGCGGCGGGTGGGGGTGGTGTTCATCCAGCCATTGTTGACCAGCCTCGCACGCCGCAAACCCCGCACGCTGCAAGGGCTTGCCGCGCGGCCAGCGGCCATCTCAAGGCAGCGCCGGCTTGGGCCCGCGTGGCGTGACGTTGCCCGGCCCGCTGCTGGACAGGCGCAGCCGCGGCGAGCCCCAGTATTCGACCTGGCCGACGCCCGATACCGACACCGTCAGTTCATCCACCGCCCACAGCTTCACGTCGCCGATGCCGCTGATCGACACGCGGGCCTTGCGGGCCTGCAGTTCTTCAGCGCGGAATTCGGCCTTGCCCGAAACCGTCACCGACAGCTCGCGCACCTGCCCGGCCACCTGGCCGTCACCGGCACCCGAGACGCTGAAGTTCAGCTGGTCGACCTGCAGCTGGTCGAAGCGCGCCAACCCGGCACCCGAGATGTGCACCGACAACTTGGCCCCCTTCACGGGCCCGCTGGCCGTCACGTCGCCCGCACCCAGGATGGCCAGGCGGCCCAGGCTGCGCGAGGTGATCAGCAACTGCGGCCGTGCCGGTGCCCAGAAGCGCCAGCTGTTCTGGGTGCGCACGCGCAGCATGCCGCCCACCACGTCCAGCCGCAGCTCGCGCTGCAGCTCGGGCGGGCCGGCCACCCAGACCTGGTCGACATCGCCCTGCGTGTAGCGCACCTCGGCCGCGCCGCCGATTTCCACGCCGTCGAAAGCACCCAGGTCGTACAGCTGGCCTTGCGCGGGGTAAGCCGCTGCGCCGCGCGCGCTGGGCGCACCGGGTGCCGTAGGCGCTGCGGGCGCGGCGGGTGCAACCGGCGCGGCCGGCGCGGCGGCGGGCAGCTGCGCCCACGCCGGCAGGCCCAGGCTGGCGAGCAGCAGCGCGGCCAGGTGAAGGTGGTGGCGGGCCTTCACAGCGACTGCGCCCGCAGTTGCTTGCTGACTTCACGGCTGGCCGTGACCCGCGTGCCGTCGCGCATCTGCACCGTGAACTGGCTGCTTTCGTCGGGCGTCATGGCCTCGACGAAATCGAGGTTGACGATGCACGAGCGGCTAACTTTCAGGAAGCGCTGCGGGTCCAGCCTTTGCTCGAAAGCCGTGATCGGCAGGCGCACCAGGTAGCTGCGGCCCTTGCTGGCGATGGCGGTGTATTTGGTGTCGCTGCGCAGGTGTTCGATGGCCTCCACCTGCAGCGGAAAAATCTTGCCCTGGTCGCGCACCAGCACGCGGGTCAGCGGGCTGGTGTCTTCGCCGCCGGCGCTGCTGGCGGCGGCTTCCAGCGCCGGCAGCGCCAGCGCAGGGCCGCTGCGCGCAGCCGCCGTCTGCAGAGCATGGGCCACGGCTTCGTTGAAGCGCTCTTGCGAAAAAGGCTTCAGCAGATAGTCCACCGCGTGCAGTTCGAAAGCGGTCAGCGCGTGTTCGTCGTAGGCCGTGGTGAAGATCACCGCCGGGCCCGGCTCGCCCGCTGCATCGGCGTCGCCAGCGGCGTCTTCGGCCAGCGCGCGCAGCACCTGCAGGCCGGTGCGGCCGGGCATGTGGATGTCCAGCAGCACCAGCGCCGGCCGCAGGCTGCGGATGGCGTCCAGCGCGCTGCCGCCGTCGGCGCAACTGGCCACCAGGTCGAGCTGCGGCAGCAGGCGCACCCACTGCTCCAGGCCCTCGCGGGCCAGCGGTTCGTCTTCGGCGATCAGGGTGCGGACGGGGGCTTGTGGGGTCTGGTTCATGGCGGTCCTCAGACGGGGTCTTCGAAAGGGATGTGGATGTCGACGCGAAAGCCCGCGCCCGGCGCGGTGTGGACTTGCAGGCGCGCCCGGCCGGCGTAGTCCAGCTCGAAGCGGCGGCGCAGCGCGCCCAGGCCGACGCCGCCGCTGGCCCGGGCGCGGCGGCTGCCCGACACGTCGGCCAGCGGCTGCAGCGCTTGCAGCGGCGGCGGTGCCGCGCAGCCCAGGCCGTCGTCGGCCACGCTCAGGGCCAGACCGCCGGCCACACGCTGCGCGCTGATGGTCACGCAGCCGCCGGCCACGCGCGGCGCGATGCCATGGACGATGCTGTTTTCGACCAAGGGCTGCAGGGTCAGTGGCGGCATGGGTTCGTCGAGCAACGCCTCGTCCACCGCCCAGTGCACCTGCAGGCGCGGCCCCAGGCGCAGCGCTTCCAGCGCCAGGTAGTCGCGCACGAAGTCGAGCTCGTCGCGCAGCGTCACGCGGTCGGTGCTGCCGCGCTGGCTGTCCAGCACATAGCGCATCAGGCGGGCGTAGCGCAGCAGCGCGTCTTCGGCGGCGGCCGGGTCTTTGCGGGTCAGCAGCAGCAGCGTGTTCAGGGTGTTGAACAGGAAGTGCGGGTTCAGCTTGCCGCTGATGGCCGCCAGCTCGGCGCGCACCAGCGCGCTTTCGGCCTGCGCCGCCGCCAGCGCGCTGGCCTGGGCGCGGCGGGCGTGCAGCACGCCGGCGAAACCCAGCGTCAGCGCGGTGTAGACAAAGACGCCGAACACCGCCCGCCAGACCAGGCGCTGCTGCAACTGCGCGATGGCGTGTTCGGGTTCGAACAGCCACCAGGCCAGCGCGAATTCCAGGGCCAGCCACAGCCCGCCAAAGAGCAGCGCCGCCACGGCGTGCAGCAACAGGCGCAGCAGCAGCGGCCGTGGCTGCAGCCAGCGCACCCACGGAAAGGCCAGCGCGCCCAGCAGCATCGGTGCCCACAGGTTCAAGGTGGCCTCGTAAGCCGCTTCCCACAGCCGCCAGACGCCGCGTTGCCACTCGGCACCGGCCATGGCGTAGAGCAGCCAGCTCAGCAGGCACAGGCCGGCGTAGGCCAGGCCCAGGCGCTTGCGCGGGGCGGCCGGGGTCGTGCCTGCGCTTGTGCCTGCGTTCGTGCTCGCTAAAGAAGAGATGCCCGCCTGTGCCATGGACGCCATGGTGACGCCCCCGCGCCCGGCCCGGGGCCCCGGCGCGACCTTTTGCGGTTTCAGGGCCGCGAACGGACGCTGGGCGGCGGCGGGTGCAGGCCGGCCATCAGGGCTGGCGCAGCATGCTCGACAGCAGCAGGCGGGCCTTCTGCCAGTCGCGCTGCACGGTGCGTTCGGTGATGCCCAGGCAGTCGGCGATCTCGGCTTCGGCCAGGCCGCCGAAATAGCGCATTTCCACCACCCGCGCCAGCCTCGGGTCCTTGGCCGCCAGTTCGTCCAGCGCCTCGTGCACCTGCAGCACCTCATCGTCGGCGGTGGGTGTGCCGTCGCCCACGGCGGTGTTCAGCGTGACCATCACCGCGTCGCCGCCCCGGCGCTCGGCATGGCGGGCGCGTATCGCGTCGACCACGATGCCGCGCATCACCTTGGCGGCATAGGCCAGGAACTGGTTGCGGCTGGCGAAGCCGATGGACTGCTGGCGCTGGAAGCGCATGTAGGCCTCGTGCACCAGCGAGGTCGTGTCCAGCAGCGTGCTTTGCGGGCTGCGGCGCAGGCGGCTGTGCGCCAGCCGGTGCAGTTCGCCGTAGAGCTGCGCCACCACCGCGTCGATGGCGGCGGTCTCACCTTCGGCGGCGGCCAGCAACAGGGCATCGAGGTCACGCATGGCGCAGATCCAGGGGGTCGGGGTTGCCATCTTCGCCGCACAGCCCGGCCGGTGGCGCGCCCAGACCGGCCCGCCCGACGAATTATTTTCGCAATGCATGTCGGGTCTGCCGGGTCCAGCGCGATGCAGTGTGTGGAAGGGCCAAAACAGCACTTCTTCAACCCGTCCGACAGCGATCAACCCCCATCAACACCCAACGCAAAGAGGCCAATCATGTCCAACCCCCAAGTCACCTGGTGGAACTTCTCGATCACCAACCTGCCCAGCCCGCCAACGGGCATCAACCAGGGCAGCCTGCCGCCGGCGGCACAGTCGCTGGCCAGCACCACCGTGCAGCGCATCGACACGCAGAACATCGCCTTCATGATCTGGTACACGCCGCTGATGGTCTATGCCAGCGTCCCCGGCAGCGACGCGTCGCTGAAGGCCGCAGTGGCGGCCTTCAACGCCGGCAACCTCGACATCAACCAGGCACCCTGGCCGGACGCCATCAAAGCCATGGCCGCGCTGGCACCCGAGCTGCCCGCGCCGCCTGCCAAAGCCGTCCAGCTCACGGCCTGGGCGAACTGGGTGCAGATCTTCGAGATCTACAACAGCGGCGACCCCGCCACGCATGAACTCACCGTGCAAACCGGCGTGACCAGCAGCGAAGAGCAGACCAAGGCCTTCGGTGCCGAAGTCGGGCTCAGCGTGGAAGGCGGCTTCGGGCCGATCAGCGCCACCGTCTCGGCCAGCTTCAGCGCCAGCCTGAGCCGCACGGTGGCCATCAGCCTGTCGAAGGAAACCACCCAGTCCACGCAGTTCAGCCTGCCGGCGAAGTCTTTCGTGCAGATCTGGCAGTTGCAGATGTCGGTGGTGGCCGACAACGCGGCCGCGCTGACGCAGACCGTCGAGAGCTACCAGAGCCTGTCGTTCACCGCCAGCAGCTGAGCGCCCGCGCCCAGCGGCATGCCAGGCTTGCGCAATTTGCAGAGCGCCTGACATGCCGCGTATCCTGCCCGTTAGTTTCAGGGTGACGCATGGCCTTCTCGGACCTTGACCAATGGCCCCGCCTCAGCGCGCTGCTCGATGAGTTGCTGGAGCTGGACGGCGCAGCCCAGGCCGACCGCCTGGCACAGCTGCGCGCGCAAGAGCCCGAGATCGCGCAGGCGGTGATGGGCCTGCTCGACCGGCTGACCTCCATCGACCGCGACGGCTTTCTGCTGCAGCCACCCACGCTGCCCGACGAAGCCACGGGCGGTCAGACCGTGGGGGCCTACGCGCTGGAGCGTGAACTCGGCCAGGGCGGCATGGGCACGGTCTGGCTGGCGCGGCGCACCGACGGGCGCTTCGAAGGCCAGGTGGCCATCAAGTTTCTGGCGGCGGGTTTCGCCACCCGCGCCGGCGTGGCGCGCTTCACGCGCGAAGGCAGCGTGCTGGCGCGCCTGTCGCACCCGCACATCGCGCGCCTGCTGGACGCTGGCTTGGCACCCGGCAACCGGCCTTACCTGGTGCTGGACTTTGTCGACGGCGTGGCCATCGACCTGTACTGCCAGCAGGCCGGGCTGGACACCCCGGCCCGCGTGCGCCTGTGCCTGGACGTGCTGGACGCCGTGGCGCATGCCCACACGCGCCTGATCCTGCACCGCGACATCAAGCCCAACAACATCCTGGTCACGCGCAGCGGCGAGGTGAAGCTGCTCGACTTCGGCATCGCCAAGCTGCTGGGCGACAGCGGCGACCTGGCCGCGGCGACGGCGCTGACGCGCGAATCGGGCCACGCCTTCACCCCGCTGTACGCCGCGCCCGAGCAGGTGCAGGGCGGCGAGGTGTCCACGGCCACCGATGTCCACGCCCTGGGCATGCTGCTGCATGTGCTGCTGACCGGCCTGCACCCGGGCAGCGCCGCCGCCACGCCGCTGGCCCGCCTGCAGCAGGTGCTGGAAGCCGACGCGCCGCCGATGTCGGTGGCGCTGCGCGCGGCATCGCCCGGCGATGCGGCTGCCGCGCAACGCGCCCGCCTGCTGCGCGGCGACCTCGACACCATCGTCGCCAAGGCGCTGAAGAAACAACCCGGCGAGCGCTACAACAACGCCGCGCAACTGGCCGACGACCTGCGCCGCTGGCTGGCCGACGAACCCATCCTGGCGCGCCGCGACGCGCCGCTGTACACCGTGCGCAAATTCGTACGCCGCCACCGCGCGGGCGTGGCCGCCGGCGGCCTGGTTGTCTCGGCCCTGGCCGGGGGTGTCGGCGTGGCGCTGTGGCAAGCGGCCGAAGCGAAGGCGCAGCGCGTCGAAGCCGAAGGCCTGATCGAATTCATGCTGGGCGATTTGCGCGGCAAGCTACAGCCCGTGGGCCGCCTGGACGCACTGGACGCGGTGGGCGAACGCGCGCTGGCGTATTACGCGAAACAGCAAGCCGGCCAGCTGGACGCCGAGTCACTTGGCCGGCGTTCGCGCGCGCTGCACCTGATCGGCGAGATCGCCGAAACCCGCGGCAAGCTGGACGATGCGGTCCGCCGCTTCAGCGAGGCCGAGCGCAGCACGGCGGCCCTGCTGGCGCGTGCGCCGCAGGATGCGCAGCGCCTCTTCGACCACGCGCAAAGCGTGTACTGGGTGGGCTACATCGCCACGCGCCAGGGCCGTCTGGCCGAAGCCGAAGGCCGCTTCAGGCGCTATGAAGCGCTGGCCGAGCGGCTCATCGCGATCGACCCCGGCAAGCCGGCCTGGCAGCTTGAATTGGCTTTTGCGCAGCAGAACCTGGGCACCGTGATGCTCAACAGCAACCGCGTGGCCGAGGCCCGCGAGATGCTGCTGCAAGCCCAGCTGCGCTTCAAGGCCCTGGCGGCCGGCGACCCCGGCCTGACCGCCGAACTGGGCAACAACATGAGCTGGCTGGCGCGCACCGACGAGCGCCTGGGCCGCATCGGCGTGGCCATCGACAGCCTGCAGGCCCGCACGGCTTTGCTGCAGGCCCAGCCCGGTGCCGCCACCGACCGCTCCATCCAGCGCGACATCGGTGCCACGGCCAACGAGATGTCGCGCCTGGAACTGCTGCGGGGCCGCCCCCAGCCCGCCTTGCTGCAGGCCGAAGCGGCCCTGTCCAGCCTGCTGCCGCTGGGCCGCCTGGACCCGGACAACACCCTGTGGCAACGCGACCTGGTGGGCGCGCATGTGCGGCTGGCCGATGCCCGCCTGGCCCTGGGGTCCGAGCCCGCCACGCTGCGCGCAGCGGCCGACCAGGCCCTGGCGCTGACCCGCCGGCTGCTGGCCCGCGATGCCAGCGCCAGCGCCTGGCGCGTCAACCTGCTGGGGCTGGCCTGGCTGGTGCAAGCGCATGGCGCGCCAACCGGGCAGCGCCAGGAAGCGATACAGGGCCTGACGGCCTGGCTGGCCTCGGTGGAACCGAAACCCGTCGACACCTCGGGCCGGCCCATCGTCTGCCAGGCCGCCTTGCTGGTGGGCGACGACCTGGCCACGCGGGGCCATGACGAAGCGGCCCGGCCGCATTGGACACGCGCCGCCGCCCAGGTGGCTGCCGACGACCCCACGCCCGACCTGATGGCCACCGCCTGCGCCGTGCAGGCGCACGGCCGCCTGGGCCAGACGCAGGCGGCACAGCGCTGGGCGCTGCACCTGCAGGCCACCGAGTTCAAGCACCCGGCGCACGCCGCCTACCTGCAGGCGGTGGCGTCGCGGTAAGTCAGTCGTCCTTCAACCCCAACCGAAAGGAAGTCGCCATGGCGAAGAACTCAACGGACAGCCCCAACCTGGTCATGATCGTCACCGCGATCAACGTGCCCCACATCGACCCGCCGTCCATGCTGACGCTGAAGGTTGAGGGCGGCCTGGAGAATCCGAAGCAGGATCCCAAGGGCTACGGCATCGTGATGGACGTTGCCGGCACGATCACCTTCAGTCTGTCGGTGCAAGGCGAGCCGTCGCCCAGCTGGATATTCCCGGACAGCTGTCCCGCCATCACCAGCCCGCTGACGGCGGGCAACTATTACGGCATCAACTTTTCGGTGGTCACCGCCGACATCACCGCAGTGACGCGGCTGGACGACCACACGGTGGCGGTGAGCGTGAATCCGAATCCGCCAGCCGGCCCCTCGTACTACGCGGTTCAGGTCACCGACGGCGCGGGCCACTTCATCAGCACCGACGACCCGGCGATCAAGGACTCGACCCAGTAGCGGCAGCCCGCAGCGCCTGGCGGGGCTGCAGGATGGCCCGGGGCCTTTGCATCTGCCACCGGGCCTGCGCCACCAGGGGCCCGGGCCTTCGCTGACGCGTCAGCCCGGATTGCCGTTCTGCGACGTCACGCTGTCACCCCCGGTGGGCACCTGGCAGCCGTTGAAGCTGACCGCCACCGACTGGCCCCAGTTGTTGGAGTCGGCCTGCACCTGGAAGTGCAGGTGCGGGCCGGTGGTGCGGCCGGTGTTGCCCGACAGCGCGATGACGGTGCCGGCATCGACCTTGTCGCCCACCTGGACCTTGGCGCTGTTCGGCGTGAGGTGGAAGTACCAGCTCGTGAAACCGCCCAGGTGGCGGATGCGCACCGTGTTGCCCCAGTTCTGCAGGCTGCCATTCGGAAAGGGCGTGTTGGCGGGCGTGGTGGGCGAACTGGGGTCGTAGCTGGCGGTCTGGCTTTGCTGCAGCCATTCCACCGTGCCGGCCCGTGCAGCGCGCACTTCGGTGCCCGAGGGCAGCGAAAAATCGAAGGCATAAGCCTGGCTGCCGTTGTGCGAACCGCCGGGGTTGTTGTTGCCCTGGCCCACCCCGTGGCTGACGCCGTTTTTCCACGGGTAGTGGTACGCCCCGCGCGCGTCGTCCTGCAGCTTCAGCAGGCCCAGCCGCAGGCCCTTGCCGAAGTAGGCCTGGTCCTCGGTCTTGAAGTCGGTGCCGCAGCGCAGGCGGCTCCAGTACTGGGTGCCGGTGCCAGGCCGCCAGACGGCGGCGTACTGGCCTTCGTTGACGGCCAGCGTGGTGATGCGCAAGCCCTGGCCGAAGTAGGTGCCGTCCTTGGCTTCGATTTCGCTGCCGCTCAGGCCCCAGTGCACCCACTGCGTGCCGGTGCCCGGGCGCCACACGGCGGCCAGCTTGCCGCCGTCCACCTCGAGCTGCGTGATGCGCAGGCCCTGCTTGAAATAGGGCGCGTCCTGGGCCTTGAAGTCGTCGCCCGACAAGCCCCAGTGCACCCACTGCGTGCCCGTTCCCGGGCGCCACACGGCGGCGAAGCGGCCGTTGCGCAGCGACAGCGCGGCGATGCGCAGGCCTTGCTTGAAGTAGGCGCTGTCCTGGGCCTTGAATTCGTCACCGCTCAAGTCCCAGTGCACCCACTGCGTGCCGCTGCCGGGCCGCCAGACGGCCGTGAAGCGGCCGTCGCGCACGGCCAGCGAGGTGATGCGCAAGCCCTGCTTGAAATAGGCCAGATCCTGCGTCTTGAACTCGTCGGCCGAGATGCCGGCCTTGACCCATTGCGTGCCCGAACCCGGCCGCCAGACCGCCGCCAGGCCAGTGGCCAGCGCGGGCGGTGTGGCCGCAGTGACCACGGCGGCCAAGGCGATGGCCCAGGCGAGCTTCTGCGCGTGCTGCTGAAGCGAAAACATGCCGTTCTCCTTGTGCGCTGCGGGTTCGGGCGCAGAGCAGTATGGGATGGCGGCGGCGCTGTTGAACAGGCAGGAACTAGGGGGGCGCGCCGTGCACCTGCGGGCCCGGGCCGGGCCAGGGTAGTCCTGCACGGCAGCGGCGCGGCGGCGGTTCGATACTGCAAGCCGTCACGCCCCACACCCACCGGAGAACCGCCATGTCCGTCACCCGCTCAGTCACCCGCTCGATCACCCTGCGCCGCCTGCTGGTCGGCAGCGCCCTGGCCGTCACCGCCGGCACCTTGCTGGCCCAGGCCAGTGGCCTGACGCGCACGCTGGTCGGCCGTGCCGATGTGTCGGTGCCAGGCCGCGAAGCCGTGGTCGCCCGCGTCGAGGTGGCACCCGGCGCCAAGGCCGGCCGCCACACCCACCCGGGTGACGAGATCAGCTACGTGATGGAAGGCGAAGCCACGTTGCTGATCGACGGCCAGGCACCGCGCCAGGTCAAGGCCGGCGAGAGCTTCGTGATTCCGGCCGGCGTCATCCACGACGCGCACAACAACGGCAGCGCGCCCATCAAACTGGTCGGCGTCTACGTGGTCGAAAAGGGCAAGCCCCTGGCCACCCCGGCACCTTGAGTTCGGCCGACGCTGCGCAGTCGGCGAAGTCGGCGCTGGCCGCCCTGGCCGCCCTCGGCATCAGCCGCGCCTACCTGCAGCAACGCGGCTTGCGGCTGTATGCCGAAGCCAGCGAGCTGGTGCGGGCCGGGACCAACGCCGAGGGCCGCGAATTCCTGCTCACGCCAGCCGCTGCGCAGGCCTGGCAAGCGATGCAGACGGCGGCGGCACAGGACGGCATCACGCTGGTGCTGGAGTCGGCCTACCGCAGCGTGGCGCGGCAGCTGGAAATCCTGCAGGCCAAGCTGGCCGCCGGGCAGGCGCTGAACGCCGTGCTGCTGCTGGTGGCACCGCCCGGTTGCAGCGAACACCACACCGGCTGCGCGGTGGACATCGGTACACCCGGCAGCGTGGCCTTGCAGGAAGAATTCGAGATCACCGCCGCGTTCGCATGGCTGCAAGCGAACGCGGCCCGCCACGGTTTCAGCATGAGCTTTCCGCGCGGCAACGCGCAGGGCTACAGCCACGAGCCCTGGCACTGGTGTTTTCAGGGTTCGCCGGCCGCCTGATCGACCGGCCCGGCCGCGCCAGCCGGGCCTGCTGCAGCCGCCTGCAGCGCCAACGCCAGGCGCTCACGGACCGCCTTCGTGTGGATGGGCAGCACCAGCACATCACCCGGCTGCGCCCAGGCCAACAGCGCGCGCGCAGCGGCTTCTTCGTCGGGCTGCAGGGCCACGCGGCTGGTGTCGTAACCAGCGGCCCGCAATGTCGCTTCGATCAGGCCCGGCACTGCACCCAGCGGCCGGCCGCGCAGCATCTCGGGCAGTTCCTTGATGACGATGCGGTCGGGCTGGCCAGCGGCTGCGCTGCGGGCCAATTCGACGATGGCCGCGTCGTCGCGGTTGCCGGCCTGGCCCAGCAGCAAGCCCAGCCGCGCGCCGCTCGGCTCGCTCGGGCTGCTCGGGCTGCTCGGCCCGTTTGGCCCGTTTGGCCCGTTCGGCAGCAGCGCGCGGGCCACGGCCAGCAGTTGCGCCAGGCCGTCGGGGTTGTGGGCGTAGTCGATCAGCACCGTGGCACCGCGGTGCGACCAGCGTTCCAGCCGACCGGGGTTGTCTTGCGCCTTGGTGCCGAATCTTTCCAAGGTATGACGAATGGCCGCTTCGGGCAGACCCAACGCGTGGGCGGCCAGCACGGCGGCGGCGATGTTCTCGGTGTTGTGCGGCGCGGCACCGCCCAGCGTCAAGGGCAGGCTGGCCACCGCGCCCAGGTCGGTGCACGCGCCGCCGTGTGCCCACAGCAGCCGGCCGTCGCGCGCGCCACAGGTGCGGCCGCCCGCCGCGCGCAACGCCACCAGCGCCGGGTGGCCGTCGTCGCGCGCGAACAGGGCCACGCGGCCGGCCGCAAACAGCGCCTGCACATGCGGCGTGCGCGCGGCCACGGCCATCAGCACGGCGTCGCCGCCGTTCAGCACCAGCGTGCCGCCATGCAGCAGCACCCCGTCCTGCAAGGCACGCGCCACCACCAGCTTGGCCTCAGCGATGTCTTCAACGCCCGCGATGCCGTACTCGCCCAGGTGGTCGGCGCTGACGTTGGTGACCACCGCCACATCGGCGCGCGCCACCGCCAGGCCGCGCCGCAGCAGGCCGCCGCGTGCGGTTTCCAGCACCGCCGCTTCGACGCCCGTATGGCGCAGCACGGTGCGCGCGCCGGCCGGGCCGCTGTAGTCGCCACTGTCCAGCGCCTGGCCCGCGACGAAGACGCCTTCGGTGCAGCAGCAGCCCGCCGGCACGCCCGCTGCGGCCGCGATGGCGGCCAGCAAGCGCACCGTCGTCGTCTTGCCATTGCTGCCGGTGACGAGGGCCGTGGGCACACCGTGCAAAGCCGCCCAGCGCACGTCGGCGGCGGCCGGCAAAGCAGCCAACGGCCAGGTCTGGCTGCCGCTGCCCGCGCCGATGGAAAGCGACTCGTCGTCGATGAAAACCGGCAGCCCGTGCGCGGCCGCAGCGGCTTGCAGCGCGCGCTGCGCAGGCTGCCGCTCCAGGGCGGCGCGCTGCGTGAAAACGGCCAGCGCTGAGGCTTCATCACCAAGGTCTTGCGCCAGATCGAAACCCCCCAGCGCATCGCCGCCCGATTCGGCGGCGCTGCGCTCCCAGGCCCATTCGTTGACCTCGGTGGCGGTGAACAAGGCGTCGTCGGGTGCCGCAAACAGCAGCAAGGTTTCGGGCCCACCCGCCAGCACGCGCGGCTGCGCTGCGGGCCAGCCCAGGTGCGCGCAAGCCACCTGCACACGGGCCGCCCAGCGTGTGTGCGCGGCGCTGTCGTGCGCGGCCGGGCCCAGCGGTGTCAGCGTGACAGCGGTGCCGGCGTACCAGCGGTTCGGCCCGGTCAGCCGGCGTGAATCGTCGAAGCCGTGCTGCGGTTCGGGCGCGGTTTCGGTGGCGTCGGCCACGTCAGTCCGCAGCCTCGCCGACGTAGCGCAAGCCGCGTTCGTCGCGGATGAAACCGGCCGCCTGCAGCGCGCCGTCGTCCGACACATTCGCAGCCGCACCGCCAGCGCGCTCATCGGCGGCAGCGTCGTCCACCGGCGCTGCGACGGCCGGCACCGGCACCGCCGCAGCCGCCGCCCCGCCCTCGGGCTTGAACTTGATGACCTGCTTCCAGCTGCGCGTCAGTGCGTCGGCAAAGACCAGCAGCAGGTCGCCCAACTGGCCCATGCGCAGAGCCGCATCGATGGCCTGCTGCTCGTCGGGAATGATGGTGATGGCGCTCTCAGCCACGCCTTGTTCGCGCAGCACGGCGGCCATCATGTTCGGCACCTCGTCGCCGGCCCGCCCGCGCAAACCGTCGTCGCGCCGGCAGATGTAGTGGTCGAAGCGCCCGGCCACGGCCAGCGCGATGTCGCGGATGTCTGCGTCGCGCCGGTCGCCCGGCCCGGCCACCACCACGATGCGCCGGCCGCGCACTTCAAGTCGCTCGGCGAGATCGGCCATCGCGCCTACGGCATGGGCGTTGTGGGCGTAATCGAAGATCACCTTGAAGGGGTGTTCGTCCCACACGTTCATGCGGCCCGGGGCCTGGAAGAAAGTGCTGTCGAAGGTGCGCAGGCCTTGCCGGATGGCGTCCAGCTTGATGTCCAGCGAAAACGCCATCGCCGCAGCAAACATCGCGTTCTGCACGTTGTGCAGGGCGCGGCCTTCCAGCGTGGCCGGGATCAGGTGCGTCCACATCAGCGGGATGTGTCGGCCCTTGTCGTAGAGCGTGATCATCTGGCCATTGACCCCCGCTTCCAGCGCGCAGGCCCGGCCGCCGGCGCGGATGTGTTCGCGCACCACTGCGTGTTGCGGGTTGACGGTCACGTAGCACAGGTGCTTCGCATCGGTGTGCGCGCTCATGCGGATGACGTTGTCGTCGTCGGCATTCAGCACCGCGCAATCGCGCGCCACCTCCACCACGATGCGCTTGACCTCAGCCAGTTCTTCCAGCGTGTTGATGCCTTTCATGACCAGGTGGTCGCTCTTCACGTTCAGCACCGCGCCCACGTTGACGAAAGGCACGCCCATGCCGGCGCGCAGCAGGCCGCCGCGCGCCACTTCCAGCACGGCCATGTCGATCTTCGGATCGGCCAGCACCATGCGCGTGGCCACCGGCCCGGTCATGTCGCCTTCCACCGTGCGCTGGCCGTCGATGTACACGCCGTCGGTCGTCGTCAGCCCCGGTGTGTAGCCGGCCATCTTGGTGATGTGCGCCAGCATGCGGCTGGTGGTCGTCTTGCCGTTGGTCCCCGTGATGGCCGCGATGGGCACGCGCGACGCGGTGCCGGCCGGAAACAGCATGTCGATGACCGGCCCGGCGGCGTCGCGCGGCGTGCCCTCGCTGGGCGCCACGTGCATGCGGAAACCCGGCGCGGCATTGACTTCGCAAATGCCCGCGCCGCGGTTCTCCGCTCCTTTGTAGCTCTCCGTGATGTCGGGGCACAGGAAGTCCACCCCACCCACGTCCAGCCCGATGGCCGTGACGGCGCGCACCGCCATCTCGCGGTTGTCGGGGTGGATGACATCGGTCACGTCGGTGGCCGTGCCGCCGGTGGACAGGTTGGCGGTGCTGCGCAACTCGACGATCTGGCCGGCCGCCGGCACCGAAGCCGGCGTCATGCCGACGCGTTCCAGCATCGTGTCGGCCTGCGCGTCCATCTCGATGCGCGTCATCACCTTCTCGTGGCCGATGCCGCGACGCGGGTCCTGGTTGACGATGCCGACCAGTTCCGCCACGGTGTGCCTGCCATCGCCGACCACGCGGCCCGGCGTGCGCCGTGTGGCCGCGATGAGTTCGCCATTGACGACCAGCAGCCGGTGGTCGGCACCGCTGAGGAAGCTTTCGACGATGACGCTGGCGCTGTGTTCGGCCGCCGCCGCGAAGCCGGCCAGCACCTCACCGGACGTTTGCAGACCGATGCTGATGCCGCGCCCGTGGTTGCCGTTATAGGGCTTGGTGACGACCGGGTAGCCCAGCCGTTCGGCCGCGCGCACCGCGCGTTCGCCGCTGCGCACCAACTCTTGCTTGGGTACCGGCAGGCCGCAGTTGGCCAGGATCTTGTTGGTCTCTTCCTTGTCCTGCGCCAGTTCCACCGCGATGTAGCTGGTACGGCCGGTGACGGTGGCCTGGAGGCGCTGCTGGAATTTGCCGTGGCCCAGCTGGATCAGGCTTTGCTCATTCAGCCGCAGCCAGGGGATGTCGCGCGCCTCGGCGGCCTTCACCAGCGATGCGGTGGACGGCCCGAGTGCACGGCGCTGCGCATAACGGATGTAGGCGTCGCGCGCGGTGGCCCAGACGAAATCGGCGGGCACGCTGCCTTCGGGTTGCAGTTCGGCCGGCAACAGCGAACACAACAGCTGGATGGCCAATTCACCGGCTTCGATGCCCTCGTCGCGCTGCGCGTATTCGTAGACCACGGTGTAGACGCCGGGCTGACCCCCTTCAAGGTCCACGCTGCGGGTCTTGCCGAAGGAAACGTCTTCACCGGCGATGTTCTGCAACTCGATGGCCACGTGTTCGAAGACATGGCCCAGCCAGGTGCCTTCACCCTCGCGCATGCGGCGGATGAAGCCGCCCGGTTCGCGGTAGCTGCAGCCGTGTTCGTGCAGGCTGGGCAGCGCGGCGATCAGTGCATCGACATAGCCAGCGCCCAAGCGGCCCGTGGGCCAGGCTTCCAGCGCACCCAGGTCCAGCACCAGCTTGATGACCGGGAAGTGGGCGTACAGCGACGGGCCCACGTAGACGTTGCGCTCGATGATCTTCATGGGCCGTGGCGTCCTTCAGGTCTTGCGAGTTTGTGGGTCAGGTCTTCGCTCGGTTCAGCGTGCCGGCATCGGCCAGCCGGGTATGCAGGTTGAAGGTGGCCCCCTGCGTCAGGATGTGCAGCTTCACGCCCAGCAGGCACACCGGACGGCCTTCGTTGACGCTGTCCATCGACGAGAACTGCACCTCGCCGGCGTCGACCACCGTGATGCCGCCGCTGCCTTCCACGTGCACCGTGTTGTCGGGCGCGATGAAGGCTGCGGTGTCTTCGTCCAGCCCCAGGCCGATGGCGAAGGGGTTGTAGGCCAACGCCGTCATCAGACGGCCGAGCCGGTCGCGCTGGCGGAAGTGCTGGTCGATGATGAAGCGGTTGGTCAGCCCCAGCCCGGCGGCCAGCCGCACGCTGCCGGCAATCGGCGTGCTGCCCTCGTCGCCAAAGGCAATCATGTGTTCGCTGATGAAGGCCGCGCCGGCGCTGGTGCCGGCCACCGGCACGCCGGCGGCATTCATCACACGTATGGCTTTGGCCACCGCTGTGCCACCCAACAGCGTGCCCAGGCGCAGCTGGTTGCCGCCAGTGAAGAAGACGCCGCTGGCCTGCTGCAGACGTTCCAGCCGGCCGGCTTCTTCGCAGTCTCGGCGGGTGTCGAAGTCCAGCGCGCTGACGCGTTCGGCACCCAGTTCGGCAAAGAGGCGCTCGTAGCGCGGCCCGGTGGCGCGCAACTGGCTGGCGGTGGGAATGACGACGATGTCGGCCCGGCCGCCGCCGGCGTCTTGGGCCAGTTGCACGAAACGCCGCAGCACGGCCGGCGCGTTCTCTTTGTCTTCAGCGCCGCCGATGGGCACGATCCATCCGCGCTGCTTGCCTTCGGCCACTTTGCTGGCGCACATCGAAACCACCTGGAATGAGGGGCATTGATGATGCCAGCCCAGGCGTGAGGCGCCGAGTTACCTGCGGCTCGCGCCACACTTCTGCGACTGGCGGGCGTGAGTTGTTGCGACTGGCCTGGCCATCACATGCCAGAAGGGTTGGATCTCGCGGCTACGACCAAGTGCGACGTCTACCAGCGGTGAAAGCTTGTCTGCTCAGCTTGCTGGGGTGCTTGCCGGCGACTACAGCCTTGCGGCAACCCAACCGTGCTGGTGATGGAGTGCTATCGACCCACTGCTGACGTAGCACCCGCGGAGTTGCCTTCCTCAAAGCGGCCCTTGAATGAGCAACTTCATGAACTTCAGCGGCGACATCACCAGATGCGTGGCGGCATTGGTTTGTACGCGCTCGTTGGCCAGCGCCGGGCGAGTGATGTGGCGGCACATTTACTCCAGCGCCTGGCAATCGTCGGCGCCGCCGCGCCCCGCAGCGTGCAGGCTGAAGCCGTTCCTGTCGGCACGTAGCGTCTGCTTGAAGTCCGTATCCCTGGGCATCACGCACAGGACCGGTAGCACCCGCTGCCGAGCGCGCGGGCTGAAGGCGATGCGGGAGCTGAGCGCTCTTCGAGTTGGCGTCCTACTTCCGCGCCCGGGGTATCGAGCTGCCCTTCATCGACACCGTGCAGCTCGACTTCGGCGCCGCCCAGGCCGACGGCCACCACCACGTGCCGCTGCTCGTCAGCCCCTGGGCCTACAGCACCTACCGGGGCAGCTGAAGCGCGGCAGCTTCAGCGCGACAGGATGCGCGTCGCCAGCGGCTGGGGCACGAAGTCGGGCACGAAACTGCACTCGGCCGGTTGCGCGGCGCGAAGCTGGCGGCAGCGTTCGGCGATGCCGGCCGGGGTGGGCTTCTGGCCCTTGTCGACCCAATTCAGCAGCGCGTCGAACAGCGGCGGGTAGTGGGCGTCGCCCCAGTAGCTGTGTTCGCCGGAGTCGATGTAGGTCTGCACCAGGCGTGCACCGTGGCCTGCCGTCGCCACGCGCTGGCGCAGCGTGTCATGGCCCTCCACAAACGCCGTGGTGTCCCGGATGCCGTTGCCGGTGAGCACGGGCATGGCGAAGCGGCCGCCGTGGCCCATGTCCGCCGCAAAACTCGCTGCGGCCCTGACGTCGGCCTTGAAGCGGGGTACGCCCGCATTCAGCGCGGCGTCGTCGGCCGAGCCGACGTAGCGCACGCCGTCGTTGCCCAGGGGACTGACACCGCCGTTCTTGCTGACGACATCGCGCAGGGTGAAGGTGCCCCAGTTGAGCTGGCCAACGAAGCCGCTGGCGGGCAGCTTCAGCACGTCCACCATGGTCTTGAGCCTCTGCGCCTGCGCGGCTGTGCGCTGCGCCGCCGGTTTGTCCACACCCAGGCACTCGTTGACGCGTTCGGCCAAGTCCGCCTGGGCGAGCTTGCTGTCGGCGGGCAGGCCCATGGCCAGCGGGTACGGCGGCTCATCGGGACGCGGGTGGTTGTTGCACAGGTGCTGGTAGACGGCGCGCACGTCCAGCTTGTATTCGTAGGCGGCCGGGCCGGCAACCGCGACGCTGGTGAGCAGGACACCGTCCCAGGATGTCGGGTACAGCTCGGCCGCGCGCGCGGCCACCAACGCGCCCCAGGATTGGCCGTGCAGCAGCGTACGCCGAGGCTTGGCGACATGGTCGACGAAGATGCGCCGCACGCGCTCGCTGTCTTCGGCCGCTGAGGTCACGGCAAAGCCACCCTGGCGGAACACCGAACCGGCCCAGGCATGGCCTTCGCGCACGGTGATGGCCCAGCGCAGGATGTCCGCGTCAGCGCGCGACGCCGGGGGCGGCCCCAGCACCGGCCCGCCGTGCGCGTGCACCACCAGCACGCCGCTCCACTGGGCAGGCATCACGATCAGGTAATGCGACGAAGCCGAGTCCTGACCGCGCAGACAGCGCGCGCCTTCGGGCACGCCGGGTGGGCAGGCCTGGGCTGTCGGCGGCGCCTCGGGCGCTGCGGCGGGTGGGCTCGCGCAACCGGCCAGGACCAAGGCCGACAGGGCCAGCAGGCCCAGGCTGGCGCGCAGAGAGTGTTTGATCGTGATGGTCATGGGCGGTTGGCGTCAAGACTGGAGACGATGAAGAACAAGGCGCGCGCAGCCTGGCAGAGGCTGCCGAGCTTCAAGGAGCGGGCCTGCCGAGAGCCCCGGCGGGCGGCAGCCGCATCACCCGGCGCAACTGGCCGGCTTCGATGTCGAGCAGGCGGTTGGCGGCAAGGCTGTTCTGCGAATCGGGTTCCAGCGCGGCGCTGACCAGCGCGGCCAGCGGCTGGTTCAACGAGACGTAGAAGCCACCGGGCGCGGGCACCAGCTGGCGCGCCTGCGTCTGGACCCGCAACACGCGGATGTTGTTCTGGTCGTCGGCGATGGCACCGCGGGCGTCCTGGCGCTGGCCGGCGGCTTCGGCGTCGACGACATAGTCCTCCACGTCCCAGGGTTGTTGTGGCCGCGTGGCCACCAGGCTGGCCACCTCGACACCCAAGGCCCGCAAGCGCTGCACGGCCTGGGCCTGCTCGGCGCCGATCAGGTAGCCGCAGGGCCGGGCTCTTTCCCGTTCCAGCGTCAGCTGGTGCGACGAGCGCCAGAGCACGTCCACGTCGCGTGGCTCGCCGGTCTTGGCGTCCAGGAAGCTCAGCGCGCGGCGCTGGTCCGTCTGGCGCACCACCACCGCCATGCTGCCACTGCAAGCCTGGGCGGCGGCGGCCAGACCGGCGTCGCGCTGCATCTTCACCAGCGCCGGGCCGTCCTTGGCGGCGGCCTCGATGATCGCCAAGGCGGCCAGCACGTGGGTCTGCACGCGCCGCGCGTAATGGGCACGGCCCATGCCCACGCCGCGGGTCTCCAGCAGCAGGCTGATGGCATTGCGCAGGCCGCCCACGTTGCGCCCGGTGTCGGCGTTGACACCGCCCATCGCGACGGCCAGATCCTTGGCGTTGGCCGACGAGGTGTGGTAGTCGTCTACACGCTGCCCGGCGGCTTCGACGGCGCCGCGAGCCGCGGCCATGTAGCGGCCCTGCGCGGCCTGCACGGCCGGGCTGAGGTTGCCGACGGTGGCCGCCTGCAGCAATGCATCGACTCGCATCATGGCGCCGAACTTGTCGACCCAGCGCCCGGCGACGGTGAATTCGTGCAGGTCCAGCATCACTTGCGGCGCGTAGCGAAGCACCGCCGCAGTGATGGCCTGGGCTTCGGGCGTGCGCACCAGCAGGTGGTCCCGGTTGACGTCGATGCCGCTGGCCGTTTCGCGCCCGAAGCGCTCGGCCGCGTCGGGGTTGGCGCGCGGCATGATCACCACGTTGATGCGGTCCAGCAGCGCACTGCGCTCAGTGGCCAGGCTCTGCGCCAGCGCCAGCGCGGCCTCCCCCCCGCCCGGTTCGTCGCCGTGCTGTTGCGCCAGCAGCATGACGGTGGGCAGCTTGTCATTCAGGCCGCGCGGGCCCGTCAGCACCACCGCGACCATCGCCCGCCCCTGCTGCGACCGACCCACCGTCTCGATCGTCAAGCGGCTTGAGCGCCGGGCCAGGGCATCGAGAAAGGCGAAGGCCTCCGCGTGTGTGGTGAAGTCCTGCCGGCCGGGCGCAAACGCCGGTGTCGTGAACGGCGTCGCCGGCCCGGGGAACTGCCGCGCGATGGACTCTGGTTCGACCACGGCACGCGCCGGGTCGAACTGGGCCTGGGCCCCTCCGGCCAGGGCCAGCAGGGCGGCGGCGACGGGAAACAAGCTTCGTGCAGCGATGCTTTTCATGGTCGTTCCATCATGCGTGCAGGTGCAACCGGGTCCGCTCAGGGCTTGCAGTTGTTGGCCCGGCCGTGCGCGGCTGTGCGCAGGGACTAGAAGTTGTGCCGGATGCCCGCGCCGATGGCACGCACGCTCACGTTGCTGCGGCTGGAATCGATGCCGTCGTTGTCGTAGAACGCCTGAAGGTCGGTGCGCTTGGACAGGAAGTACTGGTAGCTCAGCTGTGTGCGCTTGCGATCGCCGGTCAGCGAGGTTTGCACGTCGCGCGTGAAGCGGTTCAACACCAGCTTGTGCGGGCCCATCGTGTAGGTGGTACCCAGCTGCAGGTACGCCACATCGCGCCGCCGCGTGGACGTGTTCTTGTAGCGGTCGACACCCCCCAGCACGTAAAGCTCAAGCCCAGAAAGCACCTCGTAGTTCAGGCCAGCCTGCCACTTGTCTTCGAACTCGTTGGCGGCCAAGCCACCGCGTCGGCTGTCCTGGGCAAAACCCACGGCTGCCTTGAGCTTGCCGACCTTGTAGTTCAGCCCCAGGTCCCACGAGCGCGCGGCGTCTTCGGCCTCGGCTGCGGTACCCGCGCCGCGCAGGTAGTAGCGCGCGCGCAGGTTGAAGCCCGACCACGTCGGGCTCATGTAGCCGAAGCTGTTCGACGTGCGGTTGCGCGCGTTCTGCATGGAGGTGCTGGTCGCCGTGGCGCCCGCATCGTTCGGCGCAAAGCTGGTCAGGTCGATGATCTGCGAGTACAGCGGCGAGCCCGTGGGGTTGGCCGAGTCCAGCCGGCCCAGAGCGATCGTGCCCCAACCACCGCGAAGCGCGACGTAGCTGTTGCGGTAAGGCGGGTCGGTCAGGCTGCCGGTGTCGGCGTTGAGGCCCATCTCCAGCCCGAACGAGGCCTGCATGCCGCCACCCAGGTCTTCGGTTCCGCGGAACCCGAGACGCGATGCGTTGTCGCGGAGTTCCTTCACCGAGCTGCTGCCGGTCTTGACCTGGTTGGCTGTCAGCGTCATGCGGCCATAGACGGTAACGGTTTGCGCCATGCTGGCCGTGCTGGCCAGGGCCAGGCCGACGAGTGCGGTCAGTGCGAGGGGCGTGCGGAGTTGCATGGTGGCGTCTCTCTCTTCTTGGTGGTGGGTGGAAAACAGGCAAGCCGCGGACTCACGGCGGGAAACAGGGTCAGGGGGTTGAGGACCCGGTGCGGCGGCGCGGCGAGACCGCCGCAGGAGGTGGTCTGCATCAAGGCGCCGATCCCTTGGCCAACAAGGGCTTGGATACGCCTTCAAGGCCGACCAACGACAGCACGGTGAGCAGGGTCTTCTGCGGGCCCAGGTGGGCGTCCTTGGGGTCGAACCACTCGTCGGTCGAGTGCATGCCGCCATTGGCACCGCCGCGGCCGACGGCCATCGCGGGCAGCCCCAGGCTGATGGGCATGTTGGCGTCTGTGCTGCCGGGCTGCCCCGGCACCGGGGTCAGACCGACGGCGCGCACCGCCAGCAAGGCCGCCTGGATGATGGGCGAGTCGGGCCGCTGCGCGCCAGCGGGGCGCTGGCCGACGACCTGGATGTCGACGCTGACGGCCTGGCTGCCCCAGCGCGCGTTCTCTTCGGCAGCGGCTTCCTTGAGCGCGGCCATCACTGCACTTTCGACTTCAAGCAACTGCGGCATGCGCACCGAGCGCATGTCGAGCTCCATGCTGGCCTCGCTGGCAATCGAGTTGACCGAGGTGCCGCCCGTGACGGTACCCACCGTGAAGGTGGTCTTGGGGTCGCTGGGCGTTCTCAGGTCGGCCACTTTGGTGATGGCGCGGCCCAGCGCATGGATGGCCGATGGCAGGCCAAAGGCGCTGAAGCTGTGTCCGCCCGGCCCCTTGTAGGTGACGCGGTAGCGATGGCTGCCCACCGCCACCAAATTGATGCGCCCGGTGGGTTCGCCATCGATGGTGATGAAGCCGTCCAGGTCGCGGTGCTCACGCAGCAGCGCACGCACACCGCGCAGATTGCCCAGGCCTTCTTCGCCTACCGTGGCCACGAACCAGATATCGCCAGTGGTCTGGATGTCGGCGGCCTTGAGCGCGCGTGCCATGACCAGCAGTTCGGCCAGGCCGCGGCTGTCGTCGCCGATGCCTGGGGCGTAGAGGCGGCCGTTCCTTTCCTTGATCGTCAGGTCGGTGCCCGCCGGAAACACCGTGTCCAGGTGCGCCGAGATCACGAGCTTGGGGCCCTTGCCCGTTCCGGTGCGAACAACGATCACGTTGCCTTCGCCGTCGATGCGGGCCGGGCCGATGCCCAGTTCGGTGAAGCGCCGCAGGTAGTCGCGCGCGCGAACCTGCTCCTTGAAGGGCGGCGCCTCGATGACGACGATCTCCTTCTGTTCGGCCAGGGTGCGGGGCTCGTCGGCCTTGATGAAGTCCAGTGCGGCCTTGACCTTGGCGTGTCCCGCCATCTGCTCGAAGCTCTCGCGCAGCGCCTGCGGTGGCCCCAGGTCGGCCGCCAGCGCCGGCATGGCGCCGCACAGGGCGGTGGCCAGCAGCCATGCAGCGCCGTGGGACCGGGCGTGCGGCATGCGGGCTCGCTTGGGTGGGGTGCTGCGCTTGCTCATCGCGGCGAACGCGGCGCGGCCGGGTTCATGTCGTCAGGGGCACCGGGCGCGATCGGCGGGTGCTCCCGCAGCGACTGCTCGAAGGCCATCACCATGCGCCGCACCGGGCCGCGCACCCAGCCGTCTTCCATGGCGGCATCAGTCTCTTCTTTCGGGTCGCGCTTGAGGTTGAACAGCGCGGGCGTTTCCAGGTGAATCGGGCCCTGGTTGGGCTCGGTCTCGAGGATGAAGTGCAGCTTCCAGTGGCGCCACTTCGCGGCCCGCAGTTCGGTCTTGATATAGAAGACGAAGCCTTCGCGGGCCGACTTGGTCGCCGCCCCCGTCCACCAGCCAAGCTGGTCCATGCCATCAATGGCGCGGTCCCCGGGCAGCGCGCCGCCGGCCGCGGCAATCAGCGTCGAATACAGGTCGGTGACATGCACGATGTCGTCGCTGACCCAGCCGCCTTGCACCTGGCCCGGCCAGCGCACGATCAACGGCACGCGCAGGCCGCCTTCCATGGCGGTGTGGTACGTGCCCGTCCAGGGCCCGGCGGTGCCGCGCCAGGGGCGGCGGAACTCGGGGCCGTTGTCGCTGGCGAAGATGAACAGGGTGTCGTCCTCGATGCCGAGCTCTGTCACCGCGTCCAGCAATTGGCCGACGCGGTGGTCCATCTCCATCATCGAATCGGCGAATTCGCCGACGCCGCTGCGGCCGGCAAAGTCAGGGTGCGGCAGCGTCGGGAAGTGCAGGTGCGTGAGCGGCACGTACAGGAAGAAGGGCTGCCCGCCGCCCGCGTGGCGGCGCATGAAGTCGATGGAGCGCTCAGTGAGCTCGCTGTCGATCAGCCGGCGCCTGGCCAGGTCGTACTCGGCGACGTTGCGGGCGGGCTGGCCGGCAAAGCCTTCCATCACCTGCGGCACGTCCACGACCGTGGGGTCGAAGCCGGGCGAGCTGGTGAACATGGTTTCGTTGCTGGTGCGCGGGATGCCGTACCACTCGTCGAAGCCGCGCTGGTGCGGGTAGCGGCCGTCGCGGTCGCCCAGGTGCCACTTGCCGAACATGCCGGTGGCGTAGCCGGCGTCCTTCAAGACCTGCGGCAGCGTTCGCTCCCAAGGGTGGATGCCCTGCGGCAGCCCGGCCGGCACCGACTGCAGCGCGCCGGTGCGTATAGGGTGGCGACCCGTCATCAGCGCCGAGCGGGTGGGTACGCAGTCACTCTCGACGTTGAAGTTCAGGCACCGCAGGCCCTGCTGGGCCAGCGCGTCGAGGCGCGGCGTGGGCGCGCCGCGCAAGGCGCCGCCGCCGTAGCAGCCGAGTTCGCCCCAGCCCAGGTTGTCGGCCAGCACCAGGACGATGTGCGGGCGCTTCTTGTCAGTGGCTGGCATGGTCTTCAGTCCAACGAGATCTTGCGGTCCTTGATGAGCTTGGCCCAGCGATCGCGGTCCTGCACCATGCGTTGCTGGAAGGCCTCCGGCGGCGTCGCCACCGTCTCCATCGCGGCGTTCAGGTACTGCTGCTTCAGCTCGGGTTCAGCCAGGCTGGCCTGCACGTCGCGGCGCAGGCGCGCCAGAACGGCCGGCGGCGTGCCTTCCAGCGCGAACAGTGCCGACCATTGCGGCACGTCGATGTCGCCGGCGCCGCTCTCGGCCAGCGTGGGGGTGTCGGGCAGCATCGGCGAGCGCTGGCGCGTGCTGACGGCCAGCGCCACCAGCTTGCCCGACTTGATGTGCGGCAGCACGGCGGCAGCCCCCAGCACCGCCACCGTCACCTGCCCGGCCAGCACGTCGTTCACCGCCTGGCCGCCACCCTTGTACGGGATGTGCAGCAGGTTGATGCCCAGGTTCTGCGAAAACAGCTCGCCCACCAGGTGCTGCAATGAACCTTGCCCTGAAGTGGCGTAGGGCAGCTGGTCGGGCTTGCTGCGCGCGGCGGCCTGCAGGTCCTTGATCGACTTGAGGCCCGAAGACGCACCCGTCACGACCACGATGGGCTGGATGGACAGCATGGCGATGGGCGTGAAAGTCTTGGCCAGGTCCCAGGGCATGGTCCTGAACAGCGGCAGCAGCGACACAGAATCCGACGCCACAAGGAAGGTGTGGTGGTCCTTGGGCGCCCGCAGCACGGCGTCCACACCCAGGGAGCCGTTGGCGCCGGGCTTGTTGTCGACGACCACGGTCTGGCCCAGGCGCTTTCTGACGCTTTCGCCAACCACACGGGCGGCCACGTCGTTCGACCCACCGGCCGGGAAAGGCACGATCAGGGTCACGGGCTTGGTCGGCCAGTCCTGCGCCTGCCCGGCCAGCGGCGCCAACGACAAGCCCAGCAACAGACACAGCAACAGACACAGCGACAGGCGTCGCGAACGTAGCGTGCGGGGGGTGGACATGGCACCTCCAGGCTCTAAGGTGTGGGCCGGACTGTAGGAGGCACACATCAGCGCTGGCTCAATGTTTTGAACCCTATCATCAGCTTTTTCTGAACATTGAAGGCGCCGCCATGCACCCGCCGCGACTCGACCAGCTGCGCGTAAAGCAACTGCGCTTTCTGAGCCTGCTCGCCTCGCAGGGCTCGCTGGCCGCGACGGCAGAACAGCTGGCGATGACGCCGTCGGCGGCCAGCATGATGCTCAAGGAGATCGAGGGTTTGTTCGGGGCCAAGCTGTTCCGCCGCCAGGGTCGGGGCATGGCGCTGACCGAAGAAGGCCGGGCCCTGCTGCCGCGCTGCCAGACGGTGCTGGGCGAGGTCGGCGCCATGGGCTCGACGCTGCAGAGCGCGGGCAGCCCGCTGCTGCGCGTGGGCGCCTTCCCGCACACCACCACCACCGTGCTGCCGGGGCTGGTGAAGAATCTGGTGACCGGCCCGCCGGCCTGGCGCGTGCAGATCGTCGACGGCAGCGCCGACCACCTGCTGCAGTTGCTGCTGCGTGGCGAGATCGACCTGCTGCTGGGCCGCCTGCCGCGCCAGGCCGCGGGCACGCCGGCCATCGAGGGCCTGGCGCAGCGCGTGCTGTACGAGGGCAGCCTGTCGGTGGTGGCTGCGCGCACCCACCCCCTGGCGGGGCGGCGCAGCGTGGCGCTCGCCGAGTTGCTGGACTGGCCGTGGATCCTGCCGGGCACGCAGTCCACCACGCGGGTGGCGTTGGTCGATGCCTTCCTGCGGCGCGGGCTGGCCCCGCCCGTGCCGGTGGTCGAGTCGCCGTCGTTCTTCTACAGCCTGTCGGTGGTGGCGCAGACCGACCTGCTGACCTGCTGTGCCGATTCAGCCGCCCTGCACAGCGGCCACGCGACGGCCATCCTGCCCGTGACCGTGGGCGCCGACCCGACACCGGTGGCCATGGTGTGGCGCAAGAATTCTGCCGAGGCGCAGCGCGCGGTGGCGCAACTGACGTGAAAACCGACGCGAGGCCCGCGCATCACGCAGCGTGACGACAGCCCGCAGCGATGGTGGTCCTGGGCACGGCCCTTGGTGTGTTCGAGAGTCCCCCCGACTTCCTTGGATACCTTCCTCCTCGACTGGACCAAGCTTCTGCTGCGCTGGGCGCACGTGGTAGTGGCCGTCGCGTGGATCGGCTCGTCGTTCTAAGTGGTCTTTCTCGACAACAGCCTGACGCCGGCCGAGGCGCCCAACCTGAAGAACAAGGGCGTGGGCGGCAAGTTGTGGGCGGTGCACGGCGGCGGCTTCTACAACCCGCAGAAGTACACGGCGGCGCCGCCCACCTTGCCCGACAAGCTGCACTGGTTATCCTGGAAAAGCCACGCCACCTAGCTGACCGGCTTCGCGCTGTTCACGGTGGTGTTCACGTTCAACGCCCCACCTTGCTGATCGACAAGAGCCTGCACGACTGGTCGCCTGAACTAGGCAACGTCAGGCTGCTTGCTGCGCCTGGCCACGGTCCGGCAGCCGACGCGGTGCTCGCGCTTGCAGACGCAGGTGGGTGAGCATCTTCTCGATCACTGGCTGCTCCAGGATCGCTGCAATGATGTTCAGGTCGCCGCCGCAGTTCGGGCAGTGCTCCATGTCGATCTCGGACATGCGCTTGAGCAAGCGGGTCACCACCGCCAACTGAATCGCCTTAGACCGGTCATCCGCCAGTACCAGCTCCTGGCCGGGAGCCGGTACTGACCAAGGGAAGCTTCGTGACCATCTGGTCTGATTGAAGCAATGCGCCGCCACGGCAACAACTTCGACGTGGAGGTTGGCCAGTCGCAGCAACTTGTGCACGACCTGCGAGGGCTGGGTGGCGCTGCCGTCGCCAAGCCCTTTTCGGCGCTCACGCGCCAGAGCATCCAATTTGACGCGCTACGCCAGGGATCAGGCCTGTCCGCGGGCCGCAGCGCGGCAGCGGCGCTCAGTCGACCTTGGCCCCCGAGGCCTTCACCACCTGCGCCCACTTCCTGGTTTCGGCAGCGATGAAAGTCGCGAATTCGGCCGGGGTGATGCCGCTGGGGATCGCGCCCTGCGCCAGCAGGCGTTCCTTGATGGCCGGCGCGGCCAGCGCCTTGGCGGTTTCCTGCTGGATGCGGCTGACCACCTCGGCCGGCGTGCCGGCCGGGGCCAGCAGGCCGAACCAGGAACTGGCTTCGTAGTTCTTCAGCAGCAAGCCGCCGGCTTCGGCCACGGTGGGCACGTCGGGCAGCGCGCCGGACCGCTGACCGCTGGTGACGGCCAAGGCCTTCAGCTTGCCGCTCTTGATGTGCGGCAGCGCGCTGGGCAGGTTGTCGAACATCAGGTCGACATTGCCGGCCAGCAGGTCGATCAATGCCGGGCCCGAACCGCGGTAGGGCAGGTGCAGCATGAAGGTGCCGGTCAGGCTCTTGAACAGCTCGGCCGACAGGTGGATGCTGGTGCCGTTGCCCGAGCTGGCCACGTTCAGCTTGCCCGGGTTGGCGCGCGCCGCGCGGATCAGGTCGGCCAGGTTGTTGACAGCGTACTTCTGCGCAGACGCCGGGTTCATCACCACCACGTTCGGCACCCCGGCGACCAGCGTCACCGGCGCGAAGTCCTTGACGTGGTCATAGGGCATCTTGGGGTACAGCGCCGGGTTGATGGCGTGGGTGCCCACCGTGCCCATCAGCAGCGTGTAGCCGTCGCCCGGTGCCTTGGCCACCTCGGCCGCACCGTTGTTGCCGCCCGCGCCGGGTTTGTTGTCGACGACGAAAGGCTGGCCGAAAGCGCGCTGCAGTTCGGGCGCGATGGCGCGGGCCAGGATGTCGGTGGTGCCGCCGGCCGCGAAGGGCACGACGATGCGCACGGGCTTGCTGGGCCAGGCAGATTGGGCCTGCGCCAGCCAGGGCAAGGCGGCAGCGCTGGTGAGCAGGTGGCGGCGGTTCAGCGTCATCGGGCAATCCTCGGGGCTTGGTGAGCCCGGGAGTTTGCCGCGCCGCCCGCGCGGCTTCAGCGGGTAGCTTCCCTAGCGCTGCCGACGCTGCCGGCGCTGCACCAGCCCGGCCACGGCGGCCAGCCCGGCCAGCCACAACAGGCCGGCACCCGGCTCGGGCACGGCGGCTGCCGTGAAGCTGGCCACACCGCCCGCGATGTAACTGAAGTTGCTGATGGCGTAGGCGTCGCTGCTGGCGCTGAAGGCCACCCCGGCGTAGGCGGCAGGGCCCAGCGCGCTGCTGCCGCCGCCGGGCCGCAGCTGGCGCAGGAAGGTATCGATGCCGAAGCGCCCGCTGGCCAGGAAGCTGTTCGGGCTGGTGTTGCCCAGGAAGTGGAAGACCACAGCCATGCCGGCCAGGCTTTGCGTGCTGCTGCTGCCGAACAGCAGCTGGTCGGTGGCGAAACCGGCCTCGAAGTCGCCGTCCACATCCAGCACCACCACGCTGCCGGCGGCGGCGGTGAAGTCGCCGTCCAGGGTCAGCGTGCCGGGTGAATTGCCGGCGTTGATGGTGCCGTGGTTGGTGACGTTGCCGATGATGGTGCCGCCGCTGCCGCCCAGCAGACCGCCGCTGCCGATGACCAGGTTGGTGGCCGTGACCGTGCTGTTGTTGATGAAGAGTGCGGCCGTGCCGCCATCGACGTCGCTGCTGCCCGAGCGGGCCCGGCCCACGCCGACAAAGCCGGCGTTGACGGTCGAATTGCCCGTCAAGGTCATGCTGCCCGTTGAACCGACCAGGCGCGCGATGGTGACGCTGCCATCACCCACATCCAGACTGCTGGCGCCCGTTACCGCCATCGTGCCAGTGCCGTCGCGGCCGACGGTGACGGTGGCCAGGCGCGGCCCGGCCACGACGTTGAGCAGCGACGCATCCGACAAGGTGACGGTGCCGGTACCCAGCGGCCCGATGGAGGTGCCGCCGACATTGAACGACGCCCCCGCGCTGCCCAGGTTGGTGATGGTCAGCACGCTGGCGTTGCCGATGTTGGCGGTGCCGGTGCCGCCCGAACGGCCGACCGACATGTTCGCGCCGGCCAGCACATTGCCGGTCTGCTGGCCGCTGAGTTCGATGCGGGCGTGGTCCATGTTCAGCACCCCGTTGCCGCCCGAACGGCCGACGCTGATGATGGTGGTCGAGACGCTGGCGTGGTCGGCCAGCGTCAAGGTGCCCACGCTCTGCGGCCCGTGGGCCACGCCGATGTAGGCGTCGCTGCCGGTGATGACGATGCGCGACCCCTCGCCGCTCACCAGCGCCGTGCCGGTGCCGCCGTTGGCGGTGTCGCTGGCGCCGCCGATGTACAGGCTGGTGCTGCGGCTGTCGGCCACCGTGGAGACGGCCTGGCCGTCGATCAGCAATTGCCCGCCGTTCGTGATGTTCAGCGTGCCCGTGCCGCCGGCGTCGCGGCCCACCCGCACCAGCGGGTTGAAGCCTTCGCCGGGCCCGCCGCCGGCCACGAAAGAGGGGCTGCTGAGCATCACGGTCGAACCTGAGCCGTCGATCTTCAAGGTGCCGCTGGACCCCGCGTCTCGGCCCAGGCTGATCTGCGCGCTGCCGCCGCCGGCCGCCTGGCTGACGATGTTGATGAGGCCGCCGCTCGTGACCTGCGCCGTGCCCTTGCCGCCGCCCCGGCCGATGTCCATGGCCGCGTTCGCCAGGGTGCCGTTGGCCGTTGCGGACGCTGTGCTGTTCAGCCGCAACTGGGTGGTCAGGCCGTCCACCGCCAGCGTGCCGGTGGCACCGTCCCGGCCCACGCTGACGTAGAAGATGCCGGTGCCGACGGCCCCGTCGCTGAACGACAGCGCGCTGCTGCTGGCGGCACCGTTGCGGCCGACCTGCAGCACACCCGCGTCGCCGGTGAACAGCAGCGTGCTGCCCACACCACTGACGGCCATGGTGGTGTTGCCACCGGCCGTGCTCAGGCCGATGGCGTTGTAGACGCCGGCCTTGCCGTCTAGCCACAGCGTGCCGCCATGGCTGACCGTGATGTTGGCGCTGGCACCGGCCTTGGTCGCGGTCTGCAATCCGGCTGCGGCGGTGTCGACCGACGAGGGCGTGATGTGCCAGACCGAATTCGCGCCATCCACCAGCACGGTGGCCTGCGTGGTCTCGCTGCCGTTCGCGCCCCTGCCGCTGCTGCCGGTTGACAGCTGTGTGCTGCCCTCGGTGGCCAGCGTGGCGCCCGCCAACACGTTCAGGGTGGCGCGCGAACGGCCGCCCGGCGTGCCATAGGCATAGCCGTCCAGCACCGGGTTGTTGACCTGCGCGCCCGCCACATTGAAGTTCTTCAACAGGCTGACGCTGCTGCCCGCGCCGGTAACGGTCAGCGTGCCGTCGGAACCTGCGGTGCCGGCGATGCTGTTGCCGCAGTAGACGGTGGCGCAGATGGCGCTGTTCAGACGGCCGTCGAAGGTGGCGCCGCCGCTGACCGTCATCACCGCCGTGCCCCAGCCCGCAATGCCCAATCGATTGCCGCTGGTCGAGCCGTCGAGTTCAATCTTCGAACCCACGCCGCTCAGCGTGACGATGCTGACGCCGGTGACCGGTACCACGCCGCCGCCGTTCTGCGCCAGTTCCAGCGCGCCCACGCGCAGCAGCGAACCGCCGTTGACGGCCAGCGTGCCGGCCGTATTCAGGCCCACCCACATCTCGTCGCCGGGCAGCAGGAAGTCGCCCAGGCCACCGGCGAAACTGCCGGCCAGGCGCGTGCTGACGGTGCCCGTGGGCGTGACGGCGGCATGCACGGCCGAAGCGGCCAGGCAGGCCAGCGCAACAGCCGCTACAGACCGCCGCAGCGGGGTACGCGGGGCCCGAAGGCAGGGTTCGACAAGTGGGCGCATGGTGTGATCCTTCGCGTTGAACGCGACGAATCTACGGCCGCCCGACCCCGCCGCGCATCGTCTGATCGACCGACGCTTTCAAGGCCCCGCGGATGCTGCGCCCGCACCCCTTGCGGGCCGGGCGCTGGCGGCGGCTACAGCTTCAACTCCAGCCGCAGCGCCCAATTGGTGTGGCTGGGCCCGGTGCTGCTGCTGCTGGTGCGCTCGTTGGCACCCGACTTCACCTGCACCTCGCTGACGCCGGTGTTGGTGTAGTCGCGCGGGTCGAGGTTGCTGCTCAGCAGGCGCAAGGCCACGGCGGGGTTGAAGGTCCACAGCAGGTAGGCGTCCCACACGGCCTTGGTGCTGACGGTGCTGAACTGGCCGACGTCGGTCTTGGTGGTGTAGCCCGGCACCCAGTTCACGTTGCCGCCCAGCGTCAGCGGCACCGCGCGCAGGCGGTAGTCGGCACCGATGTTGCCGGTGGCCTTGGCCTGCTGGTCGAGCCGGTTGTTCGGGCCGGGCACGTCTTTCACCTTCGATTCGTACAGGCTCAGGTTGGCGCGCAAGTCCACGCCGGGGCTGCCTTCGATGAGCTGGTTCAGGCGGAACTTGGCGTCCATCTCCAGGCCCGAGGTGCTGGCGTCGCCGATGTTGCGCATGCGCCGCACATAGCGCTGCGTGGTGCTCCAGGACACCGTTTCCAGGCTGGTCACGCCGCGCATCAGGTCGGCAATCTGGCGGTGGAAGAGGTTGGCGCTGAGCACGCCGCCGCCGTCCAGGTAGCGCTCGAAAGCCAGGTCGATGCCGCTGGCCAGTTCGGGCTTCAGGTTCGGGTTGCCGGCGCTGTCGGGGCTGGTGAAGGTGTTGGTGTCGGTCACCGGGTAGTCGCGGTTGATGCTGGGCTTGGCCACCAGGTTGCCCAAAGCCGGCGGCCGGTAGCTGCGCGTCAGGCTCAGGCGCACGCGGTCCTGCTTCTTGGGGTCGGGCTTCCACACCGCGTGGAACAGCGGCGTCAGCACGCTGCTGCGGTTGGTGCTGCTGCGCTCGCCCACCGCCGCCGCGCTCACGGCCCCGCTCACTGCCCCGTTATCGCCGCGCGTGTCGATGCCCTCCCATCGCAGGCCGCCCTGCACCGCCCAGCTCGGGTTCACCGCCCATTCGTCCTGCACATAGGCGGCGGTGCGGACCGCCCGGGCTTGCAGGCTGTCGTCGAAACCGGCCAGCAGGTCGGCACCGTTCTGCAGCGTCTTGCGCGTTTCGATGCGCCGCGAGGCGTCGATTTCGGCACCGCTGACCAGGTTGTGTGCCTCGCTGCCGCCACCGCCTCCACCGCCGCCACCGCCTTCAGCGCCGGTCACGCCCGTGGCCTTGAGGCTGAAGGTCAGCGAGTTCTCGCGCACCGCCGCGTGGTCGCTGAGCACGCGCACGACGCCCGTGCTGCGCGTGTTCTCGGTGCGCAGCGTGTCGTTCACGCTGCGAAAACTGCCGCCGGTGCCGTTGCTTTCCAGCCGCACCGGACCCACCCGCTGACGCCAGTTCAGGCCCATGCGCGCATTCGTGAAGCGGCTGTCGCCGACCGTGGTGCCGTCGTCATACAGCTGGGTGCCGGGCCGCGCCGAGGCGGCCCGAACCAGGTTGAATTGGCTGTCGCTGTGGGCTTCGGTGTGGAACAGCGTGGGGCTCAGCGAGAGCTGGTCGCCGCCCTCGCCCAGCTTCCATTGCAAGCGGCCGGTGATGTTGGTGCCGAAGCGCTTTTCTGCCGTGCTGCTGGTGGTCTTGCGGTCCTCCAGCAGGGTGCCCGCGTCGATGTCCGTGACCGTGGTGCGCGAAGCAGCGCTGCTTGCGCGGCGCGGCGCAAAGGCACCGCCCGAGATGTTGTAGGTCAGGTCGCCGGCGCTGTCGTTGTGGGTCCAGTTCAGACCCGGCGAGCGCTTGCCGTTTTCATCGCTGATGCCAGCACGCAGGTCGTTCAAGCGGCGCTTGTAGCCTTCGCGCGTGATGATGTTGATGGTGCCGGCGATGGCCTGCGCGCCGGTTTCGGCGGTCGGTGCGCGCAGCACCTCGATGCGTTCCACCTGGTCGGGCGTCAGGCTTTCCAGGCTGAATCCGGGCGGCACGCGCTGGCCGTCGATCAGCAGTTGCGTGAAGCCATTGCCCAGCCCGCGCAGGCGCGGCGGGCCGCCACGGCCGGGCGCGCCGGGCGTGGTCACGCCGGGCAGCCGGCGCAGCACCTCGCCGACGTTGGCGTCGCCGAATTTGTCGATTTCCTCGCGGCCGATGACGATCTTGGCGGCCGTGCTCTGCCGCCGTTCATCGACATCGGTGTTGCGCCCGCCGGTGATTTCGATGCGCTGCGCGGCGGCCGGTGCCGAAGCGGCGGCGGCAGGGCGCGGCCGCGCCACGGGGGCTGATGCCGATGCAGCGGGCGGTGTGACCGTTTGCGCGGTAGCGGCCGTGGCGGTCAGGGCGAAGGCGTGCGCCCAAGTGGCGCGCAGGGGCAGGCGATGGCGTGGGTTTTGACGTTGGGGCATCGGGCGATTTTGTCTGCCGTGTCGGCCTGTTTCCGAGCAAGGTCATGCGGTTTGCCTTTCTTCACCCAACGTCATGGCGCGCCGCCCCCGCTGCTGCTGCTGCAGCGCCACGGTTGAGCAGGTACCCTCGCGGTTTTGCTGCCCACTACCGTCTTCAAGGAACACCCGCATGAAAACCCGCGCAGCCGTGGCCTGGAAGGCCGGTGCCCCGCTGACCATCGAAACCGTTGACCTCGAAGGCCCGCGCGCCGGCGAAGTGCTGGTCGAGATCAAGGCCACCGGCATCTGCCACACCGACCAGTACACGCTGAGCGGTGCCGACCCCGAAGGCCTGTTCCCGGCCATCCTGGGCCACGAGGGCGCAGGCGTGGTGCTGGAAGTGGGCGCGGGCGTGACCAGCCTGAAGCCGGGCGACCACGTCATTCCGCTGTACACGCCGGAATGCCGCCAGTGCAAGTTCTGCCTCAGCCGCAAGACCAATCTGTGCCAGCAGATCCGCGCCACGCAGGGCAAGGGTTTGATGCCCGACGGCACCAGCCGGTTCAGTTTGAATGGCCAGCCGATCCTGCACTACATGGGCACCAGCACCTTTGCCAACCACATCGTGGCACCCGAGATCGCGCTGGCCAAGATCCGCAAAGATGCGCCCTTCGACAAGGTTTGCTACATCGGCTGCGGCGTCACCACCGGCGTGGGCGCGGTGATCTACAGCGCCCAGGTGGAAGCCGGCGCCAACGTGGTCGTCTTCGGGCTGGGCGGCATCGGGCTGAACGTGATCCAGGGCGCCAAGATGGTGGGGGCCGACAAGATCATCGGCGTGGACATCAACCCGGCCCGGCAAGCGATGGCGCGGCGCTTCGGCATGACGCACTTCATCAACCCGAAAGACGTGCAGGCTGCCGGAAGCTCGGTGGTGGACGCCATCGTGCAGCTGACCGACGGCGGTGCCGACTACAGCTTCGAGTGCATCGGCAACACCACCACCATGCGCCAGGCGCTGGAGTGCTGCCACAAGGGCTGGGGCCGCAGCCTGATCATCGGCGTGGCGGCAGCGGGGCAAGAGATTGCGACGCGCCCCTTCCAGCTGGTGACGGGCCGCAAATGGGAAGGCAGCGCCTTCGGTGGCGCACGCGGCCGCAGCGACGTGCCCAAGATCGTCGACTGGTACATGGAAGGCAAGATCCAGATCGACCCGCTGATCACGCACACGCTGAAACTCGAAGACATCAACGAAGGTTTTGAGTTGATGCACCGCGGCGAGTCCATCCGCAGTGTGGTCGTTTTCTGAAGGCCAAAAAGCGCAAGCCATGACGTTCACCACGATCAGCGAACACGCCTGCTTCGGCGGCGTGCAAGGCTTCTACCAACACGCCAGCACCGTCATCGGCCTGCCGATGCGTTTTGGCGTGTTCGTGCCGCCGCAAGCGAAGGCAAGCCCGGTGCCGTTGCTGTTCTGGCTGTCCGGCCTGACGTGCAACGAGGAAACCTTCGCTCTCAAGGCCGGCGCGCAGCGCGTGGCGGCCGAGCTGGGCTTGATGCTGGTCACACCCGACACCAGTCCGCGCCACACCGGCATCGCAGGCGCGGAAGACGCCTGGGACTTCGGCAGCGGCGCGGGCTTCTACCTCGACGCCACGCAAGCGCCGTGGGCCCACCACTGGCGCATGGAAAGCTATGTGACGGGCGAACTGCCGGCGGTGCTGGCGCAACACTTCCCGGTGCAACAGGGCGCGATGGGCGTCTTCGGCCATTCGATGGGCGGCCACGGCGCGCTGACCTTGGCGCTGCGCCACCCGGGGCTGTACCGCAGCGTGTCGGCCTTCGCGCCCATCGCGGCACCGATGCGCTGCCCGTGGGGCGTGAAGGCCTTCACCGGCTACCTGGGCGCAGACCGCAGCACCTGGGCCGCGCACGACGCCACGGCGCTGATGGAGGCGGGCGCGCGCTGCCCGGCGCTGCTGATTGACCAGGGCGAAGCCGACAAATTCCTGGCCGAACAACTGCACCCGCGCCGCTTTGAAGCCGCCTGCCGCGACGCCGGCCAGGCGCTCACCTTGCGCCGCCACGCGGGCTACGACCACGGCTATTTCTTCATCGCCAGTTTCATCGAAGACCACCTGCGCCACCACGCGGCGGCTTTGCTGAACGCCTGAGACCGGTCATGCAGATCAGCGCGCTGCGCGACCGCCTGCGCGCACTCGGTGCCAAGCCCAAGCACGAAGAACGTGTGCTGCGGCTGTGGGCCAACGTGCTGCCGCAAGACCACGGCAAGCGGCCGCTGGACAGCTTTCTGGCCAAGCCGCTGCGCGCGGCGCTGCCGTTGCTAACGGCCGAGTTGGCTGCCCTGGCGACGCTGCAATCACAGCACCCGGCAGCAGACGGTTCGGTGCGCCTGCTGGTCGCATTGGGTGATGGCCAAACGGTGGAAAGCGTGCTGCTGCCGCCTGACCGCGCACAGGCCTTGTGCATCAGCACGCAGGTCGGTTGCGCGGTGGGCTGCGTGTTCTGCATGACGGGCACCGGCGGCCTGCTGCGGCAGTTGAGCAGCGGCGAAATCGTCGCCCAGGTGGTGCTGGCACGCCGCCTTTTTCCCGACCGGCCGATCAGGAAGGTCGTCTTCATGGGCATGGGTGAACCGGCGCACAACCTGGACGCCGCCATCGAGGCCATCCAGCTGCTGGGCACCGGCGGCACCATCGCGCACAAGCAGATCGTCTTCAGCACCGTGGGCGACCCGCGCGTCTTCGATCGCCTGCCGCGTGAACGCGTGCAGCCGGCGCTGGCGCTGAGCCTGCACACCACCAAGCCGGCGCTGCGCGAGCAACTGCTGCCGCGCGCGCCGCGCATGACGCCGCAAGAACTGGTCGTTGCCGGCGAGGCCTACGCCCGCGCCACCGGCTACCCCATCCAGTACCAGTGGACGCTGATCGAAGGCGTGAACGACGGCGACGACGAGATCGACGGCATCGCCACCTTGCTGCAGGGCAAGTACGCGCTGATGAATTTGATCCCCTACAACGCCGTGCCCGGCATGCCCTGGCAGCGCCCGAGCTGGGAACGCGCCGCCGAGATGACGCGCCGGCTGCACCGCCGCGGCGTGCTGACCAAGCTGCGCCAGTCGGCCGGGCAGGACGTCGACGGCGGGTGTGGGCAGTTGCGGGCGCGGGTGCTGGGAACAACGGCGCAGACCGGTGAGCCGGCGCTGCGCCGGCACATCCCGATCGCCGTGGATCTGGCCCCTTAGCCACGGCCAGCCCGATGGTGCCGCCCACCGCGTCCGTGGCATCCGCTGGAACCAGCCCCTGGCAAGACCGCAACTTCCGCTGGCTGTGGTCGGGCATGTGCGTGTCCACGCTGGGTTCGCACACGGCCGGCATCGTCTACCCGCTGTTGGTGCTGGCCTTGACGGGTTCGCCGGAAACCGTGGGCTGGGTCTCGGCCTTGCGCATCACACCCTTCGTGCTGCTGAGCTTGCCGGTGGGCGCGATGATCGACCGCTGGGACCGCCGCCGCGTGATGCTGTGGTGCGACGCCGGCCGGGGCCTCACCGTGGGCAGCCTGCCGCTGGCCATGCTGTGGGGGCCCCCGACGCTGGCCCACATCATGGCCGTGGCGGTGGTGGAGGGCACCTTGATGGTTTTCTACAACCTGGCCGAAGTGGCCGCTTTGCCCCGCGTGGTGCCGCGCGCGCAACTGCCGCAGGCCAGCGCCCTCAACCAGGCCGGCTACGCCGCAGCGGGCATCGCCGGCCCGGCGCTGGGCACGGCGCTGTACCAGGTCAGCCGGGCCCTGCCTTTTGCGGCTGATGCGCTGAGCTATGCCGTGTCGGCCTACACGCTGTGGCGGCTGCGCGGTGATTTCAGCGCCGTGCCAGCCACCGCGCCGCGCCACCTGGGCGCCGAGGTGATGACCGGGCTGCGTTGGCTGTGGCGCGAGCGCATCGTGCGCCAGATGGCCCTGCTCACCGGCGGCCTGAATTTCGTCGAAGCGGCGGTGCCCTTGCTGCTGATCGTGACAGCGCAGCAGATGGGCGCCAGCGCGGTCGAGATCGGCCTGATCTTCAGCGCCGGCGGCGTCGGCGGCGTGCTGGGCGCCTTCGTTGGCGGCCGCATCCAGCGCCACTTCAGTTTCGGGCGGGTGATCGGCGCGGTGGTGCTGCTGCAGGCCCTGCTGTTCCCGCTGTATGCCGTCAGCCCGTCACCGCTGTGGCTGGGCCTGGTCTACGGGCTCATCGAGTTCCTGGGGCCGGTCTACAACGTGGTGCAGTTCAGCCACCGCATCGCCCTCATCCCGCAGGGCCTGGAAGGTCGGGTCAACGCCGGCTACCGCTTCATCGCGCACGCCCTGAACCCCGTCGGCGCGGCGCTGTGCGGTGTGCTGATCGAACGCGTCGGGGCGGGTCACACCCTGACCCTGTTTGCCTGCGTGTTCGGCCTGCTGGCGGTGGCGGCGCTGTCGTCGCGCACCATCCGGCACGAGTCCTCGCTGGCATCGCGGTAAGGCCGGCACGCCAGAATCGACGTGTCGCTTTTGGCTTTGCCGTACCGCCCATGCACCCCACCCTGCCCCTGCTTGCCGCCACCGACTTCCCGGCCCTGACGCGCGGCGCGCTGCACACGCTGCAAGTGAACCTGGGCTACAAGTGCAACCAGAGTTGCCTGCACTGCCATGTGAACGCC
This sequence comes from Betaproteobacteria bacterium, assembly GCA_031383435.1. GTDB lineage: Bacteria > Pseudomonadota > Gammaproteobacteria > Burkholderiales > Burkholderiaceae_C > Rubrivivax. The sequence goes on along the minus strand of JANMZP010000220.1, from coordinate 19,005 downwards.
GGCCCTACGCGCACCGAAATGATGGACGAAGGCACCGCCGCGCTGGTGCTGCAGGTGCTGGCCGCGCGCGGTGTGGCCACGCTGGACCTGACCGGCGGCGCACCCGAGTTGAGCCCGCATTTCCGCAGCCTGGTGCGCGGCGCGCGGGCCCTGGGCGTGCACGTCATCGACCGCTGCAACCTGACCATCCTGAGCGAACCGGGGCAGGCCGATCTGGCCGCTTTCCTGGCCGAACAGGGCGTGGAAGTGGTGGCCTCGCTGCCTTGCTATTCGGTGGCCAATGTCGACCGCCAGCGCGGCGAAGGCGTGTTCGACCGCAGCATCGCCGGCCTGCAGGCCTTGAACGCGCTGGGTTACGGCCAGCCCGCCTCGGGCCTGCTGCTGAACCTGGTCTACAACCCGCAAGGCGCGTCGCTGCCGCCGCCGCAAGGCCCGCTGCAAGCCGACTACAAGCGCGAACTGGCGCAGCACTTCGGCATCACCTTCAACCAGCTCTTTGCACTGACCAACATGCCCATCCAGCGTTTTGGCAGCACGCTGGTCAGCAAGGGCACTTTCGCCAGCTACCTGCAACTGCTGAAGTCCAGCTACCAGGCGCACAACCTGGACACCGTGATGTGCCGCAGCCAGATCAGCGTGGACTGGGAGGGCACGCTCTACGACTGCGACTTCAACCAGATGCTGGGCCTGCGCGCCCGGCTGGGCGACGTGGCCGTGCCGCACTTGCGCGACCTGTTGACGCAAGGCGGCGAGGGCGACGCCATCCGCGTGGCCGAACATTGCTACGGCTGCACCGCCGGCCAGGGCAGCAGCTGCGGCGGCGCGCTGGCCGCTTGATCGAGCCGACGGCGCCAACCGGCCGGCCGGCAGGCCAACACGTGGACCCGTCGGCCATGGCGATGCGCTTGTCCATCACCGTACCGGTGCTCAACGAAGCGGCGGGCATCACCGCCACGCTGGCCGCACTGGCCCCGCTGCGCGCGCGCGGGCACGCAGTCATCGTGGTGGACGGCGGTAGCCACGATGCCACGGCCGCGCTGGCCGCCCCGTGGGCCGACGCCGTGCTGCACAGCCCGCGCGGCCGGGCGCGCCAGATGAACACCGGCGCGGCGGCGGCCAGCGGCAGCGTGCTGCTGTTCCTGCACGCCGACACCGCCTTGCCGGCCGACGCCGACCGCGCCATCGAAACCGCAGTCAAGGCCGGCGCGCGCTGGGGGCGTTTTGATGTGCGCATCAGCGGGCGCTCGGCGCTGTTCCCGCTGATCGCCGCGCTGATGAACGCCCGTTCGCGGCTGACCGGCATGGCCACCGGCGACCAGGCGATCTGGGTCGAAGCCGCGCTGTTTCGCCAGTTGGGCGGCTACGACGACCTGCCGCTGATGGAAGACATCGAACTGAGCCGCCGGCTGTGCGCCGTCAGCCGGCCTGCTTGTTTGCGTGAGCCGGCGCTCACGTCAGGCCGTCGCTGGGACGAGCGGGGTGTGTGGCGCACCATCTTCCTGATGTGGCGGCTGCGCTGGCGTTACTGGCGCGGCACGCCGGCCGACGAGCTGGCGCGGGCCTACCGGTGAAGCAGCCCGTGGCCCGCAGACCCGCGGCGCACATCGCCGTTTTCGCCAAGGCACCGCTGCCCGGCCTGGCCAAGACGCGGCTGGCCCCAGCGCTGGGTGCGGCCGGTGCTGCCGCGCTGGCCGAACGCCTGCTGAACCACGCCGTGGCGCAGGCCGTGGCCGCCGGCCTGGGCCCGGTCACCGTGTGGGCCACACCCGACGCCAGCCACCCGGCCTTCACCCGTCTGCCCGCGCAGCACGGCGTGCGCCTGGCGGTGCAAGACGGCGGCGACCTGGGTGCGCGCATGGCCAACACCTTCGCGCAGACGCTGGCCGAAGATCCCGCCACGCCGCTGCTGCTGATGGGCAGCGACGCCCCGGCGCTGAACGCTGCGCTGCTGCAGCAGGCGGCGGCGGCCTTGCGCGAACACGCCGCCGTCTTCGTGCCGGCATTCGACGGCGGCTACGCCCTGGTCGGTCTGCAAGCCGCCGTGCCGGCGCTGTTCAGCGACATGGTCTGGAGCACGCCGCAGGTGATGGCCGACACGCGCGCCCGGCTGGCTGCCGCCGGCGTGACGCACCTTGAACTGCCGGCGGTGGCCGACATCGACGAGCCGGCCGACCTGACGCATTTGCCGCCCGGCTGGCTGGATGGGCTGGCGGACCCGGAAAATCCGGCCGACCCGGCCAACTCGACGTATCCGGCAAACCGCCGCTGACGGGTCTGCAGCGCACCGCCAACACACCAAGCCGGCGTTGCTGCACGACAAGGCGTGACTGCGGTGGCCCGCAGCGTTGACAATCGCCCCCTGCACTGCCGCAGAGCCAGCCACCGCCCATGTCCGAGACGCCCACGCCCGCCGCGCACCCCGAAGTGATCGCGCCCCCCACCGAAACCGCTGCTGCGGCGGCTGCCGCTGTGCCGGCCGTCGAGCCTGCGGCCCCGGCCCGGCCTGAAACGACACCCGTTGAAACAGCAGCGCCGCCGGCTGAAGACTCCGACACCGGTGCCGAAGTGGCCGCTGCCGCAACCGAAGCAGCCGCCACCACGGCCGACCCGGTGGACAGCGAAGACGCCGAAGAAATTTTGGCGGCTGCTGAAGGTGCTGAAGGTGCTGAGGGCGCTGAAAGTACAGCCGACGCTGACGGCACCGACGGTACCGACCCGTCTGAAGTGAATGACGCGGTTGCGCCTGGTGGCCTTGCCGGTGCCGAAGCCCCGAAAGCCGTCGCCACCTTGTCGCCGGCTGCGGTGGCCGCGCTGCTGGCCCAGCACTTCCCCGCGCTGTTCGGTGCCGGGCGCGCGCTGCCCCTGAAGCTGCGCATCCAGGCCGACATCCAGACCCGCGCGCCGGGTCTGGTCAACAAGAAGTCGCTGTCGATCTTCCTGCACCGCTACACCACCAGCACGGCCTACCTGAAGGCCCTGGCGACGCAGCCGCAGCGCCTGGACCTGGACGGCGTGCCGGCCGGTGACATCGAAGCGCTGCACCGCGACGCCGCTGCCGCCGAGGTCGACCGCCGCAAGCAGATGTTCGAAGACCGCCGCGCGTTGGAACGCGAACAGCAGCGCGCCGCCGCGCAGGAAGCCCGCCGCGCGCAGAACGCCCAGAACGCCGCACGCACCACCGCGCGCGACAACGCCGAAGGCGAGGCCCGCCGCAACCGCGCGGTGCTGCTGCGCGCCTTCGAGACCGCCACGCTGACCAAGGCCAACTTCTGCGCACTGAAAGGCATCAGCGAAGCCGAACTGGACGCGCAGGTCGTCCTGGCCAAGCAGGAACGCGAACAGCGCGCGCTGGAGCCGCAGCGGCCCGACCACCGCGACAACCGCAACGACAACCGCAATGACAACCGCCGTGACGGCCGTCCGGCGCAACGCCCCGACGGCCCGCGCGGCCCACGCCCGGGTGGCGGTGGTGGCGGTGGTGGCGGTGGCCGCCCGGCTGGCGGCCCGCCGCGCGGCCCACGTCGCGGCCCGCAGACCTGAACCGGGACTGCGCACAAACTTGGTGTTTTCCTGAGCGGCTCGGTTGTGCCGCTCCCCCACACTCGCGGCGGTTTTCACACCGGATCCTGTACCCATGAAATTGCCCTACACCCCGCGTCGGCCTGCACATGCAACTTGGTCCCGCCTGCTCGGTGCCTTTGCCGTCGCCGTCGCCAGCACTGCCGTCGGCACCAGCGTTCAGGCGCAGGCTTGGCCGAGCAAACAGCCCATCAAGCTGGTCGCCGTGTTCCCGCCCGGCGGCTCGGTCGACCAGGTGGCGCGCATCCTGCAGCCGGCGCTGCAGCAGCAGCTGGGGCAGACCGTCATCGTCGACAACAAGGGTGGCGCGTCGGGCACCATCGGCACCGGTGCGGTGGTGGCTTCACCGGCCGACGGCTACACCTTCGCGGTGGTCTTCGACACCCACGGCGTGAACCCGGCGCTGGTGCCCAGCCTGCCGTATGACACACGCAAAGACCTGGCCACGGTGGCGCTCATCGGCACCAGCGCGATGGTCATCGCGACCCAGGCCGATGCGCCCTACAAGACTTTTGCCGACGTGGTGGCCGCCGTGAAGGCGGGCAAGAACGTGGGCTACGGCACCATCGGCAACGGCAGCCTGGGCCACCTGGCGATGACGCTGCTGGCCAAGGGCAACAACCTGGATGTGACCCATGTGCCCTACCGCGGCGGCGGCCCGCTGATGAACGACGCCGTGGCCGGCCACGTGCCGCTGTCCATCGCTTCGGTGTTCGTCACCAAGCCGCACATCGACAGCAAACGGCTGCGCGCCCTGGTCGTGACCACCGACAAGCGCAGTTCCACCCTGCCCGACGTGCCCACGCTGGCTGAAAGCGGCTACGCCGGCTTCAACGCGCCGGCCTGGTGGGCGGTGCTGGCCCCGGCCAAAACGCCGCCGGAGATCGTCGCGCGCATGAACGACGAGATTAACAAGGCGCTGAAATCGCCCGAGGTGGCCAGCAAGCTGGCCGCGCAGGGCATTGCGGTGAACGTGGGCACGCCAGCGGCGGCGCAGGCTTTCATCGAAGGCCAGATCGACATCTGGGCCAAGGTCGTCAAGGCCAACGGGATCAAGGCCGACTAAGGCCGACTGAGGCCCGATTGAAGCCCGCTGACTGGCACCGATCCAAGCCGCCACGCTGTGAATCGACTGACGGCTGACGACCTGCGGCAACTGCCGCCACCCGCGCAAACACCGGCCGATTGCCCCTGCACCACGCTGGTTTGCGCGGGCTGGGAATCGGTGTCGGTGCCACCCGGCGAGCCGCTGCTGCAGCACTGCGGCACGCTGCGCGACGCGGCCGACGAAGACCCCACGCTGACTGAACTGCACGAAGCCGGCACGCGCTACGAATCGCCACGCGCGCCGATAGCGCCGGCTTTTTTCCCGTTCAACCGCTGCGAAGTCTGGTCCTGCCGCACTTGTGGCCGCGGCTTTTTGCAGTACACCGAATTCGGCGGGTATTACGTCGATCACCGGCTACGGGAAATAGACCCGGCGCTGGTTCGGGGCTGATGGCCGAGTCGAGCAAGGCGAACCATCGGCCATTTCAATCGGTCTTGATTGCAGGGGGAGGCCGGGATGGAGACGACGGACTTTTTCCGCTGCCGTATCGACGCGATGCTCAACCTGCGCGAACGCGAACGCGAACGCGAACGCGAACGCGAACGCGACAGCGTCGAGGCCCAGCCCGGCTGCGCGCAGCGGTTGAAGATCAAGGCGCTGAACCTCGGGTGAGACGGCCGGAGCAGAGTTCGCTGGTAATATCGCAAAGCTAACTGCGTATGACGCGAGTCTACCCATGAACGTTCTGACCCTGAAGATTCCTGAAGAACTGGACGCCGCACTGCAAGCAGCCAGCCGCGAACGCGGTCTGTCCAAGTCGGCCGTTGTGCGCGAGGCTATTGAACATGCGCTGGGCCGTCAGGCTGATGTGGCCGGCACCGCTGAACGCTGGCTTGCGCAGTGGCGCGGTCGCATGCTGGCGCCGCCTACTGCGGGCAAAGCCACCAAGGCCAAATTGCCGGATGAACGCCTTGCCCATCTCCTGGCCAAGCACCTTCGCTGAAAGTAAGGCAGTCGGCCATGCGTTTGCTGCTGGACATCAACATCTTGCTCGATGTGGCATTTCAGCGGCCAGGCGAACCGGCCACATCGCAAATCCTTGCGCGCTGCGGCCGAGAACATGAAGCATGGCTGGCCTGGCATTCCATTGCGACTCTGTCCTACCTCATCGAGCGCCAGCAATCCAAGACCGTCGCGCGCGCTTTTTTGAGCGGCTTGTTGACCTGGGCCGACATCGCCACCACCCAGCGTTCCGACGCACAGCAAGCGCTGGAATGGGCCATGCCGGACTACGAAAATGCGCTGCAGGCCGCAGCCGCTGTGGCTTGTGGTGCGCAGGTCATCCTCACGCGCAACGTGCGCGATTTCAAAGGGTCGCCCGTACGGGCTTTGACGCCGGAGGCTTTCGTCCAAGCGTACGTGCCTGCGCCACGAAAACGGGGTGCGCATTGACGCGGACACTGCGGACTGAAAGGAAAGTGAACCAGGCTGGACTACCCTGTCGCCCTTGATGCGCAACCTGAAGGCGGGTTCGTCGTGACGTTCCCTGATGTGCCCGAGGCCGCACCTCGAAAGGTCGTTGACGCAACCCGGTGCTAGAGTTGGTTAACCAAGCCATCAAAAAGGTTCGATCATGAAAGAATTGGCGGTCTATGAAGTCAAGACGCGCTTGTCTGAGTTGCTGGTCGCGGTCGAGAAAGGCGAGCAATTCGTCATCACGCGGCGTGGCTTGCCGGTAGCACGGTTGGTGTCAGCGGCGCCTGCGGCTGCGCGACGATTCATGGCCAGCACGCAGCGCCAGAAGGTGGCTGACACCTTCGCTGCGCTGGGCGCGCTGCGTTCCAGTGTCATCCTGGACATCCCCTTGCGCGAGGCCATCGACCAAGGCCGTGACTGAGCATGCCTTTTGTCATCGACAACTCGGTGGTGTCGGGCTGGTACCTGGACAACCAGGCCACGCCTTACACCCAAGCTGTGGCTGAACGGCTGCAAGACGACAGGGCTTGGGCGCCAGCGTTGTGGGAACTGGAACTGACCAATGTGCTGCGAACCAGTTGTTTGCGCCAGCGACTGACCGCGCAAAGGGCGCAGGAAGTCTTGGGGCACCTGAGCACCTTGCCCATAGCCATCGACCGCGAGACCGCGCCGCCCCACGAAATGCTGGCGCTGGCCCTACGCTTTGGCCTGAGCAGTTACGACGCGGCCTATCTCGAATTGGCGCTGCGAAGGCAACTGCCGATTGCCACGCAAGACGCCGATTTGCGGGAGGCGGCCTTGGCGGCAGGGGTGGGAGTGATCGGTGGTTGAGCGGAACCTCGGCGTCTTCGTCTTCAACGCAGGCTGGGCTGACGGTGCGTGCACAGCACGCCGCAGAGGCCCGTCGCGCAGAGGCGGCCTTTAGAATATCGATCCACTCCATCGATGCCGAGCAGGACGCATTCATGCATCAAACCGCCATCGAAAATGCCCGCCGCTTTTTCATGACCTACGGCAACCATCGCCCGGGCCTGACCATCGCGGATGTGGGTGCCCAGGACGTCAATGGTTCCTTGCGCGAAGTGGCCCCGGCTGATTGCCATTACGTGGGTCTCGATTTCGTTGCGGGCAAAGGTGTGGATCTGCTCATTACAGATCCCTACGCCTTGCCCTTGGCCGATGAATCCGCCGATGTAGTGGTCTGTTCGTCCTGCTTCGAGCATTCTGAATTCTTCTGGCTGCTTTTCAATGAGGTGATGCGGGTGCTGAAACCCGACGGCTTGTTCTATCTGAACGTACCAGCCAATGGCGACTTTCACCGCTACCCGGTTGACTGCTGGCGCTTTTATCCCGACAGCGGCGTGGCCTTGCAGAATTGGGGCCGCCGCAGCGGATTCGCGACCGTCCTGCTGGAGTCCTACACGGCGAATCAAGGCCCTCAGGCCTGGAATGACTTTGTCGCTGTCTTCTTGAAAGACGACAAGTTCACGGAAACGTTTCCTTCGCGAATCCAAGATCGTTTCAAGGACTATCGAAACGGCTGGGTCCTTGGAGCAGAAAGTTTCTCGAAACCCACAAGGCGATCCGAGGATCACGAATGGCACCCCGTGCGGTTCGTTCAGCACACAGTTGGCCGAACCCTTCAAAACTTCTTCGAAATCGTTTTGCCCGGTGTGCGGCACCGGGTGCAAGCGGGCCTGCAAGCCATGGGATGGCGTTAGGAAGCGCGACGTGAACGACCTAGGTGGCATCTTGCGCAGCGCCTTTCCACTGGCTGCGGTGGAACTGGGAAGCCTCGGTCTGGCATTCATCACGCTACCTTTATTGATCCGCGTTCTCGGCCCGGCGGCATTTGGTCAGTACGTGCTTGGTGTTGCCGCCGCATTGACTCTGGTGGCCGTGATTGACTACGGGTTCAATCAACTCGGCCCCAAAGACGTGGCGCGCGCCGTAGATAACGCCAGCGCACGGGCCGCTGTCTTTTGGCCCATACAGCGTGCAAGGGCGCTGCTCGCAGCGGTGGCCATACCGGTTGCGGCGCTTCTGGCATGGATGCTGAACTTGCACCTCGACTACGGGCCTGTGCTGCTGGCTGCCGCACTGGCTGCGTTGTCGGCTTTGGCCTTTCCGCAATGGTTCCTTCAAGGCGCGCAGTACAACCGAACACTGGCTGGCAGTGTGGCCATGGGTCGAGCCATCACTGCAGGCGCGACGCTGGCATTCGTGCGCCAGCCCAGCGACGCGGTGCTTGCTGTGGCGTTACAGGCCTTGACGGGCTTGTGGGCCGGCTTGTTTGCGCTGCGCGAACCCGGCTACCGGGCGAGCGTTCGATGCTGGAAAGAACAAGGCGCAGGGCCACTGCACTACCTGAAACGCGCGTGGCCTTTGTTCATGGCCTGCGCTGCCGTCACGCTGTACACCAGCGCAGTGCCTTTGCTGCTGGGCGTTTTTTCGACAACGGCCGTGGTGGCGCAATTCGGCTTGGCCGACCGCATTCGCGGTGCAGTGCAAACGCTGCTGGTACCCGTGGGCATCGTCGCATTTCCGCGCTTCAGCGTGTGGCTGCGCGACGACCCGGTTCAAGGGCTGGCAGCGGCCCGGCGCATGCTGGTCCTGCAAGCCACCCTGGGCGCAGGCGCCGCGGTGCTGATCGCGCTGTTGGCTGCGCCTGTGATTCGGGTCTTCGCCGGTGATGCCTTTCTGGACGCAGAACCGGTGGCCCAGATCCTGGGTCTTTGCATCCTGTTCAATGGCATTTCCAACACACTGGGCATGCAGGTGATGCTGCCTTTGGGCTGTGTACGCGCATTTGCCTGGGTTTTCATGGCAACAGCGGCATTCGCCTTGCTGGCCATTTCTTGGGGTTGCAGAACAGGTGGCGCGTCAGGCGCAGCGACTGCGCTGGTGATAGCGGAAGCGCTTGCGGCATTGTTGATGGCAACATATCTGTTGCGACGCCGGTTGCTTTATTGAACTGATCGGATGCTGGTCAGTCGTAGATCGGTGACCTGTTTCGAATTCACGACCCCAGTTTCAAGCGCTGGCCCGGCAAGGGCCAGACGGCCAGGCGGTACATCAGCAAGAGAATGCGAAACGCCAATTCAGAACCCAGTGTTTGACGGTGTTGGCTGAACCCGAAAATCATGCGCCACCGTGGCACGGCCACCGCTCGCTGAAACGAGAACTGGCTGAGGATCGCCGCGCGTGCGCCAGCGTCCATTTGATCGCCGTAACACTGCCACAAGGCCGAGACCTGGCCCAACAAAATTCCCACCCAGTCATTACGCAGCAAAAAACGAACGATGCCCCACCGGCGACCGAACCAACCCGCGCCATGACCGATCTGATTGCCACCATGCTGTCGGTACAGCAAAGTCGGTTCGTCGTCGTACGTGACGCTGCCAAACGCGCTGACGACGAGGTACATCCACCAATCGTGAAAGCGAACGCCGGGCGGCACGCCACCCTTTCGCATGAGCGCGGTGGCAGACCGGTTCAATGCAGCGGTACAGCCCGTGATGATGTTTTCGTTCAGCGCATTCAGCAACGACGGGCCGCTAGGCCAGGGAAGCGTCGGGTGCAAGAGCCGAAGTTCGGCATCCACAAGCATTTGCGCACTGCCGTACAAAGCCGGCTGCGATCCAAATGCCTGCAGATGCGCCCAGGCACGCTCAATCTTGCCCGGCAGCCAGATGTCGTCCTGATCGGCAAACATAACCATGTCGGCATCGGCCGGTGCAGCGGCCAGCAAGGTCAGGAAGCTGGCACCGAATCCGGAATTGCGCCCGGTGCTCAGGCTGATGCGGTCATCATTCAGTGCACGGATGGTGTCGACGGTACCGTCGCTGGAGCCATCGTCGCGGATGAGGATACGGCCCCCCGACGGTAATTGCTCCAGGATGGAGTTCAATTGCGCGACCACGTAGCATTGGCCGTTGTAGGTCGACATCAGGACCACGACGTGCAATGGGCCCTCAGCCCGCGGTTTCTGATCAGTCGAACGGCTGTCAGTCAAGATCAACACCCCAAGACCGCATCCAGGGGGGTCGGTAGTGGCCCGGCATTCGGTCGCAGTCGATCTTGAAACGGCCCGCACGCACGGCTTGCATAAGGCCCAACTCGGTGGGGTTCAAGGCGCGCATGTTTTTGAAGTAAACCACCCCAGCCACATTGATGCTGACGCTGGTGTCGGAATGGCTGTAATGGCGCACGACCCCGTCATCGCTGAGCCGGGTCTGGGCGTTGCCCGAAGGGAAGTAGCGCGGGCAGCGCCGTTCGATCTGCAGAAAGACATCGTCCAATTCCGGTGCCTGCGCCAGCGCTGCCACCACCGGCACTGTGGACCGTTCCACCGATTCCGTCCGCTGCAATTCACAGAACCAGAAGCCCCTTTCGTAGGCCTGTGCGGATTGCACTTCGAAAGGCAGGCCACCCATGTCAACGCGCAAAAAGATGCAGGGGCGGGAGGTGGGCGCAAGCCCTTGACCCTGGAAGGCGCGGCGGATGACGGACCAGGCGGCTGGTGTCGGCTGGCGCTCGTCGGTCATGACCAGTTTGGACGCGCGGATGACGCCGTACTTCGGCAGAGGGCTGGCCAGCAGCGCTTGCTGCTGCTGCCATTCCAGCATGCCCGGTCTCAGGTCTTGCTGGCCGCCCACATTGGTCCAGCGTGAGAGGGGGTGCATTTGCGGAACCAGGATCGAATGGGAAATCGATCCGAGCGTCACAAACACGGCGGGTTGCTGCGCCAGTTTGTTGGACGACAGTGCCAAGCCCGGAACTTGCGCCCAGGGCCGTAAGGCCCAGACATTGGGCTCATAGGTCATCCAGACCACCCAACCCTGCAATGCCAAGACGCCAGCGATCAAGGTGTTGCGCATGGCCAGGGTCGCCGGCAGCCGCCGGGCCGCCACCACCACCATGGGGCCTGCCATCAGCAAGCCCCAGAGAAAGTAACGCGCATTGCCCGAAACCAAGGTCCACAGGTAGAACGCCAGCATCAAGCCGACGAGCGCGCGCCATTGCACGGCATTCAACAGTGCGCGCTGCCGGTCGGCAGCCTTGGCGACCAGCAAGAACAAGAAGAGCAAGACGAAGCGCCAGTCTGGCGCGTGGATCTCGGTGTAAAGGCCGGCCACGGGGTCAGCCAGCAGCAAGGGCCTGAGCACAGCGTCCAGCCAGGAATCGGGCACGAAGCGCAACATGGCTCAGCCGCCGAACACGCTTTGGAAGAACGGGTAAAAAGGATTGCCCGTCTGTGACCACAGTTGCCAGCCCCAGGGTGCATAGGCCAGCACGAAACCTGCGACTGCGCCCGCAGCGATGCCCAACCCGCGGCGCAGCGGCAGGGGCCAGCCCGGTGTTGTCCACCACCAGACCAGCACGAGCGGCAAGGCCAAGGCATTCGACAGCTTGAAAGCCGTGCTCATGCCCCACAGCGCAGCGGCCACAGCGGCGTGCCGGTTGCTGGCGGCAGGCACCGCCATCAGCGCCACAGCCCACAGCAAGGGCACGACCGCCAAGGGATCGTTCGCCGTCGTGCCCAGTGCAGACAGCACGACGACGCTCAACAGGGCCAGCACACAGGCCGCAGACCGATCGAAGCCCGCTTGAACGGCACCCAGCTTGCCGTCCCTTTCCTGGGGCAGTAGCCGAAGGCTGGTCAACCAGATGGGCGGCAGCAGCAAAACGCAGAGCAACGCACCCCAGATGGCACCCACCACCGCACCGTCGATGGGCAGCAGCGACAGGCGGTAGATGGGCCAATAGAGATAGGGGTATTGCCAGCTCTGCACGCTGGCCGCCGTCACGTCCAGGTGCCAGCGCGGCGACTCGCTGATCAGGCCCAGATAGATGTGGTGGTTCAGTGCGTCCCAGCTCCACCCCCACATGCCCGCGTGCAGCGGCAGCGCAGCGACTGCCGCAGCGCACAGCGCCGTGATGCCCAGCACTTCGATCCACAGTGCACGCTTCATCAGGCTTGATCGCGTGGGGCGATGCGGATGGAATCGAAGGCGCTTCGAAGGGCCGCGAAGTACATCGAAGCCAGCATCGACTGCGTGCCGAGGATGACCAAGCCGACGCCGGGGATGATGCGCCGCATCTCCAGTTCCGGGTTCAGCGCTCCGAAGTTGGCAGCCTCCCAATGCAGGGCGAGATTCACGCACAGCACCATGCCGACCAAGGTGGCCACAGCCCCGCCTGCCGGCAGCAGCAGGCTGCCGGCCATGCGCCGGGCCCAGCGTTCACGCGGGTGCGGTGCATCCAGACCGGCCAGATGTCGAGCCAGCACAGCACCCATTGCAAACAGCAAGGTTTGATAGCCCAGCAAGGTCGCCGCCGTGGCAAACAGTTGCGTGTGGATACCCACCGGCCAACGCGTGGCCGCAGGATCAAGGAATTGGCAGGCCAGCAACTGCGCTGCACCCAGTACGGCCAGTACGGCACCCGGGTACAGGAACAGCCAGCGTGGCGAGTACAGCAGCAGGTAGCGCAAGTGGCGCCAGCCATCGCGCCAGGTGTTCAGGTGCGGCGGGCGCCCGCGGCCGTCCTTGTGCAGCACCGTGGGCACTTCGCCGATGCGCAGTCCCGCCTGCAAACTCTTGACGATCATCTCGCTGGCGAACTCCATGCCGGGCGTCACCAGACGCAGGCCGCGCATCGCGGCTCGGTCAAAGCCGCGCAGGCCGCAGTGAAAGTCGCCCAGCGAACCGCCGAAAAAACGACGCCCCAGGAAGCTCAGGACCGGGTTGCCGAGATAGCGGTGCAGGGCTGGCATCGCGCCGGGACGGATGCCGCCCTGGAACCGGTTGCCAACCACGAGCTGGTGTCCTGCCCGCAGAGCCTGTACGTAAAGATCAAGCGCGCTGAAGTCGTAGCTGTCGTCAGCGTCACCCATGATCACGTAGCGTCCCTGGGCCGCATCGATGCCGGCAATCAGCGCCGCGCCATAGCCTCGGGTCGGTACCTCGATCAAGCGCGAGCCTGACTGGATGGCGAGGGCTTGAGAACCGTCAGTCGATCCGTTGTCGGCGATGAGCACCTCACCCTGGATGCCTGTGCGCGCTAGAAAGCGCTGGGCTTTGGCAATGCACACCGCCAGAGTTCTCGCCTCGTCCAGACAGGGCATCAGGATGGTCAGCTCGATGGCGCCATTGACAACTGCAGGCACCAGCGATTGCTTCTGATCTGGTTCGAGACATGCGACGCGCGTCGAAGTCAGGGCGTCAGTCGATGCGGCAGGCATGGTTACTTTGGGAACAGGGCGGTCAGAACAAGCATTCCTTCAGAAGCCAGGGTGGCACATCCTCAGGGCCGAACTGCAAAAGAAAATGGGGCCCGAAGGCCCCAGTTCCATACCAAGACGAAGGAAATGCCTTAACCGCGGCACGAGCCCGGCATCAGCCGTGTGGGCGTGCCCGAACAGACCCAGGTAGAAATAGCAGTGCCCGCCAGAGTTGGCGTCAGGATCACTTCGACCGCTTCGCCGAGAGCGGTTGCATTGCCCGTCACCTTGATAACGCCCGTGGTCGCATTGACTTCGAGCCCCGCAACGTACTTCGTGGAAGCGAACGAGTTGGCGCAACTGTCCAGTGCCGTTGCGCCCGCCGATTGAACGATTTCGGTGATGCAAGTCCGCGCCGAACTGGCCGCCAACACGACTTCCGAGACCTTCGCCTTCTTCGTGTAGTCCTGATAAGCCGGCAACGCAACCGCTGCCAAGATGCCGATGATGGCGACGACGATCATCAGTTCGATGAGGGTAAAACCTTGCTGGGCACGCTTCATGTTGAAGATTCCTGGTGGGGTGTGGGGTGGACCTGGGTTTGCAGCGATGGGCTCGCTGCTGGCGACACACCACTTGAATGCAGGGGTCGTGCCACGTCAAATTCTGCCGCCAAACCGCTGTTTTCACCAGCGAAGTGACAGCTTTGGTCACTTCAGTCACCTCGGCGCAGCCGCCGGGGGCCACAGGTGACAGGAAAGGTCACCTGCCGAACGTCAACCGGGGGCCGTCGCGTCGCGCCAGGTCATGACCTGCCCGGTCACCAGCGCGCGCACGGTGTGCGGGCTCTGCTGGGCGGCGATTTCGGCCATCACGGTTTCCACCTCGCCCGGCTTGATGTGCGTGATGTAGACGTCCACCGGCGTTTGCAGTTGCTGCAGTTCGCGTTGCAGTTGCGCCGGGCACAGGTGGCGGCTGATGTCGGCCAGGGCGTGTTCGTCGTCGCGGAAAGCGGTCTCTATCACCAGCATGGCCACCGGCAAGGTCTGCAAGCGTTCCCACAGCGCCGCGTTGGGGCCTGTGTCGCCGGTGAAGACCCAGGCGCCTTGCGGGTGGTGCACGGCGTAGCCGACGGCCGGCACGGTGTGGCTGGCGGGCAGCACTTCGATCTGCCGGGTGCCCTGTTGCCCCGGTTGCCCCGGTTTCCCCAATTGCATCAGCTGGCCCACTTCCAGCGGATGGAACTGCAGCACCGGGTTGGTGGCGTCGGGCAGGCGGGTGAAGTCGGGCCAGATCACGCCGTTGAAGATGTGCAACTTCAGCGCGTCCAGGGTGCTGGCCAGCGCGTGCACCTGCACCGGCGGGCGGGCGGTGGCACGGCGACGGCGCGTCACGCTGTCGGCCATCAGGCCGATGGACAGCACGTGGTCGAGGTGCGAGTGGGTGATGAAGATGTGGTCGATGCGCGCCAGCTCGTCCAGCGTCAGGTCGCCCACGCCGGTGCCGGCGTCGATGAGGACATCGTCGTCGAGCAGGAAAGAGGTGGTGCGGCTGCCGGCGGCGATGGAGCCTGAACAACCGAGGACGCGGATCTGCATGGAAAACCGGGCGTGGGGCCTGCTTGCAACAGGCAAGGCACCGATGCTGATGGCCGGCCCGTGGCGACGCAAGGCACCCGCGCACGTTTGTTCATCTGGCCAGGCGACGGCAGGGCCGCCGCCGTGAAAGCCGTCACGGCGCCCAGGCCGTGCGGCCAACCGGTTGGCCGATCAGCGGAAGATGAACTGCATCTGCGTGCCGGCGAGTTCGATGACGTCGCCGTTGCGCAGCGGCACCGAGTCACCGACCAGGGGCACGCCGTTGATGCTGGGACGCGAGGCACCTTCGACGTGGGCGAAGGCGTAGCCGTTGGGGCGCTTGGTGATGGACGCCACCTGCACGCCGGGCTTGCCGACGGTGGTGACGACCTTGGTGATGACGACTTCGCGGCCCGCCGCAGCACCGTTGAGCACCTTGATGGACGCCGGTTGCGTGGGTGCCGGAGCGCCCAGCGGGGCGAAGTTGGAATCGGCGGCGTGGGCGTGGGCCGGGGCGTGCAGCGGCGCGTGGCTGGGCTGCATCGGCTGGTGCACGCCGGGTGCCGGAGCGCTGCTGCCGGGGCGCACGATCATGGTCCGCTCGAAGTCATTCGACTCGTCAACCAGGTACTTGATCTTGTACTTGCCGATCTCGACCGTGTCGTTGTGCGTCAGCAGTTGCTTCTTGATCGCCTTGCCGTTGATGTAGGTGCCGTTGGTGCTGTTGAGGTCTTCGATGAAGACGTCGGCACCCACCATCTGCATGACGGCGTGCTCGCCGCTGACCGCAAGGTTGTCGATCACGATGTCGTTGTAAGGACGCCGCCCAAGGGTGGTCTTGTCCTTGGTGATCTGGACTTCCTTGATGACCACACCGTCGAGCGAAACCACCAGCTTGCCCATGCCTACCCTCGATTCAAGTCGCGTTAGTTCGCGCTACTTTGCGCCCGTTCGCGCCGATTTCCCACTAGCGACGAAACGGCCACCACGAGCGCACTGAAGCGCCCGCGCCGCCGGCTGCGCGCACCAGTATGACGGAGATATTGTCTTTTCCGCCGGCGTCGTTGGCAGCCGCCACCAAAGCCTGCGTGCAGGGTTCCAGCGCCTCGTGGGCGAGCAGCACGTGCGCAATGCTGCCGTCGTCCAGCATGTCGGACAAGCCGTCGGAACACATCAGGAACAGGTCGCCGGGCAGCACGTCATGCAGGTGCGCTTCGAGCAGCACATGGTCTTCAACACCAACCGCGCGGGTGACCAGGTTCTTGTTCGACGAGAACGCGGCCTGCTCGGGCGTGATCAGGCCGGCGTCGATCTGCTCTTGCAGCAGCGAGTGGTCGCGGGTGATCTGTTGCAGGCGGCCGGCGCGCAGGCGGTAGCAGCGGGAATCGCCGACATGGCCGACCAGCACGCGGTCGTCGCGGAAGCAGGCCAAGACCAGCGTGGTGCCCATGCCGGCGTACTGCGGGTTGGCGTTTGAAGCGTTGAAAATGGCGCGGTTGGCGTTGTCAACGCAGATGTCCATGGCGCGGCGCACTTCGGCGTCGCTGGCCTGGCTGCTGGCCTCGCGCAGCCAGCGACCCAGTTCGCTGCTGATGAAGCTGGTGGCCATGCTGCTCGCGACTTCGCCGGCGTTGTAGCCGCCCATGCCGTCGGCCAGCACCGCGAGCGCGACGCTGACGTCGGTGGCCACCGAATCCTCGTTGTTGCTGCGCGCCCGGCCGGGGTCCACCGCAGCATGGATCTCGATCGTCATGGACACTGTAGAGGGTGGCTTGTGTGCTGTTGAGGGCGGAGGGCGATTGTGCATCGGAACAGGGCGGTGTCAGCCCCGGGCCGGCCGCTGTTCAGCGCGCAGCCGGCCACAAGGCCACCAACGCCGCCAACTCGCGGGCCACGGCGTCGCCGTCGGACGGGCGCTCTGCCGGGCGCTTGGCCAACAGGTTGGCCACCAGGCCCACCACGCCGGCGGGCAGATCGGGGCGCAGCAGGTGCAGGTCGGGCACAGGTTCGTCGGCGACATGGCGCAGCAGTTCGCCCATCGAGGCACCCTCATGCGGCAAGCGCCCGGCCAGCATCTGATACAGCATCACGCCCAGCGCATACAGGTCGCTGCGCGGTGTGGGCACGGCGCCGGCCAGTTGCTCGGGCGCCATGTAGGCCGGTGAACCGGGCACGATGCCGGTGCCGGTCTGCACACCGTCGTCAGCGCGGGCCAGGCCAAAGTCGGCCAGCTTGACGGCATCGCGCGGCCAGTCGACCAGTACATTGGCGGGTTTGACGTCGCGGTGCACCACACCCTGGCGGTGCGCGTAAGCCAGGGCCTGCGCCATGCGTTGAGCCAGGCGCAGCGCCAGCGGTTCGGGCAGCAGGCGTTGCGGGCGCGTGTAACGCGCGAGGTCGCTGCCGAGCACCGGCTCCATCGCCAGCCAGGCCAGCCGGCCATCGACCCCAGCCGCGTACAGCGCCACTATGCCCGGGTGGTTCAGACGCCGTGCGGTTTCGGCGCTGCGCAGGAAGGCGTCGCGCGCGGCTTGGGCTGGCAGACCCGACGGCAAGGCCACGACCTTGAGCGCCACGGTCATGGCACCGCGCGGGTCTTGCGCGAGGTACACGGCACCGTGGGCACCTTGTCCGATACGCCGGATCAGGCGGTAGCCGGCCAGTGTTTGACCGGGCTGCAGGCTGGCGTGGGCGTCTTTTGTCACGCGGTCACGCGGTCACGCAGTCAGCCCGAAGCGGGATTGGCCTTCAGGCCGGGCCAGCGTCCGCTGAATGGCCAGCACCCTTGCGCCTGCGGCCGGCGAGCCAGCGGCCGATCAGCACCACACCCACGGCGCCCGCCACTTCCACGATGGTGGTCGAAGCGCTGCCCACGCCAGCGAAGAAGGGGGCCAGGGCACGGTCGCTGACGAGCATCTCGCCGGCCACAAAACCCAGCAAGGCGGCACCCAGGGTGATGATCACCGGGTACTTTTCCATCACGGTCAACAGCAAGGTGCTGCCGAAGATGATCAGCGGGATGGACAGGCCGAGGCCGACGATCAGCAGCATCAGGCGGGCTTCAGGCGGCCCGCTGTTGGCGGCCGCGGCCACGGCGATGACGTTGTCCAGGCTCATCACCAGATCGGCGATCAGGATGGTCCGGATGGCGGCCATCAGGTTGGCGTGCGACTTGACGCCGCCTTCTTCTTCCGCTTCCGGGAGCAGCAGTTGCACACCGATCCAGAACAGCAGAACCGCGCCCACCAGCTTCAGGTAGGGGTACTCGAGCAACTGCACCGCGAAGATGGTCAACACCACCCGCATCACGATGGCGGCCGCACTGCCGCCGAAGATCGCTTTCTTGCGTTGGTCTTCGGGCAGGCTGCGCGCCGCCAAAGCGATGACCACGGCGTTGTCCCCTGACAGCAGGATGTTGACCCAGACGATCTTGGCGAGCGCCACCCAGAAGGTTGTGTCGGCGTATTGCTCCATGAATGCTCCTGATGCCGGCGTCGAGCGCGGCCCTTCCCAAAGACCCTGACGAGTTTAGGTGAACGGCCCACATTGCCGGCTGCGGAAACTACATAGGAGGCGCAGCGCCCAAGCCGGGCGCGGACCTGTCAGGCCCGGCCCGTTAGATCAGCGAATCAGAGCATCGCCTTGAGCAGGCGCGCCATTTCCGACGGGTTGCGCGTGATCGTGAAGCCGCAGGCTTCCATGATCGCCAGCTTGGCGTCGGCCGTGTCGGCGCCGCCGCTGATCAGCGCACCGGCGTGGCCCATGCGCTTGCCGGCCGGCGCTGTCACACCGGCGATGAAGCCCACGATGGGCTTCTTCATGTTCGCCTTGCACCACATCGCCGCATCGGCTTCGTCGGGGCCGCCGATCTCGCCGATCATGATCACGGCGTCGGTGTCGGGGTCGTCGTTGAAGGCACGCATCACGTCGATGTGCTTCAGGCCATTGATCGGGTCGCCGCCGATGCCCACGGCCGTGCTTTGCCCCAGACCGATTTCGGTCAGTTGCGCCACGGCTTCATAGGTCAGCGTGCCCGAGCGGCTGACCACGCCGATGCGGCCCTTGCGGTGGATGTGGCCCGGCATGATGCCGATCTTGAT
>JANMZP010000175.1:0-8877 GCA_031383435.1 Betaproteobacteria bacterium | reverse complement strand
CGCGGTTTCCCGCGCTACGGAAAGTGCGCTGGCCGAATTGATTCGCAGCACAAGCAGCAACGGCCGCGTGGCTCCCAACTCAACATTACAAGGCTACCCATGAAAGACGGCATACACCCCAACTACCGCGAGGTCTGCTTCCAGGACCTGAGCAATGGTTTCAAGTTCGTCACGCGTTCGTGCCTGAACACCAAGGAAACCATCAAGATGGAAGACGGCCGTGAACTGCCGTTGATGAAGCTGGAAAGCACCAGCGAAACGCATCCGTTTTTCACGGGCACGCAGAAGAGCATCGACAACCTGGGTGGCCGCGTCGAGAAGTTCCGCAACAAGTTCGCCCACGTCGGCCTGAAGAAGCCGTCGGCCCCGGCCGCCGCACCGGCTGCTGCCGAAGGCGCAGCGGACTGAGCCGATTGGCTCGCGCACCGCGCACGACAGAGGCAGCCTTGGCTGCCTTTTTCTTTGTGTGCGCCAACGGCCCGGCTGGCCAGCCCGCCCAGCCTGAGCTGAACCGCTGGTGAACAGCCCCAAACCCGCCTTGGTGACGCAGCGCGGCGCGCGCCGCCTGCCGCGCACAGCGCTGCTGCTGCTGTGCGCCGCCTATGTGCTGCCCGGCCTGGTCGGCCGCGACCCCTGGCGCAATGCCGACGTCACGGCCTTCGGCCAGATGTCGGCCATCGCCGAAGGTCGCACCAGCTGGTGGGCGCCGATGCTGGGCGGCGTGCAGGCCGACACGGCGCTCCTGCCGCACTGGCTGGGCGCGGCCTTCATCAAGGCCTTGTCGGGCTGGTTGGACCCGGCACTGGCCGCCCGCCTGCCCTTTGCGCTGCTCCTGACCTTGACGCTCGCGCTCGTCTGGTACACCACTTTCCACCTGGCCCGAACCGAGTCGGCACAGCCCGTGCCATTTGCCTTCGGCGGCGAAGCCGAACCTGTGGACTACGCGCGGGCCATAGCCGACGGCGCGGTGCTGGCCTTCATCGCCACCTTGGGTCTGCTGGTGCTGGGCCACGAAACCACGCCCGAATTGGCGCAGTTGTTCGCCATCACCTTGTACCTGTATGCGCTGGCTGCAGCGCCCTACAAGCTGGTGCAATCCCGCGTGGCGGTGCTGCTGGCCCTGCCCTTGCTGGCCGGCAGCGGAGCGCCCAGCATGGCACTGGCGGCGGGGGTGGCGGGCCTGGCGGTTTGCGCCTTGTCGCGCTACGCCCAGGTTCGCGCCCTGGTGCTGTGGCTGGCCATCGCGATGGCCGCAGCGGCCCTGCTTGCCGGCTGGCTGGGTGCCTGGCGCTGGCGCACGCTGCCCCTGACACCCGGCAACGGGGCCGACCTGGCGCGCCAGTGGCTGTGGTTCCTGTGGCCGCTGTGGCCCCTGGTGCTGCTGACCTTGTGGCGTTGGCGCCGGCAGCTCTCACACCGCCACCTGTCGGTGCCGCTGGTGGCCGTGGCTGTGGCTCTGGCGGCCAGCCTGAGCATGGCCGGCTCGGACCGCGCGCTGATGCTGGGTGTTCCCGGCATGGCCGTGCTGGCGGCCTTTGCGCTGCCCACCCTGAAGCGCAGCGCAGCGGCCGCGATGGACTGGTTCTCGATGTGCTTCTTCACGCTGTTCGCGCTGTGGATCTGGTTCGTCTACATCGCCATGCAGACCGGCAGCCCGGCCTGGCAGGCGGCCAATCTGGCCCGCCTGCTGCCAGGTTACACCGCAGCTTTTTCCGCCCTGGAACTGGCGCTGGCGGCGGCCGGAACGGCGGCCTGGGTGGCCGTGGTGCGCTGGCGCACCGGCCGCCACCGTGAAGCCCTGTGGAAGAGCCTGGTGCTGCCGGCCGGCGGCGTGGCCCTGTGCTGGATGCTGGCCATGACGCTGTGGCTGCCACCACTGGACTACGCGCGCAGCCCGCGCCCGCTGGTGGCACGCCTGGCCACGCTGCTGCCAGCCGACGCCTGCGTGGCCGCGCCCAACCTGGCACCGTCTGCGGTGGCCGCAATGGAGGTGTTCGGCCGCTGGCGCGTGGACGCGCGCCCGCAGGCGGCAGCGGGCCCCTGCGACCACCTGCTGCGAGCGACACGCAGCAGCCCGGTCCCGGCAGCACCCGACGGCTGGTATTTGATCGGCCAGGCCACGCGCCCGACCGACCGCGAGGAAGTCACACTGATCTACAAGCGCCAGGTGCCGCGCTGAACGTGTTGCAGCGGCCCAGCCGGCACGTTCAAGCCGGAGCGGCCACCGCTTCGGCAACCACCAGACGGCGCACCCGCAGGGCCGGCAACGCCAGCTTGAAGCTGGAGCCTTTGCCCATCTCGCTCTGGATGTCGATCTCGCCGCCGTGGCGCTGTGCCACGTGTTTGACGATCGACAACCCCAGGCCGGTGCCGCCGGTGTCGCGCGAACGGCTGCCGTCGACCCGGTAGAAGCGTTCGGTCAGGCGCGGCAGGTGTTCCCTGGCGATGCCGATGCCGCCATCCTGCACTTCCAGCGATCCGCCGCCGTCGGCGCGCCACAGCCAGCGCAGGTGGATGACACCGCCGTCGGGCGTGTAGCGCACGGCATTGTTCAGCAGGTTGGCGACAGCGCTGTAGAGCTCAGGCTCGCTGCCGGCCACTTCCGCGTCGTCGCCGCCTTCGATCTCGATGCGGTGGCGTCCCGCCGACAAGGCCTGCGCATCGGCGTGCGCCTTGCGCATCACGGCCGCCACGGACAGCCAGCGATCGGCTCCAGGCCGCGGGCTGCCTTCCAGTTTGGCCAGCGTCAGCAAGTCGCCCACCAGCGCCTGCATGCGGTCGGTCTGTTGCTGCATCAGACTCAACACGCGCTGCCTCTCCACCTCGGTCAAAGGCAAGCCGGCCATGGTCTCGACGAAGCCAGCCAGCACCGTCAACGGGGTGCGGATTTCATGCGACACATTGGCCACAAAATCGCGCCGCATGCCTTCGGTGCGCTCGCGCTCGGTGATGTCCTGGGTCAGCACCAGCTTGCGGCCATCACCATAGGGCCGCACCAGCACCGACAGCGTCGTGCGGCCCAGTGGTCCCGGGAAGACCACCGCGTCGTCGTAGCGGCCGCCCTGCAGGTGGGCAACGAAGGCGGGCATGCGGACCAGGTTGGTCACGCGTTGGCGCCTGTCGCGCACCGGGTCAAGGCCGAAATGCTCGGCCGCGACCGAATTGAACCACGCGATCTGGTCGGCGGCGTCGAGCATCATCACACCATTGGGCGAAGCCTCGATGGCCGACAGGAACTGCGACAACTGCTGCTGTTCCTGGCGCAAGGCCAGGTCACGCGCCCGCAGGGCCTTTTCGGTGCGATAGGCCAACTCGCCCCAGAAGCCACTGTCCCGCGGCGCGGGAGTCTGCAAGGGGCCGCGCAGCCAGTTCATCAGGCCCTGCCCGCGCAGCGAATCGCGCACCACCAGCCCGCCCATCGCCAGCAGACCGCCCAGCACCATGGCCGGAACGGCTTCCTTTACCAGCACACCAAACAGCATCGCGATGCCGGCCACCGAAATGACCACCAGCAAGGCGGCCACGGTGCGTGCAAGCCACCAGCCCATGCGTGGTCCCCGTTGCTCAGGCCACGACGCTGCTGATCTGCTGCGTCAGCCGGTACCCTGCACCGCGCACGGTCTCGATCAAGCCCGCGCATTCGGCAGGTGCCAACGCTTCGCGCAGCCGCTTGACATGCACGTCCACGGTACGCTCTTCGATGAAGACGTGGTCGCCCCAGACACGGTCAAGCAACTGCGCGCGGCTGTGCACGCGCTCCGGGTGGGTCATGAAGAAGTGCAGCAAGCGGAATTCGGTCGGCCCGACCTTGACCTCGCAAAGGTCTTCACCAACGCGCCGCGACACGCGCCGCGTGGCCGGATCCAGACGCAAACCATTGACCTCGACGGCCGTGTCCAGCGCCTCAGGTGCCTTGCGCCGCAAAACGGCACGGATGCGGGCCAGCAATTCCTTGGTCGAAAAGGGCTTGGTCAGGTAATCGTCGGCACCGGCGTCCAGCCCGGTGATCTTGTCGGCCTCTTCAGCGCGTGCGGTCAGCATGATCAGCGGCAATTCGCGCGTGCGGGCCTCACTGCGCCAGCGGCGCGCCAGCTGCACCCCGGACTGCCCGGGCAGCATCCAGTCAAGCAGGATCAAATCCGGCAATACGCGGTCCACGGCGCGCTGCGCCGCATCGGCATCGGCCACCACCGTGACTTCGAAACCGGCGTGACGCAAGTTGATAGCGATCAACTCGGCAATGGCCGATTCGTCCTCGACAACCAAAACGCTGCTCATAGTGGGACCCGTGAATCAGCGAACTGCATTTTCAACCTCCGCCATCGGCGTGTGCCGAACATCGGTTCCCTTGACCACGTAGATGATGGCTTCGGCCAGGTTCTTCGCATGGTCGCCCACGCGCTCGATGGCCTTGGCCACGAAGATCAGGTCGATGCTGGACGAGATGGTGCGCGGGTCTTCCATCATGTAGGTGATCAACTTGCGCAGCAGCCCGTCGAATTCCTGGTCGATCTGGTCATCCTGCTTCAGCACTTCCAGCGCCCGCGTCGTGTCTAGACGGGCGAAGGCGTCCAGCGCCTTGCGCAATTGCGCAACGGCCAATTCGGCTTCGAAACCCAGGTCGGCAACCGGCAGACGCAACCGCGACGACACGCCGGTGTTGATGAGCCGCTGCACGGTGCGCGCAATGCGCGCGGCTTCATCACCGACGCGTTCGAGATTGGCAATCGCCTTGCTGATGGCGATAAGCAAACGCAGGTCGCGCGCCGTGGGCTGGCGGCGCGCAATGATGGCGGACAAGTCGCGGTCGATTTCGACTTCCATCTGGTTGACGCGTTCTTCTTCGCGCAGCACCTGGCTGGCGACTTCGCCGTTGAATTGCGTCAGCGCGAACAGCGCCTGGACGACTTGCGATTCAACGAGACCGCCCATTTCCAGAACACGGCTGGAAATGCCGCTGAGTTCGGCGTCGAATTGCGTGGAGAGGTGTTTATCCGACATGGCTCTAGTCTCCTGCGGCGATCAGCCGAAACGTCCGGTGATGTAGTCTTCGGTGTCCTTCTTCTTGGGCTTCATGAAAAGCTCGGAAGTTGGGCCGAATTCGACGAGGTCGCCGAGATACATATAGGCGGTGTAATCGCTGCAACGCGCCGCCTGCTGCATGTTGTGCGTAACGATGATGACGGTGTAATCCGTCTTCAATTCGTGGATCAATTCTTCGATCTTGCCGGTGGAGATGGGGTCCAGCGCCGAACAAGGTTCGTCCAGCAGCAGCACCTCGGGCTTGATGGCGATACCGCGTGCAATGCACAGCCGCTGCTGCTGGCCACCCGACAAGCCCGAACCGCTTTGGCCCAGCTTGTCCTTGACCTCATTCCACAGAGCCGCTTTTTTCAGTGCCCATTCCACGCGCTCGTCCATCTCAACCCGGGGCAGCGTCTCAAAGAGCTTCACCCCAAAAGCAATGTTGTCGTAGATCGACATCGGGAAGGGCGTCGGCTTCTGAAAAACCATGCCGATCTTGGCGCGAATCAGGCTGACATCGAGCTTCTTGTTCAGCACGTTCACGTCGTCGAGCAGGATTTCGCCTTCAGCGCGCTGCTCGGGGTAAAGCTCGAACATGCGGTTGAAGGTGCGCAGCAAGGTGCTCTTGCCACAACCTGACGGACCAATGAAGGCGGTGACCTTGTTGGCTGGCAATTCGAGGTTGATGCGCTTGAGCGCATGGAAGCCACCGTAATAGAAGTTGAGGTTGCGGACCGAAATCTTGGATTTCGCAGCGACGTTGCCGCTGGCGGCGTTGGCAGCGCTGGCGGGTGCGTTCAGGACGGTGTCCATGGTGGAATCCTTGGGTAGAGGCGCAGACGGTCAGTGCTTGTTGCGGAAGAGCACGCGCGCGATGATGTTCAGCGCCAGCACACCCAGCGTGATCAGGAAGACACCGGCCCAGGCCAGCTTCTGCCAATTTTCGTAAGGGCTCATCGCGAACTTGAAGATCGTCACCGGCAAGCTGGCCATCGGCTGGCTGAGATCGCTGGTCCAGAACTGGTTGGACAGCGCAGTGAAGAGCAAGGGTGCGGTCTCACCAGAAATCCGGGCGATGGCCAACAGGATGCCCGTGATCACGCCGGCCCGGGCCGTCTTCAGCGTGACCGAGGAGATCACCTTCCACTTCGGCGTGCCCAGCGCATAAGCGGCCTCGCGCAGCGCGTTTGGAATCAGGCTGAGCATGTTCTGGGTGGTGTTGATCACCACCGGGATCACGATCAAGGCCAGCGCCAGGATGCCGGCCCAGCCCGAGAAACTCTTCACGTGGGCGACCACGGCCGAGTAGATGAACAGGCCGATCACGATGGAAGGGGCCGACAGCAGGATGTCGTTGATGAAGCGGGTGGCGTGACCCAGCCAGGTCTTCTGGCCGTATTCGGCCAGGTAGATGCCGGCCATCACACCAATCGGTGTGCCCAGCAGCGTGGCCCCACCGGCCATCATGATCGAGCCGAAGATAGCGTTGGCCAGACCGCCCGTTTCCGCTTGCGGCGGCGGCGTCATTTCCGTGAACACCGCCAGGTTCAGCCCGCCAATGCCCAGGCGAAAGGTTTCAAACAGGATCCAAAGGAGCCAGAAGACGCCAAAGATCATGGCGCTCAGCGACATCAGCAGGGCCACCACGTTGATGATCTTGCGCCGCTGGTGCATGGCCAGACGACCAGCCTGCTGCTGCGCGGAGAAGGCTTGCGAAGTGACGTTCATGACCGTGTCCCCTCGCCCTTGCGCAGCTGCGACAGCAGCAGTTTGGACAGACTCAGCACGACGAAGGTGATGAAGAACAAGACCAGGCCGAGATAAATCAGCGAAGCCTGGTGCAGGCCCTCGCCGGCTTCGGCGAATTCATTGGCCAGCGCCGAGGTGATGCTGTTGGCCGCCTCGAAAAGCGACAGCGTGTTGAGCTGGTTGAAATTGCCGATGACGAAGGTCACCGCCATGGTCTCGCCCAAAGCCCGACCCAGGCCCAGCATGATGCCGCCCACCACGCCAGCCTTGGTGTACGGCAGCACGATCCGCGACACGACTTCCCACGTGGTGGCACCCAGACCGTAGGCCGATTCCTTCAACATCGGCGGCGTGATCTCGAAAACGTCGCGCATCACCGCCGTGATGAAGGGAATCACCATGATGGCCAGGATGATGCCGGCCGAAAGGATGCCGATACCGACCGGCGCGCCCGAAACGAAGCCCTCCAGCACCGGCACGCCCTTGAACAATTTTTGCAGCGGCTGCTGCACGTAGGTGGCCAGGATGGGGCTGAACACCAGCAAACCCCACATGCCGTAGACGATCGACGGCACGGCGGCCAGCAATTCGATGGCCACGCCCAGCGGGCGCTTGAGCCAGCCTGGCGACATTTCCGTCAGGAACAGCGCAATACCGAAACTCACCGGCACGGCAATCAGCAGCGCGATGAACGACGTCATCAGCGTGCCGTAAATCATCACCAGCCCGCCGTAGCGGTTCTGCACCGGGTCCCATTCGCTGCGCCACAGAAAGCTCAAGCCGTACTCGCGGATGGCAGGCATCGCCCCGACAACCAAGGAACCGATGATGGCCACCAGCAGCCCGAGCGTCAGCCACGCCGAGGCGTGAGCCAGCAAGGAAAAGATTCGGTCCACCCACGGTGACGAACGCCTTGCCGCAGGCGGCTTGCCCATCGGATCCGCACGGTGAGCGTCACCGGCTTCGTAGGGCGTAGCGGGAAATGTTGCGGCCACGTTGAATCCGATCAGTTCAGGTGAAGGCGCTGCGTCAGCGCCCTCTGACACCTCAGAGCATCGAGCCCTACTTGAAAGCGACCGCTTTTCCGGAGGCGTCCTTCACTTCAGCCCACTGCTTGCGGACCAGCGCCTTGACCGAATCGGGCAGGGCAACGTACTCCAGATCGCCGGCCATCTTGTCGCCAGAATTGAAGGCCCACTCGAAGAACTTCAACGCATTGCTGGCTTGCACAGGCTTTTCCTGCGCTTTGTGCATCATGATGAAAGTGGCACCCGACAGCGGCCACGTTTCCTTGCCTGGCTGTTCCGTCAACACCTGGTAGAAGGTCTTGCTCCAGTCGGCACTGGCGGCGGCTGCCTTGAAGTTCACATCATCGGGCGTGGCGAACTGCCCATCCTTGTTCTTCAACAAGGTATAGGTCATCTTGTTCTGCTTCACATACGCGTACTCGACATAGCCGATGGAGTTCGGCAGGCGGGTCACGAAAGCGGCCACGCCTTCGTTGCCCTTCCCACCGGCACCGGTGGGCCAATTTACGGCGGTGCCTTCGCCAACCTTGGCCTTCCATTCCGGGTTGACCTTGGACAGGTAGTTCGTGAAGATGAAACTCGTGCCTGAGCCATCGGCACGGCGCACCACCGAAATGGCGGCGTCCGGCAATGGCACACCGGGGTTGATGGCGGTGAGTGCGGGGTCGTTCCACTTGGTGATCTTGCCGAGGTAGATATCACCGAGGAGTGGGCCAGTGAGTTTGATCTGACCAGGCGCGACACCGACGATGTTCACGACTGGCACCACCCCGCCGATGACGGTCGGGAATTGCACCAAGCCGTCCTTGATCAGTTCGTCGTCCTGAAGCGGCATGTCGGAGGCACCGAAGTCGACGGTTTTGCCGCGGATCTGGCGCAGTCCCGCGCCTGAACCCACCGATTGGTAGTTGATGCGTGCGCCCGTGGCCTTGTTGTAGGCATCGGCCCACTTGGCGTACAGCGGCGCGGGAAATGTTGCACCTGCGCCGGTCACGTCTTGGGCGAGAACGACGCCTGTGGACAGAGCCAGCACCATCGCGGCGATGCAGGGAGGAACAGTCTTGATCATGTGCTT
>JANMZP010000059.1:0-4221 GCA_031383435.1 Betaproteobacteria bacterium | reverse complement strand
TCCAGTTCGTAGCCGCCGGCGAAGCCGCGCTTCGTGTCGTGACGGGCCTCGTCGCGGATGATGCCGGCCATCGTGGTGCCGCGGTACATGTGCACCGGCTGCTTGAAGGCCGCGTAGACCGAACCCGTCATGTGGCGCATGTAGTTGCGCCCCACCTGCCCTGACGAATTGGCCAGCCCGTCGGGGAACTTCGTCGAAGCCGACAGCAGCAGCAGCCGCGGCGTCTCGATGGAGTTGCCGGCCACGCAGACGATGCGCGCCTTCTGCCGCTGCTCTTTGCCGTCCTTGTCGAAGTA
The DNA here is from genome assembly GCA_031383435.1 of Betaproteobacteria bacterium. GTDB lineage: Bacteria > Pseudomonadota > Gammaproteobacteria > Burkholderiales > Burkholderiaceae_C > Rubrivivax. The sequence continues at coordinate 3,925 of JANMZP010000059.1, read as the reverse complement.
GACGACGCCGGTGGCCTTGCCGGCCGCGTCGTGTTCGATGCGCGAGACGTGCGATTCGGGCCGCAGTTCGAGGTTGCCGGTGCGTTCGGCGGCCGGGATCTCGGTGTACAGCGTGCTCCATTTGGCGCCGCTCTTGCAGCCCTGGAAGCAGAAGCCCATCTGCATGCAACGCCCGCGGCCGTCGCGCGGCACGCTGTTGATGGCCATGTTGCCGGTGTGCACCTCCTGGTAGCCCAGCTTCTTGGCGCCGGCGTGCATCACCTTGTAGTTGTTGTTGCCGGGCAGGCCGGGAATGCCGTTGGTGCGCGTGACGCCCATCTTGTACTCGGCCTTGGCGTACCAGGGTTCGAGTTCGGACAGCGTCAGCGGCCAGTCGGCCAGGCTGGTGCCGGCGATGCTGCCGTAGGTCGTCTTCGCCTTGAACTCGTGTTCCTGCAAGCGCAGCGAGGCCCCGGCCCAGTGGGTGGTGGTGCCGCCCACGGTCTTGCAGATCCAGGCCGGCAGGCCGGCGAAGTCCTGGGCCACGCGCCAGCTGCCCGAGGTGGTGCGCGGGTCCAGCCAGGCCAGTTGCACGAAGGACTTCCATTCGTCGTTGACGAAGCTGGCGGTGGACTGCCGTGCGCCGGCCTCCAGCACCACCACCTTGATGCCCTTCTGGCACAACTCGTTGGCCAGCGTGCCGCCGCCGGCACCCGAGCCGATGATCACCACCACCGAGTCGTCGGTCTTGTCGAAAGTTGCCATGTGCGGTCTCCGGTTCAGCCCATGAAGGGCTTGGGGCTGGCCTGCAGGTCAGGCGCCGGCAACCACTTCAAATCCTGGAAACCGCGGGTGATGTAGCCGCCCTTGTCGTAGGACGCGCCCGGGTAGCCGAAGACCGTGTAAGCCATGTCGTTGTCGTACAGCGAGGTGATGCACTTGCCGCGCACGGTGTTGAAGAAGGGCGTGCCTTCGATGGCCTTCACCGCCGCCAGGCGCTGGGCTTCGCTGGCGCGGGCGAAGCTGCCGCCGGTGGCCTGGTCCAGTCCGGCGATGCCGGCCTTCAGCAGGGTGGCCGTGGCCGCGTCGCCGGCCGCGGCGGCGTCCAGGTCCTTGGCCAGCAGGGCGTAGACGGCGTCGGGCAGCTTGGCATGCGGGTACAGCGTGCGGCCCAGCTTCAGCAGCGTCTGGCCCTCGGCCTTGCTCAGCACTTTGAGCTCGACCGCCCAGACGGTGGAAGGTGCCAGCAGCGCCAGCGCGCTGCCGGTGGCCAGCGTGCCCATCAGCACGCCCGAGCCCTTCAGGAAATCGCGCCGCACGAGGGGCAGCTGGAGCCGGGGCACTTCGCCCGATTCATCATCGCAGCCGCCGGCCGCCGTCGGCGTCGGCATCAAGGGAATCACTCGCATGTTGGGTCTCCTGGCACGGGGTTCGACCGGTCTGCGCCGGGTGCAGCCAGTATCGGGTGGACGCGGGGCGGCAGGTGATAAACGGCTACTTACCGGGTTGTCCCCGATAGGCACCGGCGCCGGGCCGCCGGGCTGGGTGCCCGATTACGATGCGGGGACCCTGCCTGCTCTGAGCCCCGCCATGGACCTGACCCCCCGCGAAAAGGACAAACTGCTGCTGTTCACAGCCGCCCTGCTGGCCGAGCGCCGCAAGGCCCGTGGCCTGAAGCTGAACGTGCCCGAGGCCATCGCTTTCATCAGCGCGGCGATTCTGGAAGGCGCGCGTGACGGCAAGACCGTGGCGCAACTGATGAGCGACGGCAAGACCATCCTGGGCCGCGACGAGGTGATGGACGGCGTGCCCGACATCGTCAGCGAGATCCAGGTTGAAGCGACTTTCCCCGACGGCACCAAGCTGGTGACCGTGCACCGGCCAATCGCATGAAGGAGCCGACATGATTCCTGGCGAACTGCTGATTGACGATGGCGTGCACACGCTGAACCCCGGCCGCCAAACGGCCACCGTGGTGGTCGCCAACACCGGCGACCGACCGATACAGGTCGGCTCGCATTACCACTTCGCGGAAACGAATGCGGCCTTGCACTTTGACCGCCTGACGGCCACCGGCATGCGGCTGAACATCGCCAGCGGCACCGCCGTGCGCTTCGAGCCGGGGCAGGAACGCACCGTCGAACTCGTCGCTTACGCCGGCCTGCGCCAGGTGTGGGGCTTCCGGGGCCTGGTCAACGGCCCGCTCTGAGGACAACAACATGGCCCTGATCGGAAAACGCGCCTACGCCGAAATGTTCGGCCCCACCGTCGGCGACCGCCTGCGCCTGGCCGACACCGGCCTGATCGTCGAGGTCGAACAGGACCTGACGCTGGGCGCCGGCGGCTACGGCGAGGAAGTGAAATTCGGCGGCGGCAAGACCATCCGCGACGGCATGGGCCAGAGCCAGATCGTCAACGGCCCCGGCCACGGTGAAGCCGCCGACTGCGTCATCACCAACGCGCTGATCATCGACACCTGGGGCATCGTCAAGGCCGACATCGGTCTCAAGGGCTGCCGCATCGCGGCCATCGGCAAGGCCGGCAACCCCGACGTGCAGCCGGGTGTGGACATCGTCATCGGCCCCGGCACCGAGATCATTGCCGGCGAAGGGATGATCGTCACGGCCGGCGGCATCGACGGCCACATCCACTTCATCTGCCCGCAGCAGATCGAAGAAGCGCTGATGAGCGGCGTGACGACGATGCTGGGCGGCGGCACCGGCCCGGCCACCGGCACCTTCGCCACCACCTGCACGCCAGGCCCCGAAAACATCCACCGCATGCTGCAGGCCGCCGAGGCCTTCCCGATGAACCTGGGCTTCCTGGGCAAGGGCAACGCCACGCAGGCCGCCGCGCTCAGCCAGCAGATTGCCGCCGGCGCCATCGGCCTGAAGCTGCACGAAGACTGGGGTACCACGCCGGCCGCCATCAGCAACTGCCTGGACGTGGCCGACGCCACCGACACGCAGGTCAGCATCCACAGCGACACGCTGAACGAAAGCGGCTTCGTCGAAGACACCATGGCCGCCACCGGCGGGCGCACGCTGACGGCCTTTCACACCGAAGGCGCCGGCGGCGGGCACGCGCCCGACATCCTGCGCGTGGTGGGCGAAGCCAACTTCCTGCCGGCCAGCACCAACCCGACCATGCCCTACACCGTCAACACGGTGGACGAGCACCTGGACATGTTGATGGTCTGCCACCACCTCGACCCGTCCATCGCCGAAGACCTGGCCTTCGCCGAAAGCCGCATCCGCCGCGAGACGATTGCGGCCGAAGACGTGCTGCATGACCTGGGTGCCATCAGCATGATGTCCAGCGACAGTCAGGCCATGGGCCGCGTCGGCGAAGTCATCATCCGCACCTGGCAGACGGCGCACAAGATGAAGGCGCAGCGCGGGGCCTTGGCCGGTGACATGTGGCCCGGAGGGTCGCCGGGTGATTCCTTGCGCAACGACAACAACCGGGTCAAGCGCTACATCGCCAAATACACGATCAACCCCGCGATAGCGAACGGCATTTCGCACGACGTGGGCAGCATCGAAGTCGGCAAGTGGGCCGACCTGGTGCTGTGGCGCCCGGCCTTCTTCGGCGTCAAGCCCAGCCTGATCCTGAAGGGCGGCTTCATCGCCGCGGCCTTGATGGGCGACGCCAACGCCAGCATCCCGACGCCGCAGCCGGTGCATTACCGCCCGATGTTCGGCAGCTACGGCCGCCTCGTCCAGGCCACCTCACTCACCTTCATGAGCAAGGCCGCGATGGACAACGACATCGGCGATGAACTGGGCTTGAAGAAGCGCCTGAGCGCGGTGCACGGCTGCCGCAGCGTGAAGAAACCCGACATGGTGCTGAACGGCTACCTGCCGAAGATGGAGATCGACGCCCAGACCTACCGGGTGCGGGCCGACGGGCAGTTGCTGACCTGCGAGCCGGCGACGGTGTTGCC
>JANMZP010000007.1:0-20897 GCA_031383435.1 Betaproteobacteria bacterium | reverse complement strand
GGGTGTCATCGGCCAGCACCACACGGGCGGGTGGCGGCGCGGCGCGTTCGCTGCGCCAGCGGGCCTGCTGCGGTGTCTCGGCTTCGGTCCAGTGGATCAGCGCGTCACCGGTCATGCTCAGACGACGACCAAGCGCGGCGCATGCGTCGGGCCCGCCGAGCCGGCAGGCAGTGCCGCCATGCGCCCCACCACTGCCGCTTGTTCGAAGCCGTGGCGGGCGAAGACGGCCAGCACGGCGTCCAGTTCAGCCGGCGCGCACGAGACCAGCAGGCCGCCACTGGTTTGCGGGTCGCACAGCAAGGCTTGGTCGACGTCGGCAAAGCCGGCGGGCAGCACCACGTCGGCACCGTAGCCGGCCCAGTTGCGGCCCGAGGCACCGGTGATGAAGCCTTGCTCGGCCAGGCTGCGCACGCCGGCCAGCAGCGGCACGGCGGCCCAGTCCAACTGCAATTCACAGCGCGCACCCCGGGCCATTTCCAGCGCGTGGCCGGCCAGGCCGAAGCCCGTCACATCGGTCAGCGCGTGCACGCCGGGCAGGGCCGCCAAGTCGGGGCCGGGGGTGTTCAGCTTCGTCGTGCAGGCGATCATCTGCGCGTAGCCGGCGTCGCCGAGTTCGCCCTTCTTCAGCGCCGCCGACATCACGCCCACGCCGATGGGCTTGCCCAGCACCAGCAGGTCGCCGGGCCGTGCATCGGCATTGCGCTTGACGTGCTTGGGGTGCACCAGGCCGATGGCGACCAAGCCGTAGATCGCCTCGACGGAATCGATGGTGTGGCCGCCCGCAATGGGAATGCCCGCCGCGCGGCACACCGAAGCGCCGCCTTCCAGGATGCGACCGATGGTCTGCGTCGACAGCACGTTGATCGGCATGCCGACCAGCGCCAGCGCCAGGATGGGCCGGCCGCCCATCGCGTAAACATCGCTGATGGCGTTGGTGGCGGCGATGCGGCCGAAGTCGTAGGGGTCGTCGACGATGGGCATGAAGAAATCGGTGGTGGCGATCAGCGCCTGCTCGTCGTTCAGCTGGTAGACGGCCGCGTCGTCAGCGGTCTCGATGCCGACCAGCAATTCCTTGGGCATGGGCATCGCCGGCATGGCCTTGAGGATTTCCGACAACACGCCCGGCGCGATCTTGCAGCCGCAGCCGCCGCCGTGCGACAGCGAAGTCAGACGGGGTTCGCTCAAACGGGCTTCGGCGGCTTTGTCGGGTGCGTTCATCGGGTGTCTTTCAGGGTTGGTCGTGCAACACGGGCGGTGCCGTCAAGGCCTCAGCGACCGCGGCGTGCAAGGCGGCGGATTCGTGCGCCGGGTCGAACAGCGGGGCCCGTTCGAGGCACTGCTGTTGCAGGCGGTCGAGCATAGCCGGCTCGTCGCGCAGGCGCTGCAGCAGGGCGGCCAGCGCGGCCGCGTCACCGAGCGGGAAGTAGCCGGTGTAGTCCTCACCCAGCAGCCCCACGTTGCCGGCAATGCGCGAGGCCAGCACCGGCGTGCCGCTGCGCACGGCCTCGATGACCACATGCGCGCCACCTTCCATCTGGCTGGGGTGGACCAGCAGGTGCGCGGCCTGGATACGCCGCCGCGTTTCGGCGTGCGCGCGCCCGCCCAGCCAGCGGTAGTGCGGGCAGGCGGCCGCCACGGCTGCGGCTTCGGCACCCAGTTCAGGCAGCAGCGCGCTGCCGATGTGGTCGAGCAGGATGTCGCGGCGGCAGGCCAGCAGCCGCGCCGCTTCGAAGTAAGTGGCGGGCGCTTTCTCGGGCCGCAGGTGGCCGACCATCAAGGCCCGCAGGTGGCGCGGCGTCGTGGCTCGAGTGGCGCGCGCGGCGCAGGACTGCAGCACCACGCGCGCCTTGCCGCGCAGCGCCGCCGGCAAGGCCTGCCCGCCGAGTTCGTTCAACACGATCAGGCGGTTGGCCGCCTGCAGCGAGGCCAGCGCCGCCGCGTCGCTGTGGATGTCGCGGTACAGGTCGGTGCCGGTCAGCACCACCACCAGCGCGGCCTGCGGCCGCAGCGCCTGCCAGCAGGCCACGGCGGCGGCTGAACGGCGCGCATGCAGGGCCACCATCACCGCTTCGCCGCCGCCGTGCCAGTCGGCGGCCAGGCGCACCCGGTAAGCTCTTGACAACATGCCGGCCCAGCGGCGGGCCGTCTGCCAGTTGCCATTGTTGGCGTCGGCCAGCGCGGGCGTCACGATGACGAGTTCGGGTTTGTGCACCACTTGAGGTTAACGCGATGACGGTTTTGACGGCACCCGCCCCAGCGGCACGCCAGGCCAGCGCCGGCGAACTGGCCGCCGCGCTGCAGGCCAGCCGCGCCGACACGCTGGCCACCTTCACGGTGCTGCAGCAAGCCCTGCCGCACCTGGGCGTGCCGCAGCAGGCCACGCTGAACCCGCCGCTGTGGGAACTGGGGCACATCGGCTGGTTCCAGGAATACTGGATTGCCCGCAACCCCCAGCGCGCAGCGGGCGCGGCGGCCGACCCGCAGGCCGTGCGTTTGGCCGGCAGGCGGGCCAACGCCGATGCGCTGTACGACTCCAGCGCCGTGCCGCACGCCGCGCGCTGGGCCTTGCCGCTGCCCGATGTGGCGGCCACGCTGGGCGACCTGGCACAGCAACTGCGCGACACGCTGGCCGCGCTGCAGCAGGCCGACGCGGCCGGGCCGCCGGATGACGACGCGCTGTATTTCTTCCGCCTGGCGCTGTTCCACGAAGACATGCACCACGAGGCCGCGCTGTACATGGCGCACAGCCTGGGCGTGGCCATCACCGACGCGCGTTGGCAGCCCGTGCCCCTGCTTGCGGCCGGCGCTGACCTGCGGTTCGAAGCCGGCGATTGGGCCTTGGGGAACGCAGGCCGTGCGGGCGGTGCGGGCGGTGCGGGCCATGGGGGCGAGAGGGATGGCGCGCACCGGGGCTTTGCCTTCGACAACGAACTCGCCGGCCTGACCGTGGCGCTGCCTGCGACGCAGATCGCCAGCCGCGTCACGCGCTGGGCCGAATTCCTGCCCTTCGTCGAAGCCGGCGGCTACAGCCAGCCGCAGTGGTGGACCGAGGCCGGCGCGGCCTGGTTGGCCGGCCAGCAAGCCACCGCCCCGCGCTACCTGCGCCGCGCCGGCCAGGTCTGGCAGCAATGGCACCACGGCGTCTGGCACGCACTGGACCTGGCCCTGCCGGCCTGCCACCTGACAGCCTTTGAAGCCCAGGCCTGGTGCCGCTGGGCCGGCCGCCGCCTGCCCAGCGAAGCCGAATGGGAGCGCGCCGCCCTTGGCCGCCCCGAGGCCTTTGAATGGAGTGCCGTCTGGGAATGGACGGCCAGCCCTTTCGCGCCCTACCCCGGCTTCAAACCGCACCCCTACCGCGACTATTCAGCCCCCTGGTTCGACGGCCGCCCGGTGCTGCGCGGAGCGTCTTTCATGACCCAGCAGCGCATGCGCCACCCGAAATACCGCAACTTCTTCCAAGCCCAGCGCAACGATGTGCCGGCGGGGTTTCGCAGTTGCGCGGGGTGAGTGCGGCAAAAGCGCTCCGCAACACCCCGATGGATCAGTGCACGAGCGAGAAGGTGACGAAGCCGGCACCCGCTTCAGCCAGCTGCTTGATCCCCGAAGTGCCGGCACTGATCGCCAGGAATTTGAGGTGGCGTTGAGCTTGCTTGGCATGCGCCGCCAGTTCCAAGGCCGCCGTCAGCCGGTCGCTGGCATGCGGCGCCAGCTCGTTGTACGGAATTTCAAGGTTCGCCCCGGCGGTCATCAGCGAATTCAGGTAAGCGGGTTTGAAGGTGATGTTGATCAAGGGATGTCTCCGTGGTGTGAAGGCAGCATAGTCCTGGATCGGCCAGCCGTCGGCCCCTGTTGACGGCCAGCCTGAGTGCCTTGCAGCTAGAGTCACGCGCTGCGCCGCAAGGCCACCCACCCCTTCCATCTGCAGCCCCCGCACCATGACCCACCTGACCCCCATCACGCGCGCCACCTTCCTGCAATACCTGCTGGCCAGCGCCCTGCTGATCGGCAGCGCGGCCAGCCACGCCCAGCAGGTCTTCCGCATCACCGCCATCCCCGATGAGTCGCCCACCGAACTGGCGCGCAAGGCCGCGCCGCTGGTGAAGTACCTGGAAGGCAAGCTGGGCATGAAGGTGGAATTCACGCCGGTCACCGACTACGCCGCTGCCGTTGAGGCACTGGCCAACCGCAAGGTCGACATGGCCTGGTTCGGCGGCTTCACCTTCGTGCAGGCCAACATCCGTTCGGGCGGCAAGGCCGTGCCCATCGTGCAGCGCGAGGAAGACGAGAAGTTCCGCTCGGTGTTCATCACCAGCGACCCGGCCATCAAGCAGTTGGCCGACCTGAAGGGCAAGGACGTGAGCTTCGGTTCGCAAAGCTCCACCTCGGGCCACCTGATGCCGCGCAGCTTTCTGCTGCAGGCCGGTGTGGACCCCGACAAGGACTGCAAGCGCGTGGCCTACAGTGGCGCGCACGACGCCACCATCGCGGCCGTCACCGCCGGCAAGGTGCAGGCCGGCGCGCTGAACATCTCGGTGTGGGAAAAGTTCGTCGCCGACAAGAAAGTCGACACCAGCAAGGTCTTCGCCTTCTTCACCACGCCCACCTACTTTGATTACAACTGGACGGTGCATGCCGACATGCCCGTGGCCCTGCGCGACAAGCTGGCCCAGGCCTTCCTGTCACTGAACCGCAATGACGCGGTGGGCAAGGAAATTCTCGACCTGCAACGGGCCACGCGCTTCGTGCCGACTCAGGCTGCCAACTACAAAGGCATCGAAGGCGCAGCACGCAGCGCCGGCCTGTTGTGACCTTGGTTTTGACCAGGACTCGAAGTTGACGGACACCCCGCGTTGAGACTGCAACTGACGCAAGTCGCGGCGCGCCACCCGGCCGCGCGCGCCGGTGCTGCGTTCGCGCTGCAGGGCGTGAACCTGTCGGTGGCGGCCGGTGAACAACTGGCCGTCATCGGCCCTTCCGGCGCCGGCAAGACCACGCTGATGCAGTTGCTGGCCTGCGCGCTGCCACCGGCTGCGGGCAGCTACACGCTGGGTGACACCCTGGACCCCGCAGCGCACGACGTGCAACCGTGGACGCTTCCCACCGCCGCCCTGCACCGTCTGCGCGGCAGGCTCTTCCTGGCCCCGCAAGTGCCGCCGCTGCCGCCGCGTCAGCGCGTGGTCACCGCCGTGCTGGCCGGCCGCCTGCCGGCCATGGGCTTGTGGGGCAGCCTGCGTTCGCTGTTCTACCCGGCGGACATTCCGGCCGCTTTCGAAGCGCTGGCGCATTTCGATCTGGACGACAAGCTCTTCGAGCGCGTCGACCGGCTGTCGGGTGGTGAGCGCCAGCGCGTCGGCCTGGCCCGCGCGCTGCTGGCCCCGGCCCGGCTGTGGCTGGTCGACGAGCCTTTGTCGTCGCTGGACCCCACGCGCGCGCGCCACGCGCTGGCCACGCTGACCGAAACGGCCCGCGAACGCGGCGTGACGCTGGTCACCAGCCTGCACCAGGTGGACGCCGCGCTGGCCCAGTTGCCGCGCATCGTGGGCCTGCGCGAAGGCCTTGTCGCCTTCGACCTGCCGGCCGCCGAGGTCACGCCCGCGCTGCTGGAACGCCTGTACGCGCAGCACGAAGACGAACTGCACGGCGGCCCGGCACCGGCGGCGCAGGCAGCACAGCCCGCGGCACCGGCGCCCGTCGTCATGCATTGCCGATGAGCGCTGCGGCGCACTGGCCGGTGCCGGCTGCACCCACGGCCCGGCACCGGCCGCCTGCGCGCGACCCGGCCTGGCGCGGCCGCGTGTTCTGGACCGTGGCTGCCTTGCTGCTGCTCTGGCCGCTGTTCAGTGCCACCGAGTTCAAACCCTGGCAACTCTTCGACGAACGCAGCCGCGCCGTCACCGCGCAGTTCCTGCGCAGCTTTTTGCCGCCCGCCGTGGCACCCGATTTCCTGCTGATGGTGGCGCGCGAGACCTGGCGCACGGTGGCGATTGCCACCGCCGGCATGACGCTGGCGCTGGTGATCGCGCTGCCGCTCACGCTGCTGTCCACGCGGGTGCTGTCGGTGTCGGCCCTGGGCAGGCTCGGCGGGCGCATGGGGCGTTTGCCCTTCGTCTTTCGGCAGGCGGTGCGCGGGCTGCTCATCGTGCTGCGCAGCGTGCCCGAACTGGTCTGGGCGCTGGTCTTCGTGCGCGTCGTCGGGCTGGGCACCACAGCCGGTGTGCTGGCCATCGCGCTCACCTACGGCGGCATGCTGGGCAAGGTCTACAGCGAGATCCTGGAAAGCGGCGAGACCCACGCCACCGCCACCCTGCTGCGCAACGGCTGCGGCCGCCTGCAGGCCTTCGGCTACGGCCTGCTGCCGCAGAACGCGGGCGAGTTGATTTCCTACACCGTCTACCGCTGGGAATGCGCCATCCGCTCGTCGGTGGTGCTGGGCTTCGTCGGCGCAGGCGGCCTGGGCCAGCAACTCGACAGCTCGATGAAGATGTTCGCCGGCGGTGAAGTGACCACCATGCTGCTGGTCTTCTTCGGCCTGGTGGCGCTGGCCGACCGCACCAGCAGCTGGCTGCGCAAGGCGCTCGCATGAAGCAGCCCAGCAGCCCGGCCGCCCCGCCACGGCGCGCCGCCAACCCGCCCTACAAGCTGCCGCCGCCGCTGTTCGACGCGCGCTGCAAGGCCTGCTGGTTCATGGCCGCGCTGGGCCTGCTGGTGGTGGCCAGTTTCTGGTCGCTGGACTTGCAGTGGGCGCAGTTCTTCTCCATCGACGCGGCCCGCAGCATGGGCCGTTTCCTGGGCGAGTTCTTCCCGCCGAATGTGCAGCCGGTCTACCTGCGCCAGGTGCTGCTGGCGACCTGGGAAACGCTGGCCATGTCGGCCCTGGGCACCGCGCTGGCGGCCGCCCTTGGGCTGCTGCTGGCGCTGGCGGCCAGCCGCCGGCACACCGCCGACACGGCGTGGCCGCGCGCCACGGCGCGGGCCGGGACACGGCTGCTGCTGAACGCGCTGCGCTCGGTGCCCGAACTGGTGTGGGCCAGCCTGCTGCTGATTGCCGCCGGCCTGGGCCCTTTCGCCGGCACGCTGGCCCTGGCCGCGCACACCACCGGCGTGCTGGGCCGGCTGTTCGCCGAGGCCATTGAAAACGCGCCGCCCGGCCCGGCTGCGGCCCTGCGCACCCAGGGCGCTGGTGCAGGCGCCATCTTCCTGTACGCCACCCTGCCGCAGGTGCTGCCGCAACTGATGAGCTACACCCTGTACCGCTGGGAAAACAACATCCGCGCGGCCGCCGTGCTGGGCGTGGTGGGTGCCGGCGGACTGGGCCAGGTGCTGGCCTTCCACATGGGCCTGTTCCACATGAACAAGACCGCCACGGTGTTGATGGCGATGCTGCTGCTGGTGGGGCTGGTGGATGCGCTCAGTTACGGCTTGCGGCGGCTGCTGACGCGCTAGGGCGACGCGCTCGACGCTTCGAACTTGAGGATGCCGGCGGTGTGCGCACCCGGCCAGGGACCGACATTCATTCTGGGTTTCGTTGCAGGCCCGAGCCCGAACTCAACCCGCCGGGGCCAGCTTGTCCTGCGTCTTCGTCTCGAAATCGCTGGCCGCATGCCGTTCATGCAATTGGCTGGACAAATCGCCGAAGGTGCGGTTCACCATGCGCCCGCGCTGCACGGCCGGGCGCTGCGCAATCTGCTTCATCCAGCGTTGCACGTGGGTGTAGCTTTCCACTTGCAGGAATTCACCGGCGCCGTATTGCAGGCCCTGCACCAGGTTGCCGTACCAGGGCCAGACAGCGATGTCGGCGATGGTGTAGTCGTCACCCGCCAGATACGGGCTGATCGCCAGACGGCGGTCCAGCACGTCGAGCTGGCGCTTCACTTCCATCGCAAAACGGTCGATGGCGTATTCGATCTTGAACGGCGCATAGGCATAGAAATGACCGAAGCCGCCGCCCAGGTAAGGCGCGCTGCCCATCTGCCAGAACAGCCACGACAGGCACTCGGCGCGCTTCGCCGGATCGGTCGGCAGGAAAGCGCCGAACTTCTCGGCCAGGTGCATCAGGATGGCACCCGACTCGAAGATGCGCAGCGGCTGCGGCCCGCTGCGGTCCATCAGCGCCGGGATCTTGGAATTCGGGTTGACTTCGACAATGCCGCTGCCGAACTGGTCGCCCTCATTGATGCGAATCAGCCAGGCGTCGTATTCGGCACCGGTGTGGCCCAGCGCCAGCAGTTCTTCCAGCATCACCGTCACCTTCACGCCGTTGGGCGTGGCCAGCGAATACAGCTGCAACGGGTGGCGGCCCACCGGCAACACCTTGTCGTGCGTGGGCCCGGCAATGGGCCGGTTGATGTTGGCGAAGCGGCCACCGTTTTGCTTGGCCCAGGTCCAGACTGCAGGCGGCGTGTAGGCGTTCGGGTCGACAGGGATGTCACTCATGCAGGGCGCTCCAGGCTTCAAAGATTGCGCCGAACTTTACGGGAGCCACGGGTGGACGGCCGGCCTGCGCGGGCAGCCCCTGCGCAGGTATAGAGTTTCCCGCTTCAACACCCTTGCAGCGGCAAACCGACATGGCTGACCTCTTTGACAACCCCATGGGCCTGTGTGGATTCGAGTTCGTCGAATTCGCCTCGCCCAACCCCGGCGTGCTGGAGCCGCTGTTCGAAAAACTCGGCTTCAGCCTGGTCGCGAAACACCGCTCGAAAGACGTGGTGCTGTACCGCCAGGGCGGCATCAACTTCATCGTCAACCGCGAGCCGCGCAGCCAGGCCGGCTACTTCGTTTCAGAACACGGCCCGGCGGCCTGCGGCCTGGCCTTTCGCGTGCGCGACGCCCACCAGGCCTACCAGCGCGCGCTCGACCTGGGCGCGCAGCCCATCGAGATTCCGACCGGGCCGATGGAGTTGCGCCTGCCCGCCATCAAGGGCATCGGCGGCGCGCCGCTGTACCTGATCGACCGCTTCGAAGACGGCAAGAGCATTTACGACATCGACTTCGAATTCCTGCCGGCATTCCAGGACACGGCCAGCCGCAACCCGGTGGGCCACGGCCTGAAGTTGATCGACCACATGACGCACAACGTCTACAAGGGCCGGATGGCTTTTTGGGGCGGCTTCTACGAACGCATCTTCAATTTCCGCGAGATCCGCTACTTCGACATCCAGGGCGAATACACCGGCCTGACCAGCCGCGCCATGACCGCGCCCGACGGCCTGATCCGCATTCCGCTGAACGAGGAATCGGGCCGCAACGGCGGGCAGATCGAAGAATTCCTGATGCAGTTCAACGGTGAAGGCATCCAGCACATTGCACTGCTCACCGACGACATCATGGCCAGCGTAGACGCGCTGCAGCTGGCCGGCGTTCCGCTTTTGCCGGCACCCAGTTCCAGCTATTACGAGATGCTGGAAGAGCGCCTGCCCGACCACGGCGAACCGGTGGCTGAATTGCAGACGCGCGGCATCCTGGTGGACGGCTCCACCACCGGCGGCGACAAACGTTTGCTGCTGCAGATTTTTTCGCAGACCGTGCTGGGCCCGGTGTTCTTCGAATTCATCCAGCGCAAGAAGGACGAGGGCTTTGGCGAAGGCAACTTCAAGGCGCTGTTCCAGAGCATCGAACGCGACCAGGTGCGCCGCGGCGTGATCGCCACCGAGGGCACCCCGGCCTGAACGCGCCTTGGCGTGCCGCGGTCGCGCCGCGCCGTGCCGTGCGGTGCGGTGCGGTGCCGTGCAGCGCCGTGCCGGGTCTTGCCGCTCAGGGTCTGCGGGGGCCGGCCTCCAGTGAGCGCAGCAACAGGGCGTACAACCGGTCGGGGTGGAGAGGCTTGCTGATGAAGTCGGACATGCCGGCCTCGATGCAGGCCCGGCGGTCGTCGTCCAGGGCATTGGCGGTGAGCGCTACGACGGCGTGTGCTGCCAGTCTGGCAGCGCGCGGGCGGCTTGCAAGCCGTCCATCAGCGGCATTTGCGGGCTTGCATTCCTGAAAAATGACTTCGTGCCCGCCCACGGACGGTTCCGCATCAAGCGGGCAGAACTTGCAGCCCCGAGCCGAAAACCTCGGGCTGGTGGCCCACCGCGAGCAACGCGCCCGGGCCGCTGTTGGCCATGTAGCTGCCTCGGGCAGCGACCACCGCGCCCAGAACACTGGGCGCGGTCAGGCCGTCACGCGGCCTGTCCAGCGCCAGGTTGTTGTGCGCCAGGCCCGCCAGCCCGGCCAGCAGTTCGAAGGCCGAACCTGCGGCCGCACCGGTGGCCGAAACCGGGGTGGCACTGTCGGCCGTGTTGGCCTCGGCCACCACGCTGGCCCAGCAGCGCAGGCGCACCGGCAGGTCGCTTTGGGCGGTGCGCTCCAGGTCTTGGTTGAGCGCGTCGCTGAACAGCACGCTGCGCAGGCGGTTGTTGCGCAGGCGGGCCTGCGCACCGCTGGGCTGCAACAGGCCGGGTCGCTGCGACAGCACCGCCGACAGCCGCTTCAGCAGTTCACGCGGCAGCGGTTTCGGTTCCCGCCTGGCACCGCCCAGCAGCAGATGGCCGGCGATGTGGCTGTCGGCCAGCAGCACCTCGAATTCGAAGTCCAGCAGCGCCAGTGCGTGGCCGGGTTGGTCGTTGACCAGGGCGTCGCGCAAGCGGGTCAAGGCCGTGCCCACCTGGGCCACCGTGCCGGGCTTGGGGTTGGCCGCGTCGCCCGTCACCACCACCCGAACCGCGTTGAATGAATCGGTCAACTCAAACCGCCAATTGCCGAATTCGGGCGTGCGTTCCAGCGCCACCATCTCGGCATCCAGGGCCTTGCGCTCGTTGGCGTTGAGCTGGGCGTAGAAGTCGGCCACCGCCACTGGCACGGCGCGGAACAGGCCGCCGGTTTCGATTTGCAGCGCGTCAGACCCGAACAGCCGCTTCAGGCTGGGCACCCGCTGGTTCACGAAGGCCGCCTTCTGCTGGCTGCCGGCCAGCACCGCCTGCAGCACCACGCCGCTGCATTCGAACAGCCGCGCCCCGCCGACCAGCGCCAGGCAGGACTGTGGCTCGACCAGGGCCCGCAGACCGAGTTGCTGCCAGCGCACTTCGCCGCAGCCCTGGACGCGCAATTCGGTGGGCTGCTTCACGCCCAGGATCTCGAAATCGCGCAGTGTCAGGGTTTCGAAACCGCTGAAGACCACGGCCTTCTGTTCGACATGCAAGCGGCTGGCGCGGCCCGCGCCGTGCACCAGCAAACGCGTGCGTTCCGGGGCTTCAATGACCAGGTCGTCGGCCAGTTGGTGGTCGCCGGGCAGCAGGCAGATGCAGATGTCGCGTTCGCCGCGTTCCAGCACATCGCGCAGCGCCTTGTCCAGCGTTTCGTAGTCGGCGCCGCCCTGCCTGCCCACCGTCTTGCAGCAGCCGCCACCGGCCGGGGGCTGGCGCCGGCACAGCAGGTCCAGCGCGGCCTGCACGGTGGCCACGCCAGCCAGGTCGCTGCACGCACCGGGCTGGTAGGCCACCAGCGCAGCCAGCGCCAGCGATGCGCTGAAGTGCACGGGCGGGCAGGCTTGCGCGGCCGGCACGCCGGGCTGCAACAGCGTGGCGGTGGCGGTTTGCTGCGGCGCGTTGCCGGCCAGCGACCAGGCCACAGCGGCGATGCCGCTGGCGGCCGTGGCCACGTCTTGGGTCTTGGTGCCGTTGGGCAGCAGGCCGTGGCTGACGGTGAACCGCACCGTGGCACCCACCACCGGAAAACGGCCGGTCACCACCGCCACTTCCAGCGGGCTGGGCAGGGCCACGGGCGTGGCCGGCGCGAAGGTGTTCGGCATCGCCTGCTGGCCGTCGCCACCCACCACTTGCAACTGCGTCAGCTCGGTCAGTGCCGGGAACAGCCAGCGGCAATCGCCGTCAGGCAGGCGCTGCCACACACCGGCCTGGCAGCGCAGCACGGCCAGCCGCGCGAAAGCCCGGCGCACGCCTTGCGGCAGCAGGAACAGCGGCTTGCTGACGGGCAGGCTGCCATCGGTGGGCCATTCGACGCGCGCCGTGGCGGTGCGCGCCGGAATGGTCCAGTGGTCACCCACGCGCAGCTTGCCCGCGGTGAACTTCACCTCGACGCCACCCTCCAGCATCACCCAGCCGGCCTTGTCGGCTTCCGGCTTGGGCACAATGGCGGCCACGCCGTCCCAGCGGCGCACGCGCGGGTTGCGCGCGAACAGCGCCTTGTCGAGCGGCGGGCCCTGCACGCTGGCCAGTTTCAGCGTGACGATGCGGCCGTCGGTCTTGGTCACCTGCGCCAGCGTGCCGGGGCGACCGAGGAAATCGAAACGGTCGTCGAAGAATTCCAGCCAGCAACCGACCGTGATGGCCAGCACATCGTCGCGGCCCAGGCTGGCGACTTCGAATTCGTCGGCATTGGGTTCACCCAGCCAGCGCGTCACGCTGCTGACGATGCTGGCGTTGTCGCGCTGCCACTTGAAGACCGCCTTGCCCGAGACGCTGCCGTCGTCGTGCACTTCCACGCGGTAGAGCTGGTTGTCGAGCCGCCGGTAGCCGGCCTCGGGGCTGAGATCGCAGGGGTCGGTGGCCAGCTCGCCGGGTTCGGCGCGGGCGGCCAGGCGGCCGGCGCTGGGCGCGCTGAAGTCTTTCCAGGGTTGCTCGGTGATGCAGCTCAAGCCGGCCGCCAGATCGGCCGCGCGCAGCAGCTTCACCTGCCACAGCAACTGCTCGCGCGTGGCGGTGTCGGGGCCGCCCAAGGCCACTTCGCGCAGCAGCGGGTCTTCCAGCGCAGTGACGTGGCGCACCCAGGCTTCCAGGTAGCCGATGTACAGGCCGTCGGGCGGCACCACCACCGCGCCGGCGGCGTTGTAGACCGCCGTTTCGGTCAACGCGGTGGCGTCGCCCGGCGGCAGGGCCAGCAGGTTCTGCCCGGCCGGTGTGGCGGGCACGACGGGCGATGCAGCGCCGGGCAGCCAGGGCTGCGTGACCACCGTGCAAGGCGTGGCATTGCTGCACAGCAGGCCGTCGACATAGAAGCGGCCGGCGCTGACCTGCACCTGCTTGCCGACGCCCGTCAACTCGAAGCCGGGGTGGGCGATGGGCGCGCCGGTGGCACCGATGCTGTCCACGGTTTCGGTTTCGATGCGGCGCAGCGCGATGGCCTGCTGCTCGTTGAAATCGGCGTCGAGCTGCACGCGGCCTTGCTGCAGCAGCACGCTGCGGTAGCTGGCGGCGGGCTGGTCGGTGTGGCGGGTGAGGTCGGCTTTCATGGGGCCATCCGGTTGCAGTGGTTCGGTGAAAAAGCAGAGAAAACTCGAAGGCCGATTCGGTCAGCAAATCAGTCGGCAAAGATCGCGCCGGCCTCCAGGCCGAAGCGCAGGTACTCGTCCAGCATCTGGCGCAGATTGGCCTCGCGCTGCGGCTGCGCCAGGTGGTTCCAGACGCCCATCTCGGCACCGTTTTCGGCCCCCATGCGGATCTCACTGGCGGTGCTGCTGCGCAGTCGCGCGTAGGCCGCCTGGCCGAAGCTGGTGCTGTCGAAAACCGGCGTGACGCGCAGCATTTCTTCGGCCGCCACCGCCGCCGGCATGCCGTGGCGCACGCCGTCGGGTTGGCAGCGGTAGCGCTTGGGGGTCTGTGACAGCGCGGTCTTGCTGGCCGGCTTGCTGTCCAGGGGCACCCAGCAAAAACGCACGCAGCCGGTCTGCCGGCGCTGGATGAGCACGCGGCCGTCAAAGACCGTGTGCCCAGCCGCCAGTTCACCGGCAGCCACGGTGCCCAGCACGGTGCAGCGGTTCAGCGTCAAGGTGGTGTCGGGCAGGCGGATGGCCGCCAGCGGCGCGACGTGGGCCGCGTCGATGACGCAGGTGTCGGCCGACACGCCCGCCAGCCCCGCTTCGGCCTGCACCGCACCGAGCAGGCTGTGCGTCAGCGTCAGGCGCAGGGCCGACCCGCTGCCCGTGTGCGTGATGCCGCCGCGCGCCGGCACCAGGCTGCAGTGGCGCAGGTCCACGCCACGCAGCGGGCCCTGCAGGCGCAGCGCGCCGTCGACGAGCAGGCCCGACAGCACCAGCCGCGTTTGCACGTCGCCCTGCAAGGCGATATCGCCGATCAGCACCGGCCGGCGGCGGTTGGCCGCTTCGATGGCCAGCAGCGTGCCGGGCAGGTTCAGCAGCGGGCTCACGGCCTGCGTGCTGTCGTCCAGCAAGCGGATCAAGCTGCGCGTGCCCGGCACCACCGCCGCCAAAGCGGCGGCCAGCGTGGCGTGGCTGCCGGGCACGGTCAGCACGGTCTGGAAATCGCGAACGTCCAGCAAGCCGGCGGCGCGGGCGTCAGCCGTTGCGCCGGGGCTTGCGCGGCGGTCGTAAGGCCCGCCGCCGACGTCACCCGCAAAGGCGTAGGCGCTGGCCACTTCGACCTTGGCGAAAGCGCGGCCGGCGGGCAGCACCAGGCGGCCCAGCACGGGGTCGATGCCGACCAGGCAGGCAGCAGGGCCTTGCGGAAAATTCAGCGTGGTGGCGAGGTCGCCGGTGCGGGCCACGACCAGGCTGGCCGGCGGGCGGCGCCAGCGTTCCGGGTTGACCAGCGGGAAAGCGCCCAGGTGGCACACCACCAGGTCTTCGGGCGGCACCTCAACACCGTCCAGCCACACGCGCAGCACCGGTGCGCGTTCGTCCGCCGCCGTGGCGGATGACGGTGGGAAAGACGGCGGCGGGAACCACAGCGCGGTGGGTGCCACGCCGTCGGCCAGCGCCTGCCGTCGGGCGTTCAACCCGTCGGCCAGTGCGCGGCGCGGCAGCGGCTCGGGCACGTCTTGCGGCAGCGCCAGCGTGCCAGCCTCGGGCGCTGAGCGCGGGCGGTTGACCAGCGGCACATCGCGGCCCAGCGGGTCGAAGCTGTAGTGGCACGGCTCACCGGCCCGCACGGCGGCGGTGGCGCGTTGCACCGGGTAGGCCGACATCCGCCACAGGAAGAGGCCCACGTTGACGATGTTGGGCCGCGGGCCGCAGCCGCGCGCTTGCGGGGTCGCCAGCGCGCGCACATCGGCACTGGCGGCGCTGCTGTCGAAAGCGTGGGCGATGCGTTCCAGCCTGGCGGCCTGGCGCAAGTCGGGCGTGCGCAGGCTGTGCAGGCGCACGTGGTTGACGTGTTGCGTGGTCGACAGGTGCTCGAAAAACTCGGTCGCACTGGCGCGCCAGCCGGTGGCCGCCAGGGCCACTTCTTCCAGCACCGGCAGCGTGCCTTTGCGGCGGCGCAGGCGCAGCGTGTTGGCCACCAGCGCACGCTGGCCGGCCGCTGCCGTGCCGGGTATGGCGTGCAACGGGCGCACGCCCAGCAGGTCGCCGATGTAGGGCACCAGCGCATCGCTGCAGGTCTCGATGAAGGCGTCGTCGTACAGGCGCTGCAGGTCTTGCAGCAGCACATCGCCCTGCGCGGCCATCACCGTCAGCAGCGCCCGCAGCGGGCCGCCCAGGTCTTCGTCGCGCTCGCGGTAGAAGGCCGGCAGGCGCGACAGCAGGGCTTCGGCGTCGATGGGGTTCATGCGGCGGGTCCATCCGGCAAGGCGGTGATGTCGGTCAGCACGATGTCGCTGGGCAGGATCAGCAGCAGTTGCGCCGGCTGCACCGCGCCGTCTTCCCAGCGCGCACCGCGGGCCCGCAGGCGCGCAGCGGGGCCGCTTTCGGTGGCCAGCAGCGCGTGGGCCGGCGTGTCGTCACGCAAGCGCAAGGCGTCCAGGTCGACCCAGGCCACGCCGGCGGTGTGCTGCATCACGTCCAGCAACTGGCTGGCCGCCAGCGACTGCGCAAAGCTGCGCTGTGCGAAGCCGAAAGCGCCGGCCAATGCGCTGCGCAAGGCCGCCAGCACGGTGGGTCCTTCATGGCCCGGCAACACCCGCACGCCGGCCGTCAAACCGAAACGCAGCACCAGCGCCGGTGCGATGACCAGCGCCTGGTGCGCCGGCCGCACCGCGTCCACCGCCGCGCGCAGGTTCAGTGCCAGGGCCGACTGCGGCGCGATGGCCCCGCCGTCCACGCCGCTGACGGTCAACTGCACCAAGCGCCCTTCGCCGTCCCACAGCCAACCGGCCTGTGCCTTGCCGATGCCCGCGAAGGCGCTGGCGAAGTCTTCGAAGTCGCTGAGCGAGACGATGCGGTCCAGCGTGCGCACGGCCAGCGGTGCGTTGCGGCGCGCCTCGTCGCGCGCCTCGGGGTCGGCGGCGCCGGCGGCAGGCAGCGGGTTGGTCACGTCCTTCACACCCAGCGCGCGGGCGCGCAGTTGGCTGATCTGCCCAGACGCCACGTTGCCGGCCAGGCCGATGCCCACGCGGTAACGCGCCCGCACATTCATCACCCCACTGGGCAGGCGCTGGCCCTGCAGGCCGTCGCCGAACTGCACGCTGACCGTGCCGTCGTCGGCCTGCCGGGCGATGTAGCCGCGGTCGGCCGGGCCCAGGTTGGACAAGCGGTCGACCTGCGGCCAGACCACGTCGTCCACGCGCACTTCCAGGCTGCTGCGGGTGCCTGAAGGCGTGGCCGCGCTGGTGTGGGTCAGCGGCTTGCCGCGCAGTTCGAAACGCTGCAACACGGCCGCGCCATCACCACTGCCCAGCACCTCGGGCTGGATGCTGCGCTGCTGGCTGTCGCCCTGGCTGGCGGCCACCACATTGGCGTTGATGCGCAGCGTGGCCGGCAGGTAGTGCTGGCTCAGTTCGGTCTGCAATTCCAGCCGCGTGTGCGCGCCCTGCACGCTGGCGTGGCGCAGTTGCACCACCTCGCTGACGGCTTGCAGCGCTGCCTTGCAGATCTCGCCGTCCAGGAAAGTCAGCGTGGCGCTGCGGCTGTCAGGGGCCACCTGAACGGCAGCCAGCGCATCGCCCGCTTGGAGTCGTTTGCTGGCGCGCGGCGTGGCCGGGTGCGTGCCATCCAGCGTGTGGCCGCTGACAGCCAGCCATCGCCCGTCGGGCAGCTCGGGCTGCGCGCTGTCCAGCAGCAGCAACTTGCCGCTACCCAGGCCACCGACGAAGCCCGAAACCGGCCGCAGCGCCCACGGCAGTTCCACCGATTCGGCATGCACCGCCGTGTCACGCAGCTGGTCGTTGAACTGCTCGCCCAGGCGCTCGCCGCGCAGCACCAGGCGCGTGGTCTTGCTGCTCAGCGTGAAAGCGCTGCGGCCGCCTTCGCGGGTGTCCAGCACTTCATACAACTCTTCGTATTCGGGCCGTGCCAGCACCACCCAACTGCCCACGGTGATGCGCGGGTAGGTGGCGTCCAGCAGCACCGGGTTGTCGGGGAGCCGGCCGCCCTCTTTCGGCCAGCCGGCAACGTCAGCCACGGTGTAGCCCGGCCATTGCGGGTGGTCTTCGATGCTGCCGTCATCGTCGTCGTCAGACCCCAGCGTGGCGGCGCGCAGGCTCCTGGGCATCGCGCGCCAGTCGGGCGCGGCCTGGCCGAAAAAGCTGGCGCGGGTGCGCAGCGCGTAGCAGCGCGGCTGCACGCGTGCCGGCTGGGTGGACGGCACCGCCGTGCCCAGGCCGCGGTCCAGCGTGACGATGGTGGTACCGGCCAACGGGTCGGCCGTGGGCGTGTCGGGCGGCACCACCAGCACGCGCGCCACGCGGCGGAAATCCCAGTTCTCGTTGCCAGCGTCTTGCGCGCGTTCGTCGCCCACCACCAGTACCGCGTCACCGGGCTGCAGCCGCGTGTTCTGCCCGGCCAGCCACAGCGTGCGGCCGCCCCAGTACGGCGCGGCGGGCCCGTCGTGCACCACGCGCAGGGCGTTCCAGGCGGCGCGCGCGTTCAGCGTTTCCAGGGTCTCGAAAACCTGCGCCGCTTCGTCTTGCGCGGGCACGCTTTGGGTGGCGGTACCGGCGTCGATGCGGGCCGTGGCTGGCGCACCCGGCGCGGTTTCCAGCGTGAAGGCCAGGTGCACCGAAGCGGCCACGCCGGGCCGCAATTCGTAGCCGATGCTGCGCGCCAGTTCCAGCACCGAACGGCGTTCGGTGGCGGTGCGCAAGTGGTTTTCGTTGGCGATGCGCTCCTGGTAGAAGGCCAGCACATCCAGCACGGCAGACCAGGCGTCGACCAGGGCCAGCGCCGGGTCGCTGCGGTCGCGGGTGCTCAGGCTGGCCAGCGCGGCCTGGCCCGACAGCGCCGCCATCTGCGTCTGCAGGAAGCGGCCGTGCGTGCCCACGCGGTAGGCCAGCGCGGTCTGCCCCGGCGCGTTCAGCACGGCCACTGGCGTCAGCGCTTGCACGCCGGTGCAGCAGTCGCAGCGTTTCGGGTCGCGCATCACAGGCCCCCTTTCATCTGCAGGCGCAGGCGGCCGTTTTCGGGGAAGTTGGGGTCGTTGTCCAGGCGCAGCACTTCCAGCGGCGCGGCACCCAGCCAGCCTTTCCCCAGTTCACCGTTGGCGGCGCGGCCCCAGCGTTGCAGGCGCAGCACCTCGACCGAGGCCACACCGCTGGTGTCTTGTGCCGCCGCCACCAGCGCCGACAGCGCCAGGCCCTGCCCGAACGTGAAGGCGTCGGGGTGGAAGAAACCATCCGCGCCGGTGCCCAGCCGCTGCAGCAGCCGGCGTTGCACGTCGGCCGTGAAATGGCCGGGCAGCACGCAGATGCCCAGTGTCACGTCCAGCGCCACCATCAGCGGCGGACGGATGTCGAGGTCTTGCCCGGTCAGGCGGTAGCGTTCCAGGTGGGCCCGCAGCGCCGCCTCGAAAGCCGCGTCCACCGGCTTGCCACCGCGCCGGTCCACGCTGATGAACACCGTGTACCAGCTGCCCGTCCAGCGCAGCCGCGCCACCGCCCGCTGCACGCCGGGGTGGCGCTCGGCGGCGCGGGCGTAGTCGGCGTCGGTGACGGCGCGTTCCTGGGTGCGGAAGGCTTCGGGCGCGCGGGCGCGGATGGTGGCCGCGCTGTCGGGGTCGCTGCCGCCCACGCCGGGCAGCGGGTTGCGCACGGCGAGCAGGTTGTTGGTGATCAGCGCGTCATCGCAGACCACCCGCGTCAGGCTGTCGGCGCCCACATTGCCGGCCGTGCCGCCGCCCAAACGCCAGCGACCCACCAGGCGGCTGCCGGCGTCGGGCTTGGCACCGAACTGGTTGTCGCCAAAGCGCAGGCTGACGGTGCCGTCGCTGTCGGTTTCGGCAACAAAGTCTTGCGCGAAGCGGTCGCTGCCCAGCAGGTCCGGCTGCGGCTGCCAGGGTTCGGCGGCGGGGTCGGGCTGGTCGCCAAAAACCAGCGCGTCGTCGGCCACCAGTTGCATGCCGGCGGGTCGCGCCAGCTGCACGTCTTGCAGCCGCGCGGCGGCGGCGGCCGCCAGCACGGCGCGGCTGTGGGTGTAGGGCTGGGCGTGTGCGATGCCGGAGTCGGGCAGGCGCGGTCGCCACACGTTCACGTCAGGCGACGTGGGCGGGATCAGCGCCTGCCAGGGCTGCGTGTCGCCGTGGTCGGCCAGCACGGCGTTGCCGCGCGCCACCGCCATGTCACGCACTGCCATGGCACCGCCTTGCGCAAATTCGGCACCCACGCACAGTGCGAAGGGCAGCGCATCGGCGTCGTGCCAACGCACCAGCAGCAGGTCGGTTTTGGCCAGCTCGTCACGGCCCCCTTCGACATCGGTCAAGCGCACCGCATGACGGCGCTGCCGGTCGGCGTCGGCCGCCAGGCCGGTGGTCGGGCTGAGCACTTCTTCGAAAATCAGCACCCTGCCCGCTTCGAGCAGAAGCCCGGGCGTGGCCACCAAGGCCGCCTGCACGCAGCCGCGCGGCAAGCAGAAGGCCGGGTCGCTGAAGCGGTGGATGGCGATGCGGCTTTGCGCGCTGTGCAGCACCAGTTCGTGCAGGGTTTCGAAGACGGCGAAACTGCCTGCAGGGAGGCGCTCGAAATCGGCCGTGGTGACGAAGCGCGTGTCGCCAGCGCTGCCGCTGCCGTTACCGCCCCGGCTGAGCAGCCGTGTGCCCGCCTTCAGCGTGCGGCCGTTGGCCCCGGCCTGCACGTCGAAGCACACCCAGGTGCGGCTGTTGCTGCCTTCGTGCACGGGGTAGTCCAGCAACCGCGCATGGCGGCGCAGCGACACGCGGCGGCGCGCGGTGCCCAGGTAAGCCTCCGTCGCCACCGCGTCTTGCTGGTAGCTGAGCTGGTCGCCGACATGCGCGAACAGTTCCAGCAGCGCCATGCTGAAGTCGGCCGGGTGGCGCGCGTCGAAGTGGGGCACCGCGCTGGCCATGCGGTCCAGCATCAGGCGGCGGAAACTGGCGTAGTCTTTGGCCAGGTAGTCCAGTGCCGGATCGGGTGGCGCCACTGGCGGGCAAGCGCCGTCGTCGGCGCAATCGAAATCCGACGGGCACTGCGCCTTGAAGCTGAAGCGCACGCTGGACAGAACGGGGTCGAAACCGGCCGGCACGTCTTCCGGCGCAGCCGGGTCTTGCAGCGCAAATTCGTACCAGGAGAAATCGCCTGCGCGGTCGACCTTGATGGTCAGGTTGCGGCCGCTGCACTGGAGGCCCTCGGGCAGGATGCGCACGCCGGTGATGCGCACGCCACCGCTGATGGCGCAATGCGCGGCGGTCAAGGTGGCGGCGATGTTGCGCACGAAAGTCACGCGCAAGCTGCGCTGGTTGGCGGTCAGCACCTCGATGGCTTCGATGCCGTTCAGCGGCGCGTTCTCGGGCCGGCGCAGCAGCGCCAGCCGCGCGCTGTTGTCGCTGCGGAAGAGGCGCTTCAACCCAGCCTCCGGGTGTAGGTTTCGAAGCGCCGCTCCTGGTCGCGGCGCACGCGGTACTGCACGTCCACGCGCAAGGTGCCATCTTGCTGATCGACCTGCACGGCTTCCACCTCGATCAGCTCACCCAGCCACTGCTGCAAGGCACCCTGCACCGTCATCTGCACGGCCGCGCCCAGCGCGTCGCTGTTCGGTGCGAACACCAGTTGCAGCAGGCCGC